>JBBRTL010000024.1:0-19113 GCA_038244445.1 Vulcanimicrobiales bacterium
CGGGCCCGTGAGCGCGCCGGCCGATTCCGGCGATTGGGAAGACGCGCAGACGCAGATCACGCAAGGGACGAACGATTCCTACGCCGCCGCCTGGTATCTGACGACGAATCGGCTCTGGCCGCTGTTGCGTTCGGCGCGCTTCGGACCGTACGTGCTCGGAGTGGTGCTTGCGGCGATCGTGGTGGCGATCGTCGTCTTGAGTCCTTCCGCCGAATCGCACTTCATCTATACCGACTTCTGAATGGACGCGCACGCGTCGATCGTCCGTGCGAAATGGTGGATATGCATTCCGGTCGCGCTAGCCGTCCTGGCGATCGTCGATGCAGCCGTGCTCGCGTGGCATCCGCATCCGGCGCGTCTGCCCGAGCAGTTCTCGAGCGCCTACCTGGAGCGCTACATCGACGACGGGCGCGACGCCCGACCGGTCGTTGTGCTGGGCGACTCGGTGCTCTGGGGCTATCGCCTTACGGCAGAACGCACCGCGGCATCGCTCCTGGCGCGCGCGGTCGCGCCCGTCCCCGTCATGAACCTCAGCTACGAGGGTGGAAGCAGTGTCAACAGCTATTTCATGCTGCGAGACGTGCTCGCGCGCGGCGTTCGCCCGCGCCTGGTCGTTCTCGGGATCAACAGTAAGGAGACGAACCCGGCCGACAGCGCCTACGATCGCCTGCAGCCGGCGCTGGCGCGAAGCGTCGAGGCATCGATCGGTACGGCGGACGCTCGACTCCTCGCCACGCCGGCGCCTGCGGGCGTCGCCGGCGTACTGGGTCGCGCGGTCGAGCGGGTATGGCCGCTCTATCGCTTTCGTGTCGATCTGCGCGAGGCGTTCTTCGGTAGCGACGATGCGTCGCTGGCCGCAAAAGCGGCCGTCGCGGCACTGACGGGTTCGGCCGCATTGCAGGCGGCCGCCCACCGGCCGACCGCCGACAAGTTCCTCGGTACGTACGACCTGGCACCGCTCGCGTCCAAAAACGTCGACGCCGTCTATCTGCGCAAGCTCGCCGCGCTTCTCGCCTCCGAACGCATCCCGACGGTGGCGTTTCTCACTCCGACCAACCACCGGCTACTCGCCGACTACATCGACGCACCCGAGTACGATGCGAAGCTCCGCGCGCTCGCGGCGATTCCCCGCGCGCGCGGCATCGCCGTCGCGGACTTCGATCGCGCGATCCCGGCCGTTGATTTTTTCGACAACGATCATCTGACCGCGTGCGGAAACGAGCGCCTGGCGGCGTTGCTGGCGCCGCTCGCGCGGCGGGCGCTGCGATGATCTTCAACACGTGGCTCTTCGCGATCTTCGGAGCGGTCGTCTTCGTACTCTATTGGTACGTCGTTCCGCCGCGCTTCCGCGCACCGCTGCTGATCCTCTCGGGACTGATCTTCTACGCTGCCTCGATCCCGGCGTATACGTTGCTCGTGCTGACCCTCGGTTTGGTGACGTTCGCATGCGCGCGCAGGTTGCTCGCCCTGTCGCTCGATCGAGCGGCCGCGCGCCGATGGGTGCTCACCTACGGGATCGTCGCGAGCGTCGGCGTGTTGACCGTCTTCAAGTACGCGAAGTTCTTCGCCGGGACGTTCGACGGCGTGTGCGCGCACGGCTGCTCGAACGTCGTCCCGAGTCTGATCGTTCCGCTCGCGGTCTCGTTCTTCACCTTCGAGTTCGTGCATGTGCTCGTCGACGTGTATCTCGGAAAGATCGTGCGGATCGGCACCCGTGACTTCTGGGTCTTCGCGCTCTTCTTTCCGACGATGGTCGCGGGGCCGATCAAGCGCTATCAGAATTTCGTGCCGCAGATCGACCGGGTGCTCTCGATGTTGCGGCTTGATCCGCTCCTGTTCGCGACGGGCACGTTTCGCATCGCGCTCGGCCTCGCGAAGAAGTCGATCGTCGCCGATTCGATGAACGCCTTCATCGGCCCGCTTCAGGCGCCGCTGCCGATCTATACGCCGGCAGATTACTGGATCGCAGCGCTCGCCTACGCGGTCAAGATCTACTTCGACTTCACCGGATATTCCGACATCGCGATCGGGTGTTCGCTCCTGCTCGGCTTCCAGATACTTGAGAACTTCGACCGCCCATATTTTGCGGAGAACATCTCGCAGTTCTGGCGGCGCTGGCATATCAGTCTGAGCTCTTGGATCCGCGATTACGTGTTCGTTCCGCTCGGGGGATCTCGGCGCGGCCGGTTGATGACGGTCGCCAACCTGGCGGTCGTCATGGCCCTGGCCGGCCTCTGGCACGGCGCGGCGTGGCATTTTGTCGTATGGGGCCTTTGGCACGGTCTCGGTCTAGGGGTCCATCGAATCTGGACGCAGTACGTAGCCGTTCACTATGAAGAGTTCGCCCATACGAGGATCGTAAGGGCCGTCTCGACGCTCGGGACGTTCGCGTTCGTAACGCTCGGTTGGGTGCTCTTCGCGGTTCCGTCACTCGGGGTGGCTGGAATCGTTTATCTGAAGTTGGCCGGCCGGTAGCGAGGACGCGTCCCGCCCGAGCCGAAATGTCTTCACCCGTTTCTCATCTCGCACTTGTCGGGCTCCGAAAGAGTGGACGCACCCATGAAACTCCGTTCGATTCGCAATTCCGCCACGCTCGCGCTGATCTGCGTGGGAGCAATGGTCGGATGCTCCGGCCACGGGAGTGGCACCGGCGCACTGCCGGGCGTATCGTCGTCGATGACGACGCCGAACTCCATCTCGCCCGCCCTGATCAAGGCCGCGCCGATGGCATCGACGGCCCCCCAGCCGGCGTCGGCGATGACCTCGGTCAAACCCGATGCGACCCTGATCGCTCTCGGCTGGACGCAGATCCCGGGTTCGGCAAGTCAGGTGAGCGCAAGTTCGGACGGCTCGATTTGGGTGCTCTCGACAGCCCCGGCGGGCCCCGATAAATACATTTTTCACTACGTCAAGGGAGCGTGGACGAATATATCGGGTTTGGCCTCGAAGATCTCGGCCGCCTCGAACGGCGTCCTCTACGCGATCAACTCCGGCGGGGGAACCTATAAATACGTGGGCACGACCTGGACAGGTTTGGGCGGCGGCGCCTCGGCGGTGACCGCAAGTTCGGACGGCGCCTCCGTGTACGTGCTCTCCAACGGCGGCGGCCCCGACTTCCCGATCTGGAAGAACACCAACGGTACGTGGACCCAGCAGGCCGGCGCGGGCACTCAGATCAGCTCCAACTGGGACTGGTCGACGTATACGATCCCGGGCGGAACGATTGCACCGGGCGGTCTCTATATCATCAACTCGGTCGGCAACATCTACTACGAGAACGCGAACCTGACGTTCGTGACCTTCCCGGGCGTCGCATCGTCGGTTTCGTCCACCACGAGCGGCGGACTCTTCGCACTGGGCTATCCCGCGAGTGCTTCCGGGTCGAACCTTTTCTATAACGACCTCGCTACGGGCAACTGGACCTCGGTTCCGGGTTCCGGTGTCAGTCTTTCGAGTAACGGGATCGCGCTCTACGCGGTCGGCGCGTCCGGCGGCATCTACAAGACCTCGGTGACGCCGGTCGCGCAGGCCACGCCCAACGACGCGCTGCCGAACGTCGACTACATCTCGAGCAAGGCCGGAAATCCGCATTACTGGGGCGCATCGGCCGAGGCTAACGCCTTCCACTTCCCGGTCCAGTCCGGTTACAACGGTGACGGTCGGACGGTCGCGATCGTGATCGACGCGGTCCCTTCGACGAGCGATATGCAGGCCTATCTGACGCTCTTCAAAATCGTCCGCACGGGTCAGATCATGGTTCGCCCGGTCGACGGCGGCGGGCTCACCGACACCACGAGCGGCGGCGAAGCCACCCTGGATGCGGAGACTATCGCCGGCATCGCGCCGGGTGCCAACGTGATCATCTACAACATCCCCGATCTGAGCAACGCGCACATCGTGGATGCCTATAACGCGATCCTCTCGGATGGGCGCGCCCAGGTCGTGAACCTCTCGTTCGGCGGCTGCGAGTACTCCGGATCAAAGACGATCGAAAACCCGATCTTCAACGCGATGAACGCCGCCGGTATCGCGATCTCGGCAGCCTCCGGCGATACGGGCAACGACTGCTACTTCAGCAGCACGAGCAATCCTTTCGGCGCGCAGTCGCCGGCGACCGACCCGAACGTCATCGCGGTCGGCGGGACCAACACCGACAGCGTCAACGCCAACATCCTGACCAATGCGATCTGGAACGATTGCGCCGGCGCGACCTACGGCCAGAACTGCATCAGCGGCGGCGGCATATCGACCTTCTTCACGACCCCGTCGTATCAGACCGGACTTGCGGGCGCATCGCAGGCCGGGCGCAACGTTCCGGACATTGCGTTTCCCGGCAACAATGCGATCATCAAGCTGGGCGGTGGCACCTACTTGATCGGCGGCACCTCGTGGAGTTCGCCGATGAACGCCGCCATGCTCGCCGAGATCTACCAGTACTGCAACACGACCTCGATCGTGAACCCGGTCCGGATGTTCTACGATACCTTCGCGGCGATGGGTTACTCGGCGTTCAGCGACGTGACCGTCGGGAACGACGCCTACATCGCACCGCCCTCGGGTCCGACAGGCGATCCGTCGTACACGGCGGCGACCGGGTTCGACAACGTCGGCGGTATCGGTCAGCCGAACGGTATGGCGGTCGCCCAGCATATCTGCCCGGGACACGTGCTCGGCACGCTCGCGGCCGGCGTTCGCGCCGCTGCGACGGTCGCCCAGCTTCCGGCGGAAGCGCGCGGCTACGATAACCTGCGGGATCTGCGGAACGTCCGCGGGCTGACCGATCTCGGACTGCGCGCGGCGAGCGCGCCGACTCGGATCGGCATTCTGCTCCGCTCGACCCCGACGCTCCACGCCGATGAGGCGACGGTCGTCGCGCGTCTGCAGGCGGCGGGATTCACGATCACCCAGCGGTTCGGCAACGGGATGCTCGTCGACGCCGAGGCTCCAGCCTCGACGGTGGCGCGCTACTTCGCGACCTCGTTCAACGACTACGCGCAGGACGGTCACGGCACGCGCTTCTCGAATACGACGGCGCTGACGATTCCGGCCTCGATCGCAGCCTACGTGCAGGGCGTCATCAGCGACGATCTGGTGACCGCGTCGCACGGCCCGCTCCACCTTACGCCCGCCTTCTAGCGGCGGTCCCTCGACTACGCGCGTCGCGCTACGCTCGGGATGACAAAAGGCCCGCCGGAATCCGGCGGGCCTTTCTCTAGTTGGGGGTAGTGACTAGAACGATTTGACGTTCTTGAAACCGGCGGTCCGGAACGACGTCGTGACCGCGTCGCCGTCTTCGCCGGCGGTCATACTGTAGATCGCGACGCATCGGCCTTCGTCGATCGCATCGTTGTAGTTGCCGGCCACGTCGGACGGAATATCCGAGTTGCCGAGATAGTTGTAGATGGTACCGTGCGTGCCGAACGCGCGCAGATCCTGATGACGGCCGCCGATGCCGGGCACGTTCGTGCCGCCCGAATCGGAGACCAGATTGGTCCCGTGCGTCATGTCGTCCGAAAAGCTGTTGCTGTCTTGAGCTTTCGCGACATAGATGAAGTCCATGATCGAGTCCTCGTGGTCTTCCGAGGGCTCGCTCTTGGTGACGACCTTGACTTTGCTCGCGTCGACGCCCGCGGCCGTCAGGGCCGCTTGGATCGCGGTCGGGTCGCAGGACGGGAAAATACCGGTAACGATTGCCACGGGACGAACTCCTATACGAGGCGTGCGTAGGTTTTGAGTGCGTGGGCCAGGCGTTCGATGCCGACCCGGGTTTTTTCTTCCGAAGCGTTGGAGAAGTTCAGGCGCATACCGTCGTGGACGTCCCGGGTCGGGTAGAAGCTGACCCCGGGGACGAACACGACCTTCTGCTCGGCGCTCGCCTTCAGCAGCTCGGCGGTATCGACGCCCGGGACGGTCGCCCACAGGAACATGCCTCCGGCCGGGCGGTTGAACGAGACGATATCCGGCATGAACTCGGTCAGCGCTTCGAGCATCACGTCGCGGCGTCGCCGATAAGTGGCGACGATCGCGCCCAGATGCGACGCGAACTGTGCCGTGCGCGAGACGAACCGATGGAAGAGATACTGCGAGAGCGAGCCGCTGTGCAGATCCGCTCCCTGCTTGGCCAGGACCAACTTCTCGCGCACGTCGGGATCGCCACAGACGGCCCAGGCGACTCGCAGGCCGGGCGCCATCACTTTGCTGCCCGTTCCGAGATAGATGATGGTCGCGCTCGAGACGAACGAGGCTAGCGCCGGGAGGTGTTCGCCCTCGAAGCGGAGTTCGCCATACGGATCGTCCTCGACGAGCACGACGTCGAAGCGTTCGCAGATGTGTACGATCTCTTCGCGGCGTTCCAGGGCGAGCGTCCGCCCGGTCGGATTCTGGAAGTTGGGAACCAGATAGACGAACTTCGGGAACGGATCGGCCGCCTCGAGAACGCGCTCGAGGGATGCCGGGATCATGCCGTCTTCGTCGGTCTCGACCGTGAGATAGCGGGCCTGGTAGGCGTCGAAGGCTTGGATCGCCCCGAGATACGAGGGATTTTCGAGGACCACGTGGTCGCCCGGATCGAGATAGATCTTGCCGATCAGATCGAGCCCTTGCTGCGACCCGTTGACCATCACGACCGCGTCCGCGTCGATGCTGCGATTGAAGCGCATCGTCAAGCGGCGCGCGACCCAGTCGCGCATCTCGGGGATACCCTCGGTGACGCTGTACTGCAGCGCCTGTGCGCCGTACTCGTCCATCACCTCGCGCGTGCACTCGGCGATCGCGTCGATCGGGAAGAGTTCGGGCGCGGGCAGGCCGCCGCCGAACGAGATGACGTCGGGTTGTTGGGTGACCTTGAGCATCTCGCGGATCGTGCTCGCCCGCAGGCGCGACGTGCGCTCCGCGAACTTGGCCGCCTTCGATATGGTGGACATGGCGCCCGACCTATTGGCGAAGCCTTGACGCGGGGCCTACGGACCCCTAGGATGGTAAGGGATTAATCGAAAGGAGATGATAGAAAGGCAGAATGGGTAAGGAGTATCGTGCCAGGGTGACCAGTAAGAACCAGCTCACTCTGCCCGCCGGTGTGAGTGCGTTTCTCCACGTCGGACCGGGCTCCGAAATACGGTTTGAGATTTCCGAAGAGGGCGTTCGCGTCATGCCGCTCAGTGTTGAGGAGCGCCTCGCGCCGATGATCGGGCGGCGTCGCGTCGGTAACGGACTCTCGATCGACCAGGTCAACGCGATGGTGCGCGAACTCCGCGGGCGCGACGATGACGGCGATTGATACGAACGTGGCCATTCTGCTCGAACGTGGAAGTGCTGAGGATGCCCAACGCGTCGCGCGCGCACTGGCGCTAGCTGCCGGTTCCGGCAGGATCGTCATTTCCGGGCCGGCATTCTCGGAGCTTTGCGCCGGTCCGGACGCAGACGCTCCCGATGTCGAGGCGACGTTGACGGGTGCACAGATCGTGATCGATTGCGATATCTCGATCGCGGTCTGGAAGCATGCGGGGAATGCGTTTCGGGATCACGTCGAACGCCAAAAAGCGAGCGGCGCCGGTGCGGTGCGACGGATTGCGGCCGATTTCATCATCGGCGCGCACGCTTGCACTATCGGTTCTTTCGTGACGACCGACGCAGCCTTCTTCCGTCGCGCGTTTCCCGATCTTCGCGTTATCGATCCACGCGAGTTCGGGTAGCGGTTGCAAGGGATCTACGAAGATGCTAGAGTATGCTCATGGAACATACTCTAGGTCGTAGGTTGAAAGTCGCTCGTGCGCAGGCCGGGATGACCGCCTCGGCCCTGGCGCACGAAGTTGGCGTAACCGAAGACGCCATTCGCAAGATCGAATCTGGGAGTTCGAAGCAGCCCAGCTTTTCGACAGGGCTAGAGATCGCCCGCGCTCTCGGCGTTTCACCGCTCATCCTGGCGTTCGGGGAATCGGATTCCTCGGGGGGGCCGCCGGTTGTCGATCTGCTCGCGTCGACGATCCGTACGCTCCGCTTCTGTCGGCCCGAACTCGAAGCGTTCGGGGTCGCGGGGATCTCGATCTTCGGCTCGGTTGCGCGCGGCGACGCTACGCCGGAGAGCGATGTAGATGTCTTGATCGAGACGCGTGAGGACGTCTCGTTTTCGCTTTTGACCCGGGCGAAGGTCGGAGTATACCTCAGGGACCGCCTCATGCGACCCGTCGATGTCGTGACGAAACGCAACATCGAGGGAACGTCCTTCGCTCACGTTCTCACGGACGCCGTCCGTGCGTTTTAGCGATTGGCAACCCGGGCGAATCGAGCAGCGCGTTCGCGACATGTTGGGAGCGGTCGATCGAGTCCACAAATACGTGGGCGACTCCTCGTACGAGGATTTTCTTCGCGATGATCTCCTTCGGGATGCGATCGCGCGTCAAGTACTGATCGTCGCCGAAGCCGCCGACAAGACGTTCGAACTCGAACGCAAGCAGGGCATCGAAGGGGATCGCCGCCTCGATCGGCGTTGCCCGGATATCCCTTGGAGGTCGATTCGCGATATGGGAATACTCTTGCGGCACATCTACGGTCGCGAAGGTCCGGAAGAGATCTGGGAGATGATCCGCGACGGGGATCTCCGCGATCTGCGCGCTGCACTCGTCTCCGGATATGCGGAGCTGGACCTCGGTTAGCCGATCGTCATCGGAGGGCCGCCGATCGACGGGTTCGGGGCGATCGGAATGCCGGTGAACGATTGCTCTTTGACGCACGAGAGGATCGCGGCGCCGAGGCCGACCACGCCGACCAGCGCGGTGACCAGCCAGCCGAGCACTGGGACGAGTTCGGCTGCGGTGATCAGCACGAGACCGAGTGCGAGCGCGATGACCGGGGTCGGTGTGCTGCGCGGGCTCAGCATCTCGTAGAGACGGCGTCCGACCAGGAGCGAGAGCGCGGCGGTGCCGACGAAGACGCCCGCGATCACCGCGATCGCTTCGACGAAGACCAGCGGAATCAGGATCACGGTGACGCAGAACAGCAGCGCGAGCGGGAAGATCGCGACCCAGCCGACCAAGCCGATGCCCGTGCACATGCCCGGATGCCGTTCCAACCGATCGAGCGCCATCCGCGTGCGCAACGGGAAGATCAAGAAGAAGAGCAGCACGATCGCGCTCGTACCGATCTTCCAAAGCACCCGTCCGTCTTGAACGAACGACGTCTCGACCGGCGCTTCGAACGGCGAACCGCTCGAGACCGTGCCGCCGAGATCGGTCATCTTGCCCGTGATGATGGAACCCGGACGCAGGCTGATATTCCCGGCCGTGACCGTGAGATCGCCGCGGATCATCCCGTCGACGGTCGCGGTTCCGCCCAACACGTCGACGTTGCCATCGACGATCTGGCCGCGTTCGACGAACACGTCGCCGAAGTACGTCCCGCCGTGATCGATGATGCGCACGGACGCTTGCGCGCTCTGCACGAAGCCGAAGAACGCCAGCAACCCGAGCGCAAAGGTGAAGAAGAGCGTCGCTCGCGGGTTCATCGCCGGATCTCGAGGGTGACGGTGGCGAGCCGGCGCGACCGAACGACGCGGTAGAAGTAGAAGAGTCCGGCGAGCGCCAGCAGATCGACCGCCAGCACCGCGAAGACGATCGCGCCGATCGCGAGAGCGTTGGGTGCGAATGCGTGTCCGACGCCGGCGCCGGCCGTCGCGAGCGCGCCGAGGCCGCGGCCGAACGGCGAGAGCGCGTGACCGGCGGCGACGAACGCACCGGTGCCGCGCGCCAGGAACCAGCCGCCCGCGAGCAGCCAGACGGCGATGACGTAACCGGCGGCGGCCAGCCAGATCGGCAGGCGACGCGGTTGCGGAAGCGGCATCGAGCGCGCGTGCGCCATTACCGCAAACGTGAAGTTCGCAGGCAGATCGGGCGGCGTCGAGGTGGCCAACAGCGCGTCGACGACCTTGAGTTCTTCGATCAGCGACGAGCACGACGCGCAGCCATGCACGTGGCGCGCGACGACCGCCATCCGGCGCGCGCTCAGCGTGCCTTCGAGATACTCGGCGAGTCGGGGTTCACACCAGGAGCAGCGCATGCAACCCCCCGCGTCCGGTCGGACGCGTCGATGCCACGGCGCGCGTCTCGCGATCGCGCATCTTCTGTGCGAGCGCGATCTTGCCGCGGTGGATCAGCGTCTTGACATTGCCCAGCGACAACCCCATCGTGCTCGCGATCGCGTGATATTCCAGGTTGTCGAAGTAACGCAAAGCCAGTACCGTCCTCGTCCGTTCCGGGAGTTCCGCCATCGCGTCGCGCACTTCGCGCTCGGCTTCGTCGCGGAGGATCCCGCCCACCGGATCCGCATCGCGTGAGCAGTCGGGAAGCGCGCTCTCGAGGGTCCGATCTTCGGGCAACTCGTGCGTCGGCGGACGCTTCTGGGATTTCCCGAGGTGCGTTCGCACGGCGTTGCGGGCGATCTGATAGATCCAGGTCGAGAACTTCCCGAGCTGGGGATTGAAGGTCCCGAGGTGCGCGTACGCTCGCAGAAACGTCTCCTGCGAGAGATCCGCGATGTCGGACGGGCTGCGGACGCCGGCGCCGATGAAGTTGGCGATCCCGCGTTTGTAGCGGTCGACCAAGACCCCGAACGCGTCGGGATCCCCCTCTCGAACCTGCAGTACCAGAGCTTCGTCGCTCCGACCCTCGATGGCCATCCCCTCTCGATTCGGTCCTTGTCCCCTCTCCTACCGCCCGCGCGGAGAAGAGTTACAGGATTGGTCCCTCGATTACGGCGCTATGCGCCTACCCTCGGGATGACAGGAACGGGTTTACGGCGTCCTTGGGGGAGAGCCGCGGCGTTCGGCCGGCGAGCGGCCATGCGATCGCAAAGGTCGGGTCGTTCCAGGCGATCCCCATCTCGGCGGCCGGATCATAGAGTGCGCTCTGCTTGTAGCCCAGCATCGTGCCGTCTTCGAGCGCGAGGAATCCATGCAGGCAGCCGGCCGGGATGTAGATCTGCCGATGCTCCCCGGCGCGAAGGTATTCGCCGTGCCACCGCCCGTAGGTGGGGCTCCCCGGACGTCCGTCGGCGATCACATCGAATGCGGCGCCGGCCAGTGCTTGAACGAGTTTTGCCATCCGCGCGGTACCGTGCAGCCCGCGAAGAACGTCCCGATTGGAGAGCGAGACGTTGTCCTGAACGAACGCATCGCGGATGCCGACGGCGGCATAGCGCTCCGAGGAGTACGTCTCTTGGAAGGAACCTCGTTCGTCTGCATGGACGTCGGGAAGAACCAACATCGAGCCCGCGATGGGCAGTGGCCTTGCGTTCATCGCTCCGACATTCTCCGTTATGCCGGGGCTTGTCCCGCGCGACGTCGTACAGGAGGCCGGTGCACGAGACATTAGCGCGGCTTCGCTCAAGTTCGTTTCTGCGGCAGGGCGCCCTCGTCTTTGCCGCGTCCACGTTCCTGAACGCGGCCGGATTCGTCTTCCATATGATCGCGAGTCGATCGCTCGGCGTGGATCAATACGGAACGCTCGCGGCGCTCATCTCCGCTATGACCCTCGCCGCCGCTCCGACCGCCGTGCTCATGCCCGTGATCACGCGCTTCGCCGCGGAGTTCCGGGCCCTCGACGACTTTGCCCATCTGCGTGGTCTCTCGGTGGGATTGGCGCGCGCCTTCGGTGCGGTCGCGCTGATCGTCATCGCTGCGACGCTGATCGGAGCGAATACGATCGGCGCGCTTATGAACGCTCCGGCGTGGTCCGTCGCGTTGGCGGGCACGTTGCTGGCCGTCGTGCTCGCTTCGGGAGCCTACCGCGCCCTCGCGCAGGGCATCCATGATTTCGAGGGATTCGCGTACTCCGCGATCGCAGAGGGCGCCGCAAAAATCGTCGCGACGCTCGTGTTCGCCGTCGTCGGCTGGAAGCTCTTCGGAGCGCTCGCGGGCTTTTTCGTAGGGAGCCTCGCCGGCTGTGCGCTGATAATGCAACGCGTCTTTGCGGTCGCGCTGCGCTATCCCGAGGAACCTGTACGCTACGATTGGCGTCGCATCGTGGTTGCGGGAGCGGGGTCGCTGGCGCTGACCGTAGCGATCGCGCTGTTGGGCAACGCCGACGTCGTGATGGTCAAGCACTGGTTCGACGCGTCCCAGGCCGGCATCTACTCTGCCGCATCGCTCGTCGGGAAGATCTTTCTCTTCGGCTTCGGGTTCATTCCGGTCGTCCTGCTGCCGCAGGCCGCGGACCGCCATGCACGCGGCGAACATACGCGCGTGGTCTTGTTCGCAGGTCTGGCAGCGGTCGGCGTTCTGGGCGGGCTCGGGTTGGTGGTCTTCAAACTCTTCGGACTCGTACTGCTGCATGCGCTCGTCGGAGCGAAGTTCGATGCGGCCCAACCGTTGCTGATGTGGTATGGCGCCGCTATGATCTTCGCGTCGCTGATCAACATCCTCGGAAGCTACGGCATTGCTACGCACCGGCTCGCATTCGGAGTGCCGGCGCTTCTGGGCTCGGTCGGGACCATCGTCGCGCTTAACGTATACCATCCGACGCTTGTCGCCGTCGCTTCGGTATTGGCCGTCGGGTGCGCGCTGACCGCGGTCGTGTCGGCGGTAGCGATCGCGATCCAGGGCCTGGTCGGAAGCCCCACCCGCGAGGCGCCGTAGTGCGGGCGCTGGTGTTCGGCGCTTCGGGCGGGCTCGGTACGGAGATCCTGCGGCGCTGGACCGATGTCGACGTTGCCGCGCCGTCGCACGCGCAAGCAAATGTCGAAGAACCTGAAGACGTAGCCCGCGCAATCGCACGGTATGCACCCGATCTCGTCGTGAACTGTACGGCCTTTCACAACGTCGACGAATGCGAACGTGCGCCCGAACGCGCGTTCGCGGTCAACGCCGATGCGGTCGAACGGCTGGCGCGTGCCGCGCGCGATGCAAACGCCGTCTTCGTGACGTTCAGCACGGATTACGTGTTCGACGGCGAGACCGATCGACCGTATCGCGAGACCGACGAACCGCATCCGCTTTCGCAGTACGGCGCATCGAAGCTCGAAGGCGAACGTCGGGTCGAGCGTTTGGAGATGCCGGCCTTCGTCGTGCGCACGTGCGGACTCTACGGCACGCGCGTCAGCTCGTCCAAAGGCTACACGTTCGTCGATCGCGTCCTCGAACGCGGCCGCGCGGGCGAACGCCAGCAGATCGTAAGCGACTCGTTCGCTTCGCCGACCTACGCTGCCAACGTCGCGGTCGCGTTGCGCGGTTTGGTCGGGACGAAATCGTACGGTCTGTACCACGCCGCCGCCGAAGGGGCCGTCTCGTGGTTCGACTTCGCCGCCGAGGCCTTGCGCCGGGCCGGGGTGGACGGTTCGCTCGAGCCGATCTCCCGCGAGTCCTGGAAGCCCGAGACGCCGCGCCCCCGGTTCTCGGCCCTGGCCTCCGAGCGCCTCGCCGCTCTCGGCATCCGGATGCCGACCTGGTCCGAAGGCCTCGGCGACTATCTTCGCGATAAATTATAGGATGCAACTCCGGATCGACTCGGTGGCCGTCAACCGCTGCCGCTCTCTTGCGGCCGCGGTGGTGGCGCCCGTGAGCGATTTCATCGCGGGTCATTCGACCGTTTCGGTCGAGCGGTCGGTGCTACGTCTGCTTGGGATCGATGGGGTCGCCCACGACGAGATCCCCCTCCCGAATGCGATCCTGGACGGCCTGGCCGGTCACGAACGCGACCGCGGCATCGCCTTGCCGTTCGGCCGGGGGCTGGCCGAGACCGGACGGGATCCACAGAGCCTGGCGGTCGGCCTGGCCGACGGGAGCCTCTCGCTCGCGACCTTCGCCGACGTTCCGGAAGCGGCCGCGCGCGGTGCGCTCGCGCCGCACGTCGCGGCCGGCATGGCCCGCGTCCGAGCCGGGCGCGACCGTCGCGACGAGATGCTCGCGCGTCTGCCGCAGACGCCGGCGCCGCTGCTCTACGTGATCGTCGCGAGCGGCAACATCTACGAAGACCGCTCGGCTGCAGTCGCCGCGGCGGAGGCGGGCGCCCAGATCGTCGCGGTGATCCGCTCGACCGGACAGTCGTTGCTCGACTTCGTGCCGTTCGGCCCGACCACCGAAGGCTTCGGCGGCACGTACGCGACCCAGGCCAACTTCAGGATCATCCGCGAAGCCTTGGACGAAGCCTCGGAACGGCTCGGACGCTACGTAATGCTCACCAACTATGCGAGCGGACTCTGCATGCCGGAGATCGCATCGATGGCTGCGATCGAACGGCTCGACATGTTGCTCAACGATTCGATGTACGGCATTCTGTTTCGCGACATCAACATGAAGCGTACGTTCGTCGATCAGCATTTCAGCCGGATGCTGAACGCCTATTCCGGCATCATCATCAACACCGGCGAGGACAACTATCTGACGACCGCCGATGCGGTCGAACAGGCACCCGCAGTGCTCGCTTCGCAGTTCGTGAACGAAGAGTTCGCGCATCGTGCCGGCATGCGCGATCCGCAGATCGGACTCGGCGACGCCTACGAGATCGACCCCGAGCTTGAAGACGGTTTTCTCTATCAGGTCGCGCAGGCGCAACTCGCGCGTCAGGTCTTCCCGGACTCGCCGCTCAAATACATGCCGCCGACCAAGCATATGACCGGCGACATCTTCAAGGGCCACCTGATCGACGCGATGTTCAACCTGACCTCGGTGATGACGCATCAGAGCATTCACCTCTGCGGGATGCTGACCGAAGCGATTCACACGCCGTTCCTGGGCGATCGAGCGCTCGCAATCGAGAACGCGCGCTACATCATGAACACCGCCCGCTCGTTCGGCGACGAGATCCAGATCAAGCCGGGCGGCAAGATCGAACGCCGCGCGCAAAACGTGCTGGCCGATTGCGAAGCGTTGCTCGAACGCGTCGGCGAGACCGGCTTGATGGAAGCGATCGAGAAGAAGTTCTTCGCCGACGTCTCGCGCCCGCCGGAGGGTGGCCGCGGTTTCGACGGCGTCTTCGCGCGCGCGGCAGACTACTGGAACCCGTTCGAAGAGCTGCTGCAAAAGGATCTGGGGCTGACCGCCGGAGCGGCCAGATGAGCGCGATCGTCAAGCCGTACGGCGACACGCTCGACGACGGCAAAGTGCAGCTCTCGTTCACGTTGCCGATCGAGTGGAGCGAAGCGGCCGACGAAGCGGCGCGCCAGTTGATCGCCAAAATGGGCTTCGCCGACGTGCAGGTGGTCGAAGGCCGGCGGATCGCCAAGGGCTTCTCGTTCTTCGTCGCCTATGCGGCCACGCCCCAAGGCATCGACGTCTCGTCGATCAAGGCGCCGTCTGCGAAAGAACACGAGATGTCGATGGAAGAGGTCGACGCGTTCGTGCGCGAGCGGATCGGGCGGAGCGTCCGGGTCGCGGGTGCGTGCATCGGCACCGACGCGCATACGGTCGGCATCGACGCGATCCTCAACATGAAGGGCTACAAGGGCGACTACGGCCTGGAGCGTTACCAGACGTTCGAGACGTTTAACCTCGGCAGTCAGGTCGCGGTCGAAGATCTGGTCCGATTCGCGAAGGAGAAGCGGATCGATGCGCTGCTCGCCTCGCAGATCGTGACCCAGAAGGGCAGCGACATCAAGAACTTCACGGCGCTCTCCGAGTTGCTCGAAGCCGAGGGGCTGCGGGACAAGATCGTGCTCTGTTGCGGCGGTCCGCGCGTGACCAACCTGATGGCAAGCGAACTAGGCTACGACGCCGGCTTCGGGCGCGGCACGTTGCCGAGCGAGGTTGCGGCGTTCGTCGCGGTCACCCTCGCCGAACGCACCAGGGCGAACCCTAGATGATTCCCGCGATCGTCGTTCGCGCGGCCGACCTAGCGCAGCGCGATCGCGTAGGCTCGATCGTTTATAGGATCCACCAGGCCACCGCGATGGACGGCGGGCCGATTCACGAGCACGCCGACGTCGTGCTCGAAGTCGCAGCCGACGGGCCGGACCTGGTGAAGGTCCGGGTTCTACGCTTTCTCTCCAACGGCAAGGGCGCGAGCGAGCAGAAGAAGCGCGACCTCGAACGCCAACTGTTGGCCGGTCAGTCCGGCGGCGGCTTCGCCGTGCCGTTCGACGGCCGGCACACCGGCGAGTACGCGTACGCCGCCGACGCCGGATCGGTGCGCTTCACGTCGCTCCGGCGCGACGCGAATCACGGCGACGGCAGTTTCTTGGTCGATGCGAGCGGACACGTCACCGGGATGCGCTATGTCCCCGACGTCTTTCCACGCTACGTGAGGTCCGGGAACGTCACCGACCTGCGGGCCGAGGTGCTGCCGGGCTTTTGGGCGAGCATCCGCAACGATCAGGAGTACGACGGGCAGTACCTCTTCATCAAGGGGCACGCCTCGGTGGTTACCGAAATGAGCGGCTATCGGCGCTATTCGAATCGCGCCGCGGCAGAAGCAGCGGTGGAGGCCGCAACCCTATGATGGGCGAGCTCCTCGCGTGGTTTACGGGAAAAGACGCGAACCGGCGCAAGTATCCTCGCAAGCGGAAGCCCTATCGGGCGACCGTCTCCCTCGACGCGGGCCTCTCGCAGAAGCCCGCGATCGGGCTGGATATCAGCGGCGGCGGCCTCTGCGTGCTCACCCAGGAGCCGGTCGGCAAGAACGAGTTCGAGGTCCGAGCCACCATCGAGACGCGGGTCGTCCGGATCCGTGCCAGGGCCGTCTGGCAAGATACGGTCAGCCATCAGGGCAAGTCGGTTTGGCGCTACGGCATGAAGTTCACCGGCATCTCGGCGGATGACTGGGACGCGGTCATCCGCTACACCACCGATAAGCCGGTCGCCGAGGATACCAACAAGGCCCAGGAAGAGCTTGTGACCATCCGCTTGACGCCGGACGACGCGAGCCGCCTGTTGCCGCAGAACCTGCAGGTCGTGCTGCTCAAGCTCTTGGTCGAACGCCGGCGTCTCGCGCCGCTACAAGACTCGGTCACGCCGCTCGTCCAGTACTTCTACTCGGGCGTGATCCGGCACGAAGGCAAGCTGATGCATCGCCTGACGATCCAATCCAAGGTCGTCGGTTCCGAAGGTGCCGAACTCTTCGAGACGCGCTTTATCTTCGACGATAAGGGCGACGCGATCCAGATCCTCAACTAAGCCTCTTTAAGGAACGTTTTGAAGAAGACCGCGCTCATCACCGGCATCACCGGTCAAGACGGCTCGTACCTGGCCGAATTGCTCATCGAGAAGGGCTACCGCGTCGTCGGCATGACCCGCCGCACCTCGACCGACGTGCACGAGCGCATCCAGCATCTGGTCAACGACATCGAGTTCGTCTCGGGCGATCTTCTCGACCAGACCTCGATGTCGAACATCGTCGCGAAAGTCCGTCCGCATGAGGTCTACAATCTCGCGGCACAGTCGTTCGTCCCGACATCGTGGACCCAGCCGGTATTGACCGGCGAGTTCACCGCGCTCGGCGTGACGCGCGCTCTCGAAGCGGTGCGCGCGGTCGATCCGACCGTCCGGTTTTATCAGGCGTCGTCGTCCGAGATGTTCGGCAAAGTCCAGGCCGTTCCGCAATCCGAAGAGACGCCGTTCTACCCGCGCAGCCCCTACGGCGTCGCGAAGCTGTACGGACATTGGATCACCGTCAATTATCGCGAGTCGTACGACATGTACGCGGTGAGCGGTATACTTTTCAATCACGAGTCAGTGCCCGGCACGACGCCGATCATCGTCAAGCGTGGCAATCAAGTGGACGTCGTCCCGATCTCGGATATTGCGCGCGTTCGCGAAAAGGGTGCGAACGTCCAGCGGTTCGATGTCGCGGATGACCTGCAAGTGTGGGATGGCGATCGATTCGTGCGCGTTCTCGGCGCAACCGTCTACAAGCACCGCCCCGTCGTTGATAACAAGGGCGTCCGGCGCGTCGAGGCGCGCTGCGGGAGCGTCACCCTGACGGCCGATCACGTGATGTTCCTTGAAGATGAGGAGCGCGCGTCGAAGGATGTCGCCCCCGGCGACAAGATGCTACGAGCGTCGATGCCGGAGACGCCATCGTTCTCCACGTGTGGGCTCGAGCTTGCGTGGATGCTCGGTGCCTTCGTCGGAGATGTCTCTGCGTATTGCAATGAGGGCGGTCGTACGCGTGCGAAGTTCACGAACTCGAGCGAGCGTCTTCGTGATCAGTTTACGGAAGTATGGGAACGCCAAACGTTGGGTTCGGCGAAATACTCGCGGACGACGTCCGGCTTTGTTCCGGGGAAGGTCGTCGGAGCGCTTGCGCTGAGCGGCGCCACACATTTCTCGCAGTGGTTGCTCGACGAATGCTACACTGCGGACGGCTACAAGCGCGTGCCCAAGGTCGTTCTCAATGGTGACGGCGCCGTATGGCGCGCGTTCTTGACCGGCTACAACAGCGCCGATGGTCTGAAAGCCGGTCACGGAAAATACGAGTTCAAGAATTTCAATACGGACTCTGCAGTGCTTGCGATGGGCCTCTGGTGGATGGCCAAGAATGCGCTCGGCCAGGACCTCGTCCTGAACGTGGATCAGGGACCGCCGGAGCGACCGGGCCCGTTCTATTCGATCAACTTGCGCTCGCCGAATCCCGTCGGGAATAAGGGCGCACACCTGCGGCGTGACCTACGCGAAGTGAAGCGCGTCGTCGAAGACCGGCATTTCGACGGGTGGCTCTACGACATCACGACGGAGACCGAGCGCTTCCACGCCGGGGTCGGCGAACTCGTCATTCATAATTCGCCCCGCCGCGGCAAAGAGTTCGTGACGCGCAAGATCACCGACGGCGTTGCGCGGATCAAGCTCGGGTTAGCGACCGAGTTGCGACTCGGGAACCTGGATGCGAAGCGCGATTGGGGTTTTGCGGGCGACTACGTGCGCGCGATGTGGTTGATGCTGCAGCAGGAGTCGCCCGTCGATTTCGTGATCGCAACCGGACGAACGCATACGGTGCGCGACTTCGTACGGATCGCGTTCGAATCGGCCGGGCTCGGATCGTTCGAACCCTATGTCAAAATCGATCCTGCGTTCGTGCGTCCGGCGGAAGTCGATCTGCTGATCGGCGATCCCGCAAAGGCGAAGAGCGCGCTCGGATGGACGCCGGAAGTGACGTTCGAAGAACTCGTCGAGACGATGGTTCGCGCCGATCTCGA
>JBBRTL010000025.1:0-18874 GCA_038244445.1 Vulcanimicrobiales bacterium
GTGTGACACGGGAAAGGCCTCCGCGAGAGCGGGGGCCTTTTTCTTTCCGGCACGAAGATGCCGCCGAACATGCAGTACGGCTATCGATGCGAGGATTGCGAAGTCGCGATCTATCCGACCACCACGCGAACCGAACTCGCATGGCTGCGTGACCGCATCCACATCGTTCGAGAAGTCGCCAAGCACGTGAGCAACGGCCTCGACCTCTGGATGTCCGACGGCCTCGACTTCATCAACGACCACGCCGGCCACAGCATCACGATTGTCAAGAAGTAAGACGGCGCCACCCCTTGTCATCCCGAGCGTCGGGAGCGAAGCGACCAGAGTCGAGGGGCGCGACGTGGCAATCGCTTCGAGGAGCAAAAGAAAAACACCGCGGGGAATCGCGGTGCTTTTTCTGGGTGGTGCTCCCTCGACTACGCTTCGCTACGCTCGGGATGACAAGCGGCGACGCTCGGGGTGAGGGGGCGCTCGCGCCCGTATGGGTTGCGGCGATCGTCCAGAGCGTCTGATCGCTGCAGACCGAGGGTGGATGCGGCTCACCTGGTTGACGTATAACGCGCGACGTAGTATTCTAGGCAGGTGATCCGGAGCTTCCGCGACGCTGATACCGAAGCGATCTTCGACGCGATCTTCGACGCGATCTCAAGAGTCCAAGCCTTCACCTCGAAAAGCTCATTGGGGACCGCAAAGGGCAGCACAGCATTCGAATCAATCTCAAGTGGCGCATCTGTTTCGTCTGGACCAATGGTAACGCCAACGATGTCGAGATCACCGACTACCACTGACGCGACAATCAATGAGGAACATCACTATGCCGACCATCGCAGTAAAAATCGCGCCGCCCCACCCGGGGGAGACACTGTTCGAGGACTTCATGGTGCCGCTTGAGCTTTCGGCGAATCGGCTAGCGATGGAGCTGCGGATTCCGGCTACGCGCATCGGCGACATCGTGCACGGCCGGCGCAGCATCACGGCCGATACGGCGTTGCGGCTTGCGCGCTACTTCGGCACGTCGGCGGAGCTCTGGATGAATCTTCAGACGCTCTACGACATTCGGATGGCTGAAAACGCAAAGCTGGTCGCAATTACGCGTGATGTCCAGCCACGCGAAATGGTTCGCGCATAAGAAAAGCACCGCGGGGGGCCGCAGTGCTCTTTTGTGGTGGTCCCTCGTCCCTCGTCCCTCGTCCCTCGACTACGCTTCGCTACGCTCGGGATGACAAGGGGGCGACGCTCGGGATGATAGGTGGGCGGCCAGCTGCGCCTCCTTAGTTGGGGATGCGGAGGTGTTGGCCGGGTTGGAGGGTTGCGGTGCCGAGGTGGTTGGCTTCGGATATCCGATCAATCGTGTCTTGGATGTCGCCGGTCTCGCCCGTGTGGGCTGCGGCGATCGACCAGAGCGTCTGACCGCTACGGACCGTCGTCGTGGAGTAGCGCGTGGCCGTTGCCGCGTGAAGATTCACGCTGGACAGCGTCGGCAGGGCGACCATCAGGCCGAGCGCCGTTAACGCGATCGCGGGCATCAGGCTCAGTTTCTTGCGCTTACGCACCTTGGTTTCTCCCCTCGTATCTTGTGTCGAACCGGTGTTCGAGTACTAGTCTACCCATATCTGGGGCCAAACGCCTGTTCGTCCACTAGATTTTAGCACAGGCCGTTCGAGCGGTGTCAATGGGTAGCTCGAACATATGTTTGCACCGAACGGACGTTCTATGGTAAGGTATATCCACCGCTCGTGCCATACGGGTGGCATTGTGGCAGCGGGAGAGCAAAAAGAAGTGAGCGAGAAGCCGGCGACCCAGCGCCAAGTGGATATCTTGGACTGCATCAACGCCTTCACGGCCGAGCACGGCTACCCGCCTTCGGTCCGCGAGATCGGCGAGCGGGTCGGGCTCTCGTCCTCGTCGACCATCCACTCGCACCTCAAGACCCTCGAGCGCCGCGGGTTGCTCCAGCGGGATCCGACCAAACCCCGAGCCCTGCGGACCGAGCACTCGCGCCCGAACAACATTCCCGACGCGGTCGTCATGCCGATCCTCGGCCGGGTCGCCGCCGGCGTCCCGATCACCGCTCAAGAGGACCTGGAGGGCGAGTTCGTTCTGCCGGCCTCGTTCGTCTCGCGCGGTTCGGACGGGTTCATGCTTCGCGTCCAGGGTGACTCGATGATCGACGCCGGCATCTTCAATGGCGACCTGCTGGTGGTCCGGCCGCAGCCGAGCGCCAACAACGGCGAGATCGTGGTCGCCATGCTCGACGGCGAAGCGACCGTCAAGCGCTTCTACCGCGAGAGCGGACGTTTCCGTCTCCAGCCGGAGAATGCGACGATGGAGCCAATCTACGCGAACGATGTCGATATCGTCGGACGCGTCGAAGCCGTCGTCCGCAAGCTCTAGCCCCAAGCCCAACTTTTTCGAGCGCCGGATCGTTCCGCCGCTCCGCACCCTCGGCGATCTGCCGGCGGTCGTGGCGGTGCGCGACGCGTTGCCGCGCTCGTTCGTGGCGCTTTTGGCAGCGGTGCTCGTCTTCGTCTTTTTGGTGCCCGTCTCGGCGAACGCGCCGCTGACGCAACAGCTGTCCGCCCGCTGGGCCGGCGCGCTGCTCCCGTCGCTTGCGATCATGGGCGCGGCGCTGGTCGTGATCCTCTCGCTCCGCCTCGCGAGCGCGCTCAAGCTCTCGACGGCGCCCTACGTCATCACGTGCATCGCGGCGTTCGCGGTCTCGCTCCCGCAGCCGTTCGCGGGCGGAGCGCTCGGGTATCTGCGCGCGGCCGGTTCGACCGGGCTCTTTCTCGCGATCCTCGTCTGCCTGTGCGTCGCGGGCGGCTTCGCGACGATCGGACGGATCCCGACCATGCTCGCGACCGCCGCGCTCTTCGGCGCGCTTTTCGCGCTCCATCATCCGCTTGCGAACCTCCTCTTCGCCGCCCTCGCGCCGCTCGGCGCGCTCGGCGACAGCTACGTCGCGCTCGTGTTGATCGTGTTGATCGAGACGCTTCTTTGGCTGATCGGCGTGCACGGGCCGGCCTTGCTCGCGGCGGTGGTGACGCCCGTCTACATCACGCTCCAATCGCAGAACGGCGACGCCTTCGCGCACCACCTGCCGATCCCGCACATCGTGGTCGTCTCGCTCTTCCTATTCGTCTTTCCGGGCGGTGCGGGCGCCACGCTTCCGCTCGCGGCGTGGCTTGCGATCTCGCGCGTTCCGCGTCTACGTACGGTCGGGCGCGCGGTCTTCGTACCGTCGTTCTTCAACATCAACGAACCGCTCTTGTTCGGCCTGCCGATCGTCTTCAACGGCTTCCTCGCCGTGCCGTTCGTGCTCGCCCCGCTGGTCCTCGCGACCACCACGTACGCGGCCGTCGCGCTCGGCTGGGTGGCGCGCCCGATCGCCTATATCCCGTCGGCATTGCCGACGTTCATCTCCACGTATCTCGCGACATCATTCGACGTGCGCGCGATCCTGCTCGCGCTTGCGAACATCGCGATCGCCGCGGTCATCTATCTCCCGTTCGTCCGTGCCTATGAAAAACACGAAGAAGCCCTCCTTCGAGATGCTTCGCTCCTCGGGATGACACCTTGATCGAACTGCTCTGTTCAACGTTCGCTATCGACGGGCCGGTGCGGGATGCGGCGCTGCGCGCGTGGGAGCGCGTGCGCGATCTGCACTACGATGCGCAGGCGGTCGTGAAGGCGAACGTGCTGCGCGCGTTTCTCGAGCAAGGCATCGCCGAGAGCGACTTCGCCGGTTCCTCCGGCTACGGTTACGACGATGCCGCTCGCACGGCATATGAAGAACTGCTGGCGCGCGTCTTCGGCGCGGAGCGCGCGCTCGCGCGGCTCTCGATCGTCAGCGGCACGCACGCGATCGTCACCACGCTCGCGGCCTGCGTCGCGCCCGGCAAGACGCTGCTCTCCGCGAGCGGCCGGCCGTACGACACGTTGCGCAACGCGATCTGCGATGCCGAGCACGCGCTCGTCACGACGCAGAACATCGGTTATCGCGAAGTCGCGCTCCGCGCCGGCGGCGAGCCGGATCTCGACGGTATCGAACGCGAACTCGAGCGCGGCGACGTCGATGCGATCTTCGTCCAGCGCTCGCGCGGGTACGCACCGCGCCCGTCGCTGACGGTCGCGCAGATCGGCACCATCGTCGCGCGCGTGCGCGCATGTGCGCCGGGCACGCCGGTGCTGGTCGACAACTGCTACGGCGAACTGGTCGAAGCCCACGAACCGACCCACGTCGGTGCGGATCTGGTGATGGGCTCGCTGATCAAGAATCTCGGCGGTTCGCTCGCGCCGGCCGGCGGCTACGTGGCCGGGCGCGCGGATCTGGTCGCGCGGGTCGCCTCGCGGCTCTACGCTCCCGGCCTGGGCGATGCGCTCGGGCCGACTCTCGGCTTCGGTCGCGCGTTCGTGCAGGGGCTGTTCGTCGCGCCCTCGGTGGTCGAGCAGACCTTGCGCGGCCTCGACTTCGCCGCCGCGCTGTTCGGGGAACTCGGCTTCGGGGTCGATCCACTCCCGGGCGCCGTCCGCACCGATATCGTGCAGGCGATCCGCTTGCGAGAAGCCCCCGCACTCGTCCGGTTCGCCGAGGGTCTCCAGCAGGCGCTCCCGGTCAACGCACGCTTCCGCCCCGAACCGGGTGCCGTCCCCGGCTACACCGACCCGGTCATCATGTCGAGCGGCTCGTTCGTCGGGGGAGCAACCATCGAACTCTCGTGCGACGCCCCTATGAGGGCGCCGTTCGAAGTTTATCTGCAGGGCGGCATTTCGGCCGAACATGCCTACCTCGGCGCCCTCTTCGCGGCCCGCCGGGTCGTTGAAGGCGGCCACATGTCAAAAGAGAACAGGTAGCGCCTGTGAGCACAGGCGATCAAGCGCAACAGCGCAGATTTTTCCGCGCAAGCGTGGACTTCCCGACCACGGTCATCGTCCCGGGTGGCGAGTTGGTCTTGATCGGTCGCGCGATCGACTTGAGCGGCGGCGGCGTCCGGGTCGCGACCGCGAGCGATATTCCGCCCGGTCAGGTCGTCGTTCTGCGCTTCTCTCTGCCCGGCCACGAGAACGAGATGCTCGTGCGCGGCAAGGTAGTGCTCTCGTTCTACGACGCCTCGCGCCGGGAATACGAACACGGCGTCGCCTTTACGCAGTACGCCCAGCCGGACCAGGACCAGATCATCGCCTACGTCCACGAACTGCAGAAGCAGCCGTAGTCGGGGATGGCTAGCGCCCTTCGTGCTCTCCCGAGCCGAGGAAGCCGTAGAAGAAGTACTTGTTGCCTTCGGTGGTCGTGACGACGATGCGCGTTTCATCGATCTCTGCGGACGCGACCGTCTTGCCGATCATCGTTTCGAGGATGGCTTGAGCCTGCAGAAATTCAGCTTCGCGCAATGCGTCGGGCTCCACCTCAATAAGGTGGAGAAGCTCGTCGATCCGGTCGTTCATCACCAATTCTATTCATCGTCCGGGGGACGGGATTTGTTAGCAGAACGTAATGCCTGATAGAATTATCAAAGGGGTCGCCCCCTGGGTTGAGGAGAAGCGGATGGGTGAAGTGTTCGTGCTAGAGGTGCTCAGTGGGCCGTTGGACGGGAAGACCTGGCCGTTCGACTCCGAGATCGTGGTCGGCCGGGACGACCAGGTGGCCGACGCCTGCCTGGCCCTCGACCGTTACGTCTCGCGCCGCCACGCCATCCTCCGGGGGAATGGCGAGAAGCTGATCCTGGCCGATCTCGAGAGCCGCAACGGCACCAAGCTCGACGGCAAACCGGTCGTCGGTGAGGTCGAGCTGGCCGTCGGGGCGCCCTTCGTGGTCGGGCGGACCGTCCTCCGGGTGACCCGAGTCTAGCAGGCCCGTGGAAAAATCCCCGACCCTGCCTTCGGGCCGCTTTCGAAGCGCTTTCTTCGTTGCTCATCGGTCACGATGCTACGGCATCGCTCCCTCTTCGCGCCTCGAAATCACTACAAAAGCGGGTCCCGAATCCGGGGCCGCGGCTTTTCCACGGGCCTGCTGACGCTGATGCAGGTCGCCTCCGCGATCGCGCCCGCGCGCGCTCTGCTTCGCGCGCTGCCGCGCCCGCTCGGTTTCGTGCCGACCATGGGCGCCCTGCACGTCGGACATCTGGCCTTGGTTGCAGCCGCCCGGGAACGTTGCGCGAGCGTGGTCGTCTCGGTCTTCGTCAACCCGCTCCAGTTCGGTCCGAACGAAGACTTCGCGAAGTATCCGCGCGACTACGACGGCGACTTTGCCAAGCTCGCGAAGGCCGGCGTCGACCTGCTCTTCGCGCCGGACGCGCAGGCCATGTATCCGCCCGACTTCGCCACCGCCATCGACGTCGGCCCGATCGGCACGGCCTTCGAAGGTGCTCTCCGCCCGACCCATTTCTCGGGCGTGACGACGGTCGTCGCGAAGCTGCTCAACGTCGTGCAACCGGACGCGCTCTATCTCGGCCAGAAGGACGCGCAGCAGACCGCCGTGCTCCGCAAACTCGTGCGCGATCTGGCCTTTCCGGTCGAGGTCGAGATCGTGCCGACCTCGCGCGAAGCCGATGGGCTCGCGCGTTCGAGCCGCAACGCGTACCTCGGGGATGCCGAGCGCGCGGAAGCGCCGACGCTCGCGCGCTCGTTGCACGCGCTCCGCGACGCGCTCGCAGACGGCGCGACCAAAGCCGAAGCGATCGATGCGGCCGGCGCCGTATTGAGCACGCTCGCGCGTCTCGACTACTACGATGTCGTCGACGCCGATACGTTCGAACCGATCGAGACGCTGCGCCCGCCCGCGTTCGTGATCGCGGCCGCGCGCTTCGGGGCGACTCGCCTGTTGGATAATCTATGGATCCCGAGCTGACCGGCGCGCGCGTCCTGCTCTGCGTGACCGGCGGCATCGCCGCGTACAAAGCGGCCGGGCTGACCAGCACCCTCGTGCAGCGCGGCGCGATCGTGGACGTCGCGATGACGGCCGAAGCGGAACGGTTCGTCGGCGCGCTCACGTTTGCGTCGCTGACCGCGCGTCCCGTCTACACCTCGCTCTGGGACGCACCCGAGCGGATCCCGCATATCCGTTTGGTGCGCGCAGCGCAGGTGGTATTGATCGCACCCGCGACCGCGAACACGATCGCGAAGATCGCGACCGGCATCGCCGATGACATCATCGGTGCGCTGGTGCTCGCTGCACGCGTCCCGATCGTGATCGCGCCGGCCATGAACGCCGCGATGTACGAGCATCCCGCAACGCAGGCGCATCTGCAGACCTTGCGCGCGCGCGGCCTGACGATCGTCGAACCCGAACGCGGCTTTCTGGCCGAACGCGAGAGCGGCCTCGGCCGACTCGCATCCGAAGAGCGATTGCTCGAAGCGCTCGCGACCGCGATCCGTCGCACGCAGTCCTTGCACGGCAAGCGCGTCGCGATCACTGCCGGTCCGACCCGCGAGGCGTTCGATCCGGCCCGCTTCGTCGGCAACGCGTCGACCGGCGCGACCGGCATCGCGCTCGCGCGCGAAGCGGTCGCGCGCGGTGCCGACGTCACCTTGATCCTCGGTCCGACTTCGCTCGAACCGCCGGCCGGCGTGCGCGTCGTGCGCGTGACGACCGCGCTCGAGATGCACGACGCGGCCATGCAGGATGCGGTCGGCGCCGACATCGTGATCGCGGCCGCGGCCGTCGCGGATTGGCGCCCGGCCGAGTACTCGCCCGAGAAGATCAAGAAGACCGACGACGATCTGGTCGTGCGCATGACGCGCAACCCCGACGTGCTCGCGCGCATCGGCGACCGCAAAGGCTCGACCTTCCTGGTCGGGTTCGCCGCCGAGACGACCGATCACCAAGCCGCCGCGCGCGCCAAGATGGCGCGCAAGCATCTGGACGCGATCGCCGTCAACGACGTGCGCGACGGCCGCGGCTTCGGCACCGGTGCCAACGCGCTGACGCTACTCTACGGCGAGAACGGCCGCATCGATCTCGGCGAAGCCGACAAGGCGACTCTGGCCGCGCGACTGCTCGACGCGATCGAACGCTTGATGGAAGACGCCTGATGCTGCTCGCGATCGACGTCGGCAATACCGAGACCAAGATCGGCGCATTTGCCCCGGGCAGTGCGGAACTGCTCCGTTCGTGGCGCGTGACGACCGAGTCGCGCCGCACGCTCGACGAGTTCGGCGCACTCTTACTGCAGTTGTTCGGGGCGGGGCGTCTCGCCCCCGATGCCTTCAACGCGGTCGTCGTCGCGAGCGTTGTGCCCAAGGTCGACGCGGTGATCGACGAGGCCTGCCGGGCATTTCTGGGCGTCACGCCGGTCTTTCTCAAAGCGCACAAGCAGACGCTCATGCCGGTGCTGACCGACCGCCCTTCCGAAGTCGGTGCGGACTTGGTCGCGGCCGCGATCGGCGGGCGCGCGCGTTTCGGGGCGCCCTTGATCGTGATCAGTTACGGCACGGCGACCGTCTTCGCCGCGATCGACGCGGCCGGCGCGTATGCCGGCGTTGCGATCGCGCCTGGCATCAACATCTCGATCGACGCGCTCGTCGGGCGGACCGCAAAACTGCCCCAGATCGCACTCGAAGATCCGGGGCACGCGCTCGGGCGGACCACGATCGAAGCGCTCCAGGCCGGCATCGTCTACGGATTCGTCGGCCAGACCGAGGCGCTGGTCGCGCGCTTTCGCACCGAGATGGGAACGCTCGCAAAGGTCGTCGCGACGGGTGGCTTGGCCGAGGTGGTCGCGCGCCACTCGCGCGTCATCGACGCGGTCGACCCGCACCTCAGCCTCGAGGGACTGCGGCTCTTCCACACCTCGCTCTGCTGACGTACGTCATCTTTTTGATTGATAAATCGTCTCTAAGTGCGAATTGCCCCTATCGTGAATGTCGCATCCTTCGTGTAAGGTGGTTCTTTACTTGCACTCTATAACTTAGATACGCGAAGGAGCAGCATTGCTGAAGAAACGATGGCTAGCCGGCGGGATCATCGCCGCAGTCGCCCTGGCCGCATGTGGCGGCGGATCGTCTTCGACTTCCGGTACCAACCTCGTGCCCGCATCCGCGCCGGCTGTGCCGGCCGGCGAACCCGGCGTACGCGCCGCGGTCACCAGCACGATTCAGGATCACAGCTTCGAAAGCGGCGGCTTCACCTACTGGGCGCAATGCGGTAGCGTGAAGAGCGCCTTGATCTCGACCGCGCAACATCAGGACGGTACGCATTCCGATCTGAACGGCAGAACGGTGAAGCCGGAAGTGAACGGCACCGAAGGCGTCTGTCAGCAACTGGTCATTCCGGCCGGCGGCGTGATCACGTTCTGGGTGTACGAAGGGACCAACGATTCGATCACCTACGTTTCGCAAGAAGCCGATCTGTTGAGTTCCGCAAATCCGACGGCCGTCGTGAAGCAGCTCTTCAAAGAAGCGAAATCGACCGGCGGCTGGGTGCAGCGCAGCTACGACGTGAGTGCGTACGCGGGCCAGACGCTCTACCTGTACTTCGGCGTCAAGGGCAACGGCTACGCCAGCGACTACGTGTACCAATACGTCGATAACGTCGCGTGGGCTTCGGGCGGAACGTCGACGCCGGTTCCGACCGCAACGCCGGTTCCGACCGCAACGCCGGTTCCGACTGCAACACCGGTTCCGACTGCAACACCGGTTCCGACCGCAACGCCTGCCCCGACCCCGACGCCGGCGTTCCCGTGCAACAACACGAAGTTCACTTCGGATCAATCCGCATTCGCCGCCGGCACACTGAGCGGCGATCAGGAAGAGAACGTCTGCGGTTCCGTGACCCAAGTGCTGCCGGAGAAACTCACGACCAGCGGTCATCATGGCTACTACTACGTGCAACTCCCGTCCGGATATCAGATCGAGATCATCTGCAATCTGGATGCCATGGCGGGCGGCTCGTTGCCGCCGCCGACGACCTGGCCGTGGGTCGCGGTCGGCAACTACTCCTACGTCCAAGGCCGCTACTACTACGATAGCGCGAGTAGTCAGGGCATCGATTGGACCGAGGATGATGTCGGCTCGTGGCCGACCCGCGGATTCGTCGTGATCAACGGGGTCGAATACAACTAGATCCCGTCGCAGTGGACGGTCCATCGGGAGAGGAGCGAGCGTTCGCTCCTCTCTTTTTTCTTAAGCATTCTTTACCGGAATCGACGTAAAAGATATCTCCGACCGAGGGGACATTTGTCTGAATGAGAGAATCATGAGGAGATAATCCGGGTCCTCTTCTTGCATGGTTTGCATGGGATGGGCTCGTTGTTGTTTTTGGCCTTTTCTAGAGGAGAGCGAGTGCGACACAAACACCTAGGCGCGCTACTGGCGCTGACGATCCTGGCGGTTGCAGTAGGCTGCAACGGTAGCGGGAGCACCACCACCCCGGCTACCCCCGTTCCCGGCCCGCCCAGTGGATCGTTCACGGTCGTTACCGGCGGTAACACCTACTTCTCCCTGCCGGGCGTCGGAACGACGACGGCAGGTGCAGCGACCTTCGCGGCCCCGACCTCGGGCGGCGGAACCGCCGGCACGTTCTCGGTGAGCGCGACCAACCCGGTCGCGACCGCCCTCCTCGGCGACAAGAAGCCGGCCGCGGTTGCCGGCGCCAACGGTCTCTGGTACCTGACCTTGACCTTCAAGGGACAGGTCGTCCTCGCAGCGCTCCCCTCGTTCCAGCTCGAGTTCGCTAGCCCGCAGCCGGCTACGGTCGTCTACTGGTCGGCCATCTACGACTCGTCCGCCTCATCGTGGACCGAGCCCTGGTCCGGCCCCGGCGGCCTGACCAACGGCGGCAGCACCCTGCAGATCCCGGCCAAGCTCGCTACGCCGTACACCTTCAAGGCGAACGTGGCCTACACGATCGCCATCTACACGTCGCCGGCCACGCCGACGCCGAGCCCGAGCCCGTCGCCGACCCCGTCGCCGACGCCGGCCACCCCGACCCCGTCGCCGACCCCGAATGCCATCACCAATGGCAACTTCGAGACGGGTAGCATCGCTCCGTGGTACATCTGCCGCAGCGGTCACCCGTCGCTGGATACCTCGGTGGACGCGAACCCTGCCGATGAGACCCCGGCCCCGTCGTTCACACAGGCCCCGACCACCGTCGTTCCGCCGTTGGGCGCCACGCCGATCCCGGATCCCGCCGTCGTGAACACCATTGCCGCCGCTTCGGTTGGCAATCCGAATACCGCACCGCACGGCGGCACGAAGGCAGCCCAGATCGGTCAGATTCTGACCGGCACCGGCAACGCGCGTGAAAAGGGCATTGTCGGCATCTGTCAGGACGTCACCGTCCCGGCCGCCGTCAAGAACCCGACCATCGTGTTCTGGGTCTGGGAAGGTGGCAACGTGGGGAACTTCTCGACCGCAGACGTCGAAGCCGACATCTTCTCGGGCGCGACCTGGACGACGGGCGGCCTGAGTACGAGCGGCGCGACCTACACCGGCAAGCAGACGACCGCCAATCCGACGGCCACGCTGTTCGCCGAGACCAACTGTTACAACAACAACAACACCTCGGGCGGGACCTCGACCACCAACTACCCGGACTGCACCGGCCAAGCCGCTGCACCTACAAACCGCGGCGGGCAGTGGGTCAAGAAGGGTCCGTACAGCCTGAACGCTTACGGCGGCACCACCGTCACGGTACTCCTCGGCGTCTGGAGCAGTTCCAACAGCGCCGGCTACTACGACTACCTGTACGCGGACGACATCGTCCTCACGAACAGCTAGACTCAACGAATCCAACGGGCGTGAAAACAGGGGGCGGCTTTTTAAAGCCGCCCCCGACCTCCATTTTCCAGATTTCGGCCCCCGAGCCGAGGAGAACGCGGATGAAACGAACGCTCTTGGCTGCGATCGTCGCGGCAGGTCTGTTGGCCGGTTTCGGTTGCAGCGGCGGAGGCTCGGGCACGTCCGTTGCTCCAGCTGTCCCGAATGCGCCGGCAAAAACAGGGTCGGCAAAATTTATGCTCAACATTCCGGTCGCAGCGACCGGTTCGTCGACCAAGAAGCCCGCCTACGTCTCGGCCGGTACGCAGTCGGTCAAGTTCTCCGGCTCGGGCATTACGACGCAGACGCTCACGCTCTCGCCTCTGCCGAACGCGAACTGTCCGATGTCCGGCGGGTTCTACACGTGTTCGCTCAACTTCAGCGCTCCGGTCGGTAATAGCACCCTCACGGTTGCGACCTACGCGAGTACCGACGGCAGCGGAACGCCGCTTTCGATCAATACCGTCCCGATCACGATCGTCCAAGATCAGGTCAACTCGGTTCCGGTGACGCTCAACGGGGTCGTCTCGACCTTGGTGTTGACGCTCTCGCCGGCCAGCGTCACGGCCGGCACGTCGACCGCGATCACGGCATCGCTCGGCGGCAAAGATGCGGCCGGCAATTCGATCGTCGGTCCGGGTTCGTTCGTCGACGCGAGCGGCAATGCGCTCACGCCGAGCCTGCAGTCCTCCGACACCACCAACTTCGCGGTCGGTACGCAGTCCGGCTACTCGTGGCCGATCTCGTACAACGGTGCGGCCGTCGCCGCGCCGACCATCACGCTGATCGCCGGAACTCTTCCCAATGCGACCCGGCAGATCACCGTCAACCCAGCACCGACCTCGTCGCCGGGCGGCACCAACGTGATCACCAACGGCGACTTCGTCGCCAACTCGTTTGACGGCACCAACGGCTGGTATCGTTGCTACGCGACGCGCGTGACGACCGCCGGCATGACGCCGATCAACGCATCGCCCGCGCCCGTCAACCAGTTGGCCGTCGTCGCCGGTGCGACGTCCGCTCCCGGAGCGGGGCTGGCGACCGACGTGACCCAGCAGACCGTGGTTCCGGGGAGCACGCCGCCGCCGAGCGGCAACGCGCAGTTCGCCCTGGTCGGCTACTCGACGCCGAATCCGACCGCAAGCCCGCTCACGTTGATCCCTCAGAAGGGTAACACCGGTATCTGCCAAGACGTCGCGGCGGTTCCCGCCTCGGGATCGCTGACGATGAACGTCTTCGAAGGCGGCGACGACAACTGGTCCAAGTCGGACTCCGAAGCGGATCTCTATCCGGCCGGTAGCTTCACGATCACCGCCGGCGCCGGCGTCTCGACCGGCGTGACCCCGGTCCGCCTCTTCGCCGAGAACAACTGCTACGACTCGGCCCAGTGGGAAGCGCTCTTCGTAGCCCCGCCGTTCGGAACCGGTTCGGTCGCGGCCAGCACGACCGCTCGCTGGTCGGGTTGCCCTCTCGTCCCCGGCGGGCCATCGCCCGGTAGCTACAATCCGTCTTCCGGCGGCGGCTTTTGGTACGGCAAGACGCTCGACGTCTCGCCCTATGCCGGACTCGCCAAGACGCTCTTCATCGGCATCAGCCGCGATGCCGGCGGCTCCAAGCCGTCGTCGTCCAGCGCCCAGTACTACAACTATGTGTTCGTCGATCACGTGCAGATGATCGGAACCGGCAGCGCCACCCCGCCGCCGCTCTCGGTCGCGCCGAACCCGTTCGGCGCAACCCAGACCGGCGCCGCAACGCTGACGGCGCTCGAAACCGGTTACGCTGGCCAGATCACGATCACGAGCGACAACACCTCGGTGATCACCGTGACGTCGCCCGCAACCGCTTCCGGCGGCTCGGCGACGCTGAACGTGAACGTGGTGAATGCGGGCTTCGCAAACCTCACGATCAAGGACAGCAACAACCAAACGGTCGTCGTCCCGGTGACCGTCACCCTCACTCCCGTGACGGTCAACTAACATGGAGCGCTCAATGAAACGTTCGATCACCTCCGCAATCGTCGCGGCGGCTCTCCTCGCCGGCGTCGCCTGTTCGGGCGGCGGTGGCGGCGTCACGCCGGACTCCGGACCGAAGATCACCATGATCACGCCCAAGAGCGTCTCGCCGGCGTTCGTCAAGGCGGCCCCGATGGTGCAAACGGCGATCCAACCCGCAAGCGCAATGCTCGCGCGCCAACCGGCTACGGCCATCGTCCCGCAATCGTGGGTCCAGATCCCCGGTTCGGCGACGAAGGTTACGGCCGCTGCCGATGGTTCCATCTGGGTACTTTCGGATCTGCCTGCGGGCGCGGACAAGTACATCTGGCATTACAGTGGCGGAACCTGGACGAACATTCCGGGACTCGCCTCCTCGATTTCGGTCGGACCGAACGGCACACTCAACGTCATCAACTCCGGCGGCGCGATCTACTCCTGGAACGGTTCCACGTGGTCGAGCCCCGGCGGCGGAGCTAGTGCGATCACGACGCGCTCAGACAACGCGATTGTCGTCGTTTCGAATTCCGGCTCGGGAAACCGCGGCCTCTGGCTCAACAACGGCTCGTGGCAACAGATTGCCGGCTCCGGCGTCGCCGTCGAAGGCTCGAAGGATACCGTCTCGCACACGGTCGGCGGAAATCCGCTCAACCCGGGCGGCGTGTACATCCTCAACGCGGCCGGCAACATCTACTACGAGAACACCGACAACAGCTTCGCGCAAGTGCCGGCGACGGCGTCGGCGCTCTCTTCGCGGCCCGGCGGCCTCTTCGGACTCGCTGGCGGCGGCATCAACTCCGGCGGGAATCAGATCTACTACTTCGATCTCGATTCGCCCGGATGGTCCATCCAGACCGGCACGGCCGTAAGCCTCTCGAACGGACTGGGCAACGTGCTTTACGTCGTTTCGGGTTCGAACGCGATCTATTCGACGATAACGGGAACGACGGCTCCGACGGCGACACCGGCGGCAACCCCGACGGCAACGCCGACGGCAACTCCGACTGCAACTCCGACGGCGACGCCGACGGCAACGCCGACGGCAACGCCGACCCCGGGCGCAGCCCTGGTCGTCTCGCCGAACCCGATCAGCCTCACGCAGACCGGCAACGCGAACGTTTCGATCAGCGAAACGGGCTTCAACGGTCCGATCACCGCGGTCTCGGGTAACACGAACATCCTCACCGTCAACTCCTCGCCGGTCGCGATGACCGCGGGGGCGGCGACGGTCGTGATCAACGCGCTCGCGGCCGGTTCCACGACGCTCACCGTCTCCGACGGCACCCAACAGACCGTCGTCACGGTGCACGTCACCCTCACCGGTGTCGTCATCAGTAAGGCGCACTAACGCATGAAGAGAACTGCACTAGGAGCGATCGTCGTCGCCGCCCTGCTCGCCGGATTCGGCTGCAGCGGCGGCGGATCGTCGGTCAACCCGGTCCCCGCACCTTCCTCCGCGAAAGCGGAGACGGCAAAGGCGACTGTTACGATTGTCATTCCGGGCAAGGCGATTGCGGCGGCGAAAAAGCCGGCGTACGTATCGACCGCAACCCGGTCAATCTCGTTGACGGGTGCCGGCATCACGCCGCAATCGATCGACATTCCGTCGATCACCTCGTGCACCGGACCGGATGGCAACGGCGCGTACACCTGTACGCTCTCGTTCGACATTCCTATCGGTGCGGTAACGTTGCTGGTGAAGACTTGGGACACGGCCGGTGCGACCGGCAACGTGCTCTCGATGAACACCCTCAATACGACGATCGTCCCTGGTGTAAATAATAACCTCAACCTGACCCTCAACGGCGTGGTCAAGACGCTGACCTTGACGGTCACGCCGGGCACGAGTTTTACGGCAGGAACGCCGTCCAACTTCGCCGCCACCTGGGGCGGCAAAGATGCCGCCGGCAACACCATCATCGGCCCGGGTTCGCTCGTCGATGCGAACGCCAGCCTGATCACACCGACGCTCGTCGCGTCGGATGCCGCGCATTTCTCGATCGGCACCCCGACCAACAACAATTGGCCCGTCGCCTACGACGGCTTCGACGACAGCCCGACGCAGTCGCTCACGCTCGCTGCCACCGGCTACACTAGCGTCGTAGCTAATCTGACGATCGTCCCGGCCGCAACCCCGACGCCGACGGCTTCGCCGACACCGACGCCGACTGCATCGCCGACACCGACACCGACGCCGACGCCGGGCCCGGTGGCGACCGACGCGGTCACCAACGGCAATTTCGCTACGGGCGATCTGACCGGATGGTTCAACTGTTATGCGAACCATGCGGGGTATTCGGCACCCGTCAGTGCTTCGCCGTCGCCGCAACCCACGTCTGCTCAGGCAGCGGCGAATCCGACGCCGACACCGTACGATGTATCGGTACAAGCGACGACCGCTACCGGTACCCCGCCTCCGAGCGGAAATACGCACTTCGCTCTTGTCGGCGCGGGCCAATCGGTTGCATCGACGACGAACGAACCAAAAGGCCAGTCGGGCATCTGCCAAACGGTAGCAGTCCCTGCAAGCGCCGCAACCCTGTCCTTCGAACTCTTCGAAGGCGGAAATGATTCCTTCACAAACTCCGACGCCGAAGCGGATGTCTACAGTTCGAGTGCGTGGGCATCGACGACCGATGGCACCATAACCACCGCGACGCCGACGGCGACGTTGATGGCGGAAGATAACTGCTACGACAACCTGCAGAACAACAAGCTCTACTTTAGTACTCCGTGGGGCTCGGGTACCCACGCGCCTACCACCACCGCGCGATACGCGTGGTGCCCCTACACACCGGGCGGAACCACGATCGGCGGAACGGTCTCACAAGGCGGTTATTGGTATACGCGTAGTTTCGATATGTCGGCCTACGCCGGTACCAATGTCACCCTGTTCTTCGGCATCTGGCGTAGCGCGGGAGGTGGAACCGGGACATCGAGTTCACCCAGCTACTACAACTACGCGTACTTTAGCAACATCCACTTGAACGGTACGAATCCATGAGCCACAGCTCGGACTTACACTTGAAGACGGAGAAATGCATGAAACGCGGGCCGAGTGTGCTGAAACGACAACTCTCCGCCGCCATCGTTGCGGCAGGTCTGCTGATCGGAGTCGGCTGTAGTGGCGGTGGCGCGGGCGCGCCGGTCCCGCCCGCCCCCTCGGGGCCGGTCGCCTCGGCATCGGCAACGCTGACCTTCCGGATTCCGGTTCCGTCCACGACGGCCGGTGCGAAGAAGCCGGCCTACGTCTCCGCCGGTACGCAATCGGTGCAGTTCACCGGCACGGGTTTCACGACCGAGACGTTCAACGTCGGCACTCTGCCGAGCGCCACCTGTCCGGTGGTCGGTAGCTTCTATCAGTGCACCGCCAACATCGACGCGCCCGTCGGATCCTACACGCTCGTTGTCACCACCTACACCGGCGCGAACGCGACCGGCTCGGTGCTCTCGGCGGGTAGCGTTCCGGTCACCATCGTTTCGGGGCAATCGAATCCCGTCAACGTAACGCTGAACGGTGTCGCAACCGCGCTGACGCTTAGCGTTACGCAGTCGTCGGTCTCGTTCGGCGCGCCGACCTCGCTGACCGCGACCTGGGGCGCCAATGACGCCTCAGGCTTTGCGATCGTCGGCCCAGGTTCCATCACCGACGGGAGCGGAAACGCGATCGCGCCGACCTTGACGTCGTCGAGTCCGACGGCGCTCTCGGTCGGATCTCCGAGCGGTTCGAATTGGACGGTAACCTATGACGGCACCGACATCTCGCCGTCGCAAACGCTGACGCTTGCAGCTTCCGGCGTTGCGAGCGTCGTGAAGACGATCACCGCCAGCGCCGCGCCGACGCCGACGCCGACGGCAACACCCACGCCGACGCCGACGGCAACGCCGACTGCGGTGCCGACCATCGCCGCATATGCCACTCCGGCGCCGAGCGGCTACGTCGAGTTCACCGCGTCGGGTGCTCACACCATGACCGCCACCGAAGGCGGGTATGGGAGTGGGGTCTTCAGCGTGGACTCGTCCGCCCCGGGTATCATCAGCGTCGATGCCCCCGGTACGTTCACCGCATCGGGAGGCTCGGCGACGATTCACCTGACCGCGAACGCCTCGGGTAGCACGACCATCCACATCCACGACACCAACGGACAGACCCTCGACGTGCCGGTGCGCGTCACGATCAGTTCGGTTACCATCAACTAAGGATCCTCAATGAAACGGACGCTCATCGTCGCGATCGCTATCGCAAGCCTCCTCGCCGGTTGTAGCGGCGCAGTCGGGGTGCAGACGCACCCGGCTACGCCCGCACCCCAGGCGACGTCGGCAGATCTCGCGCAAGCGGCGATCAGCATCCGCGTTCCCGTCAAGAAGACCGGCGCCGCGGGAGAAAAGAACCCCGCCTACATCTCGTCCGCGACCAAGTCGCTTTCGTTTCAGGTCCCGAGCATGGGCAGTCCGCAGATCGTCGCGCTCAACGTTGGCGGCGCGTCCTGTCCGCAGGTGGGCGACGTCTTCGTCTGTACCGCATACTTCAATGCACCGGTCGGATTGGCGCAAGCACTCACCATCAAGACCTTTGCGAGCGTTGACGGCTCGGGTTCGCCGCTCTCGCTCAACACCGCATCGCTCGATGTCAAAGCGGGCCAGGTAAATCCGATCAACGTGACGTTGAATGGCGTGGTCGCAACGCTCGGTCTCTACCTCGCGCCGAACTACGTCAACGCGGGCTCCGCGTCGCAGGTCACGGCGACCTTCCAAGCCTACGATGCCGCGGGCAACCTGATCGTCGCTCCCGGCAATCTCGTGAACGCATCGAACGTCGGCGTAACTCCATCACTCGCGACCAGCGACTTGACGGGCGCGGTCACGATCGGCTTGTATAACAGTGGCTCGTCGTCGTGGACTGTCTCGTATAACGGCGCTACGATCGCATCGCCGAACATGATCGTTTCCGCGAGCGGCTACACCAATGCCCAAGTTGCGCTGACCGTCTACTCTCCCGGCCAGACACCCTCGCCGTCGCCGACCCCGTCGCCGACGCCGACCGGAGGCCCGACCGCGACTCCGGCCACCGGCCCGACGCCGTTCCCGACGCCGGCCGTCTTCGGCACGCCGGGCGCCGCCTGCGA
>JBBRTL010000026.1:0-17834 GCA_038244445.1 Vulcanimicrobiales bacterium
GCCTGCGTAGATCTGGATGAGGCTCTCCGGGTGCAGATAGGCCTTTGCGACGCGTTGGATGTCGGCGGGCGTGATGCGCGCGTAGCGTTGCGCGAGCGTTTGATAGTAGTTCAGCGACAGTCCGCTCGATGCGACATCGAGCAATTCGTCGGCCTGTCCGCCGGCGGACTCTTCCGAGAGCAGCGCTTCGCTCACCAGTCGGGTCTTGGCTTCCAACAGTTCGGTCGGACTGACCGGGGTCGTTTGCATGAGCACCAGTTGCACGCGGACCAGGTCGATCGCTTGCTGAACCTTCGAAGGCGAGGCGCTCAGCTGGATCTGGAAATCGCCGCGCGACGGGTTGGCATGGAGATCGCTTCCGACGCTGTAGACCAGGCCGCGCGTCTGACGGAGCTGCTGCCAGAGGCGCGATTCGAAGGCGCCTTCGCCGCCGAGGATCTGGCTCAGCAACTCGAACGTGTCGTAGTCGGGATCGGTGCTGGCGATCGCCGGCTGACCGATCTTGACCGAAACCTGGTTCGCTTCCGTGCCGACCCAGGCGTGTCCGGCGGTCGCGCTCGGGAGTGCCATCAAGGCCGTCGAGGGCGTCGGGCCGTCCGCGCTCCATGAGCCGAAAGTCGCCTCGAGCGCACTGCGGACGCGCGCCGGATCGACGTCTCCGACGATCGCGATCGCGGTCAGGTCCGGGCGCCAGTAGCGATGCGCGTAGTTCACGAGGTCGTCGCGCGTGAGCGACGAGACCGTATCCTTGGTCGCAAAGCGCAGGGTCGGATCGTCCGGCGAGAGCAACAGATTTAGATAGGCGCGATCGACGACCGTGCTCGCGAGGTGGTTCTCGGACTGCAGGCTGTTCGCCAGCTGATCGCGTTCGAGGTCGACCCACTGTTCGGGAAACGACGGATGCATTTCGCCGTCCGCGACGATCTTGAGGATCGCGTCGAAATCGTGCGACATCCCCTGCGCGGAGAAGCTTGCGCCGGTCGAGACGTACGCGCCCAGATCGTCGGTCGTGCGATGCCGCACGTCGAACGGATAGGCGTCGCTCGCGTAGTCGGCGACCGACGAGGCGAGTCGAGCGACGCCCTCCTGGCCCGGCGGTTGAAACGCGACGTTGGATCTGATCGTGCCCTTGAGCACGAAGGTCGGGCGATCGTGCTTTTCTTGCACGATCACGTGCAAGCCGTTGCTCAAGGTAAAGCCGACGGGCTTGAGCTTGCTGCGTACGCTGGTCGGCGTCCGCAGCGTTGCGGCGAGCGCCTTCGGCACGATCACCGGGCCGCTCGGTTCTCGGGTGGAGAAGTCGTCGGTGACGGAGGCGTCGCTCTTGTTGGAGTTGCCGGCGTTATGCGCCTCGTTTGGGCGGAGATGTCCGACCACGGTCGGCTTGGCGAGGTACTTTGCCGCCGCCGCGGTCAGGTCCGCGGGCGTCAGCGCGGCGATCCGCGCGTCCTCGTCGCCGACCTTCTCGCCGACGATGCCGTAGGTATAGCCGGCGAGTGCACCCGCACCGGTGATCGAATCGCCCGAGAAGATCCGATCGGCGAGCGTCATGCGGGTCGCGCCGCGGGCAAGATCGGGCGAAACGCCGTTATGGATCAGGTTGTCCATCGTCGCCTGGAAGACGGTCTGCGCTTCTTCGGCGGTGTGGCCGGGATTGAGGACCACGAATACGTTCAGAAGACCGCCCTTGAGCTGCGTATCGGCGTTGGTATTGATCGCAAGTGCGATGTTCGTCTGTACCAGCGCTTGATAGAACGGCGAACGCTGATTCTGGATCAAGGTCGAGAGGGTGGAGATGGCGGGCTCGCCCGGCTCGGTGTCGCCGGGAATCGCATAGGCCAGGTCGACGACTTCGAACGGAAACGGGAACGCCGCCTCGACGACCGCACCGTTGGCCGCTTTCGGGGTCGCCGTCGAGCGTGCCGGAAGCTTGCGCGACGGGATCGCGCCGAAATAGCTCTGCACCTTCTTGAAGACGTCGGCGTGGTGGACGTCGCCCGCCACGACCAAGGCCGCGTTGTTGGGCGCGTACCACTCGTGATAATAGGTCGCGATGTCGCTCGCGGTCGCCCCGGCGACGTCGCTGCGCAGACCGATCGGCGTGCGGCCGTGCGGATCGCCGGGATAGGCGGCCGCCCACACGCGCGCGAGCAGGTTGAAGAACGGGGACGAGTCGTCACCGTCGAGTTCGGCGAGCACGGCGCCCCGTTCGATGTTCCAATCCTGTTGGCGGATCATCGCGTGCTGCATGCGATCCGATTCGAGGTAGAGCCCGACGTCGAGCCGGTCGGCCGGCATGGTGAAGTAGAACTCGGTGTAGTCGTAGTCGGTCTGTCCGTTCATCTCGGCGCCGAGGCGGGCGGTCGTATCGAGCAGGCCGCCCGCACTGACGTTGGTCGTCCCGCGGAACATCATGTGCTCGAGGGCGTGCGCGAGGCCGGTCTTCCCGGGCGTCTCCTGGAGCGAGCCGAAGCGATACCAAGTCGCGACCTGCACGACCGGTGCCGCGTGATCCTCGACGACGATCACTTGCAAACCGTTCTTGAGAGTCGTGGTGTAGACGCTCGCATCGGCGGAAGGGACGTTCTGCGCGCGGGTCGCGACCGCCGGAGCGAGTGCGAGCACGAGCCCGAGGACGGCGAGGATGGAACGACGGTACACCGTGACTCCTTTTAGATGGTAGTGCCGAGATAGTAGGCGGCCGACGCCTCGACGGCTTCGCGCGGAAGGCACCCGATCAACTCAATGCCGGCCACATCGATGCCGCGTTCCGCTGCGAGCACGCGGATGGTCTCGACAACCCGGTAGAGCGGGGTTGCATGGTACATCGTAACGTTGAGCGAGACCTGAACCGTTTCGTGACTCAGACGCAGGCCGAGGGCGCGCAGGGTCTGCAGGCCGCCGTCGCGCTCGCGCACGATCCGCGCGATCTCCTTCGCGACCGCGAGGTCTCCGGTCGCGAGATTTACGTTGAAGGCGATCAGGATCGGGCGAGCCCCGACCGCGATCGCGCCGGCTCGCGGATGCCCTCCGTGCGCTCCGAGATCGGGGGCATCGGTGCGGCTCCCGAGCCCTTCGAACTGACCGTGCCGGACCGATGGAAGCGTGCGCCCGCTCGTGGATGCCGCGCCGTAGAAATACGAAGGTACGCGCAGTTGCTCCCAGATGCGTCCGGCCGCTCGACGCGCGAGCGCGGCAGCGGCTTCGAGCGTGGCGTCCCCGAGCGGAACGAACGGCAACACGTCGAGCGAACCGATGCGCGGATGAACGCCGCGATGATCGCGCAAGTCGATCCGGTCGACCGCAACCGTGGCGAGCGCGACGGCCGCATCGACCAGCGTCTCGCCGCCGCCGAGAATCGTGAGCACGCTCCGGTGGTGGACGCGATCGCCGGTCCGATGCACGACCCGCGCGCCGCAGGCCTCGACCGCGTCGACGCACGCATCGATGATCGTGAGATCGCGCCCTTCGGAGATGTTCGGAACGATCTCGAAGATCGTCAAGGATCGAAGGCGAGCCGGATCGCCTGAGCGATGTCCGGCGCGTTCTGCGGTGTGTAGAGGGTGGTGTAGCCGAGCTTGCGCGCCTCGGCGTCGCGGCGGGAGGCGGCGCTCACCGCGCGGAGTTCGCCCGAGAGGCCGAGTTCGCCGTAGGCGGCCGCCTCGGGCACGAGCGGGATGTTGCGGAAGGACGATGCGATCGCAAGCGCGATCCCGAGATCGGCGGCCGGCTCGTTCACGCGCAACCCGCCGGCCACCGAGGCGTAGACGTCCTGCGTGCCGAGGTGCATGCCGACGCGGCGTTCGAGGACCGCCAGGATCATCGCAAGGCGAGCCGGGTCGACGTTGTTCGCGAGCCGTCGGGGCGTGCCGTACGCGGTCTCGCCGACCAGCGCTTGGACCTCGATCAACACCGGCCGCGAACCCACGATCGACGCGACCACGCACGATCCGCTCGGCCGCGCGCCGCGGTGCGAGAGGAAGAGTTCCGATGGGTTGGCGATCTCGCGCAGGCCGTCGTCGTGCATGCCGAAGACGCAGATCTCGTCGATCGAGCCGAACCGGTTCTTGTACGCGCGCAGGATCCGATAGTCGCCGCTGCTCTCGCCTTCGAAGTAGAGCACGGTGTCGACCAGATGTTCGAGCAGTCGCGGCCCCGCGATCGCACCGTCCTTGGTGACGTGACCGACGATGAAGGTCGCGCAGTCGGTACGTTTGGAGTACTCGACCAGTGCCTGCGTGCAGTCGCGGATCTGCGCGACGCTGCCGGCGTACGACTCGGACTCGGGTAGCCAGACGGTCTGGATCGAGTCGACGATCAGCGCCGAGGGCGCGACCTTATCGAGCGTATCTAGAACGGCGCGCAAGTTCGTCTCCGGAAAGACCAGTAGTCCGGACTCGATCTTCAGACGCGCGGCCCGGAGTTTGACCTGGGCGGCCGACTCTTCGCCGCAGACGTAGACGACCGTGCCGGATTCGGCGAGGCGGGCCGCGATCTGCAGGGCGAGCGTCGACTTTCCCGCGCCGGGCGGACCGCCGACCAAGGTGAGGCTCCCCGGGACGATTCCGCCGCCCAGAACCGCGTCGAACTCGGGCAGGCCGGTGGTGACGCGCGCGACCCGCGCGGATTCGATCGCGCCGAGCGGAATCGGGCCGGTCGTCGATGCGCGCGAGACGGCGCGGGTGCTCGCGCGCGCGCCGGCTACGGCAAACGGCCGTTCGTCGAAGGTGTTCCAGGCGTCGCATTGCGGGCAGCGACCGAGCCAGCGCGTCGATTCGAATCCGCACCCCGAACAGAAGAAGACCGCGCGCGCCTTTGCCATGTCGATGGGGATTGGCGTCGGGCGCGTCGGCGGCCTGGGTTTTAGCGCGGCCGACCGACGATGACGGCGAAGGTCCGACCATCGACGTCCGGGATGGTCGCGATCGGGGTGAGGGTCGGGTCGCTCGGCAGATGATGGATGTCCGTCGCGAAGATCGTTCCCGGCAGGCGACAGAGCGGCATCCTGACGTCCCCGATCCCGACGAGCTTCGTATCGCCGAGATAGTACCGCATGTACGTGCCGACGTTGTACCAGGCGGGTAGTACCGCGAAGCAGACGCGATCGTACTTGTCCTGCTGCGTGCGTAACACCGCGAACATCTGCGCCGTACCCGAGTCCCATGCGTTCGAATTGAGGTGGACGAAACGCGTAAAATAGAAGGTCGCGAAGAGTGCGACCGAGATGGCGACGGAGACGCCGAAGAAGACGCGCAGCGCGAGGCCGGTCGCGCGCGCGATGCGGGGCCAAGGAATGCCCGCGGTCAGATCCAGGAGCAGCACGAGACCGAGCGCCGCCAAGATGCAGAAGACGGGTGCGCCGGCAAGCGTTCGCGGTGCGTTCGGTGCGCCTTCGTTCGTCAACGCTCCGCCCATCGGGTAGACGATCAGCCAGATCCAGATCCACCAGAATGCCCAGTTGGCGCGAACGTAGCGGAACGCGCACGCCGCTCCGAGAATCGCGAGCGGAATCACCCACCAGTAGAACGCGCCGAACTGGTCCAGGTAGCGCCAGGTCTGCCCGCTCAGCGGATCGCCGGTCGTGACCAGGTACGACCAGCGGAAGTGCGAGAGGTAGTTCGCGGCAAAGGTCTTGAGCGCCTCAAGCGTGATGCCGTTTTGGAAGGTCGCGATGCGTTGGGTGCGCGCGATCGTATGCGGATCGTAGAACCACATCCAGAGTGCCGGCGCCGAGACGGCGAACCAGAGCGCGAGCGCTCCGCCGAGTTTTGCGATACCGGTGATCGAGAAGAAGCGCCGCGCGTTGAGCGCGAGCAATGCCCCGCCCAACGCCACCGCGTAGAACCAGCCCGCCATGTAGGTGTAGGACGTGAGACCGAAGAGCAGCGCGGCCAGCAGCAGGCCGGCGAGTCCGACGCGCTCCGGTGCGAGGCTCTCATCCGCGCGCCGGAACGTGCGGATCAACACGTAGAGACCGCCGAGCAGAAACGGCAGTTCCGAGGCCGGTTCCCACGCGATCCGCGAGAATTGGATGAAGATCGGCGCGACCGCCATCACCAGCGCCGCCACCAGCGCGATGTCGCGCCGTCGGGTCAGTTCGCGCGCGATCCCGTAGAGCAGCAGAATCGAGGCGAGGCCGAAGAGCACGGCCGGAAAGCGGAGCCCGAACGGCGACTTGCCGAGGACGAGGGTCGACGCGTATCCCGCGATCGCGTAGATCGGCGGATTCATGGTCAGGGAACAATAGAGATAGGGATGGAGCGAGCCGTCGATGTCTACGCCGGTCGTCGCGATGCTGTGGGCGGAGTTGTAGAGGTCGAGTTCGTCGACGATCAACTCGCTCGGGACGCTCGAGAGATGGTAGAGACGCAGGGCGGCGCCGAGCACCAAAACGAGACCCAAGAGTATGAGGTGAGCGTTTCGACGCATCCGGGCCTATTGGCGGTCCGGGCGCCAAGGGCATCCCTGCGGGGCGGCGTGGCGTTCGAGGCGAAAGCGCCGCGACGTGAATACGCCCCTACAGATCGCGATCGACGGCCCAGCCGCATCCGGAAAGACCACCGTCGCCCGGAAGCTGGCGGCGCGTCTGAACGTGCTCTATCTGGACACGGGCGCGATGTATCGGGCGCTCGCGTATGAGGCGCTTCACACCCGTACCGATGCGGACAGCGAAGAAGCCTTGGTGCGGCTCTGCCGCGACCGCGCCGTGCATGTGACGCTCGACGAGACGGCACCGCTCGGATTCCGCGTCTTCGCGGGCACCGAAGAGCTGGACGAGCAGGCTCTGCAGTCGAACGAAGTGACCGCGATCGTCTCGACGATCGCGAAGCATCCCGGCGTCCGCGACGCGATGGTCGAGGAGCAGCGCCGGATCGCGGGCGTTGGTCCGGTCGTGATGGCCGGTCGCGACATCGGTACGGTCGTGCTGCCGAACGCGCGCGTGAAGATCTTCCTGACGGCGAGCGTGGCCGCGCGCGTCGAACGGCGTTTGGCGCAGTTGAAGGTCGCCGGCGTCGACATCTCGACGCATCAACTCTCGGCCGAGATCGAAGAGCGAGACCGGCTCGACCGGAGCCGCGCCGTCTCGCCACTGGTGCCCGCATCCGACGCGCACGAAGTCGACTCGAGCGGGTTGACGGCCGATCAAGTCGTCGACGCGATCTGCGCGATCGTCGAGGCGTCCGCTTGAATCTCTTCCTCTACAACGCGGCTGCGACCACGATCAATGCGTTCGGCAAGGTGTTGTGGCGGACGCGCGCCTACGGACGCGAGAACGTGCCGATGGACGGGCCGGTGATCGTGGCATGCAATCATCGCTCGTATCTCGACCCGCCGATGCTCGGAACCTATAGCCCGCGTCCACTTGCATATATGGCGAAGGCCGAACTCTTCGACATCCCGGTCCTGGGCGCCGCGATCCGAGCGGTCGGCGCCTATCCGGTCGATCGCGCGGGCAGTTCGACGGCCGCGATCAAGCGTTCCCTCGCAGTGCTTCGTGAGGGCGGCTGCGTCGGGATCTTCCCCGAGGGTACGCGGAATCTCGACGGGACCGTGCAAGCGCGCGAGGGGGTTGCGCTCTTGGCCTCGCTCTCGAAGGCGCCGGTCGTCCCGGCCGCACTGGTCGGAACGGCCGACGCCGGCAAGTTCCATCAGATAAAGGTCGCATTCGGTCCGGCGATGCGCTTGCCGTCGGAACGGAAAGCAACCCGCGAGGATCTGGCGAAGTTCACCGATGACGTTATGAGCGCGATTGCGGCGCTCGCGGAGAACATCGGTGGAAATTCGTAAAGCTAAAGTTCAGGGGTTCTGTTTCGGCGTGGCGATCACGGTCAAGAAAGCCGAAGAAGCGATCGCCGATCGGAGCGACGTGACCACGCTCGGTCACGTCGTGCACAACCCGCCGATGGTCGCCTCGCTCGCGGAGCGCGGACTCAAGAACGCGGACTCGATCGACGACGTCGAGGGCGGCGCGCTCTTCGTGCGCGCCCACGGTCTGCCGATGGACGTCTTCGAAAAGGCCCGCGAGAAGAACCTCGAAGTGATCGACGCCACCTGTCCGATGGTTACCAAGATCCACGTGCAGGCCGAGAAGCTCCGTGCGGACGGCTACAAGATCGTGGTCGTCGGCGACCCGAACCACCCGGAGGTAAAGGGCACGCTCAGCCACGTTCCGGGCGCCTGGTGCATCGAGACCGTCGAAGACGTCGCCAAGCTTCCGCGCGGGAGCAAGGTCGGTAGCGTCGTGCAGTCCACCTACTCGCGCGAGCGTTACGGCGACATCGTACGCGCGCTCTCGGCGAAGTACTACGAAGTCCGGGCCGTCAACACGATCTGCACGGATACCAACAACCGCCAAAGCGAAGCGCTTCGCTTGGCCGGCGAAGTCGACATGATGGTCGTGGTCGGCGGCAAGACGTCGGCGAACACCAAACACCTCGCGGAACTCTCCGAAGTGCAGGGCGCGCGCGCCTATCACATCGAGGGACCCGACGAGTTGGAGAGCGCGTGGTTCGACGGCGTGAAGATCGCCGGACTGATGTCGGGTGCATCGACGCCGGGCTGGTTGGTCGACGACGTCGAGCACCGAATGGAAGCGCTTGCCGGCCAGCTGGTCTGACCGCTTCGAAGCGCGTCTCGAAGCCGCCGTCCTCGCGCATCGCGGATCGTCACAGATCGGCGATCTGCTCTCGTACCACTTCGGGTACGGTGCATACGGGCCGGCGCGGCGCGGCAAGCGTCTGCGCCCGACCTTCATGGTCATCGCCGCGCAGGCCGAGGGTGCCGACGTCGAAGCCGCACTCGACGCGGCCGTTGCGCTCGAGATCCTGCACAACTACTCGCTGATCCACGACGATATCGAGGATCGCGACGAACTGCGCCACGGCCGCCCGACCCTGTGGGCGCGCGCCGGCATCGCCCAGGCGCTCAACGCCGGCGATGCGCTCTGCGCGCTCAGCTTTCTCGCGCTGACGAATGCGGGCGCCCATCATGGTTCGGCGCGCGTCGTGCGGATGATGCACGCGCTCCTTCGCGCCCAACTCACGATGTGCGACGGCCAGTCCCTGGATCTGCAGTTCGAACGCGAACCGCGCGTCGACTTGGATACCTACACCACCATGATCGCCGGGAAGACCGGCGCGCTCTTCGCCGCGGCGGGTGAACTCGGGGCGCTCTGCGCGGGTGCGGACAACGCGATCGGCACTTATCGCTCGCTCGGGAGTTCGTACGGGCTCGCGTTCCAGATCGCCGACGACGTGCTCGGGATCTGGGCCGAGGCGGACGCGACCGGCAAGCAGCGCGGCGTCGATATCGCCCGAAGGAAATGGACCTATCCGGTGGCCTGGGCGCTCACCGGGCCGGAGTCGGCCGCGCGCACGGTGGTGGCCAAAGCCTACGGGCACGGCGAACCGCTGGATGAGGTCGAGGTCGACCGGGTGGTCGACGCGCTCGACGCTTTGGGCGCGAGAGAGGCCGCGCGACGGGCCTCCGCAGAACATCTCGCTCTTATCGAGCGCCACCCCTCGGGCGGCGTTCGCGACTTTTTGCTTCGAGGAGACCTCCCGGCGTGAAGACCATCGCACGACCGCTCTGGCTGATCCTGATCGTCGGGCTGATCGCGCGGCTCTTCTTCATCGGAAGCGACGGCTTCCATAACGATGTTCAGGCGTTCCAATCCTGGTCGCTCACGCTCGCGGAACACGGCTACGGGCAGTTCTATGCCAAAGCCGGATTTGCGGACTATCCGCCCGGCTATTTCTATATCCTGGGCGCGATCGGCTGGTTCTGGGAAGCGTTCTTCAAACACGGCGACCCGAACTATACGATCCTGCGGGTGCTGGTGAAGGTCCCGGCCGTCGTCGCGGATCTGCTGGTAGGCATCGTCCTCTTCAAGCTGGTGCGCCGCTTCGCCGACGAACGCTGGGCGCTCGGCGCGGCCGCGCTCTACGTGCTCAACCCGGTCGTGATCTTGATCTCCGCGATGTGGGGCCAGGTCGATTCGATCGCCGGCGGCATGGCGTTGCTCACGCTCTACCTGTTGCTCCGCTCCGACGACGAGACCGACCGCGCCCCCTGGTTTATCGGCGGCGCCTGGGTGCTCTTCGGCTACTCGCTGCTGATCAAACCGCAGGCCGCGATCCTGATTCCGCTCTTCCTCGCGTTCGCGTTCGTCGACGTCGCCAAACGCGAGATGCGCCTGAAGGCGACCGCCTACGGTATCGCCTCGAGTCTGGTCCTGACGCTCTTGCTCACGTTGCCGTTCCATCCGACCTGGAATCCGATCGATGCGTTCGGTTGGCTCTGGAACAAGTACGCGTTCGGCCTGGCCGAGTATCCGGTCAGTTCGGTCAACGCGTTCAACCTCTGGGGCATCAAGACGGCCTTTTGGCAGTCGGACAGTCTGCCGATCTTCTTCGTTCCGCAGGCGATCTGGTCGTGGGGCCTGCTGCTCGCCGCAACCGCCTTGATCCTGTGGCGCTACGTCCAGACGCGGACCGCGCAGGCGTTTCTCGAGAGCGGCGCGCTGCTGTTGCTGGCGTTCTTCATCCTGGCCTCGCGGATGCACGAGCGCTATATCTTCGACGGCCTGCTCTTCACGATCGCCTCGATCGCGTTCGGCCGGCGCTATCTCTGGGCTGCGATCGTCTTCTCGGTCGTGACCTGGTTCAATCTGCAGTACTCGTTGCAATACATGCTCGCGATGGAGCAGAGCTTGCCGGTCAACCGTCAGGACCTGTGGGGCTTGCCGGATCATCTGCTCTCGCTGATTAACGTCGCCACATTTTTTACGCTCGGCTATCTCTTTTTGGGGAGCGAATCGGCCGCGAAGAGCGACGCTCCGGCGGCGCCGAACCCGACCCGGAAATCGTCGCCGCTGCTCGCGGTCGAAACGGAGCGCAAACCGCAGCGCTGGTTCGACCCGCACGAAGGCCTGGTCGGGATGCGGAGTTGGATCGACTGGGCGATCGCGGGCGGCATGGGCGCGATCTCGTTCGTGCTCTCGTACATCGGCTACGCGCAGATCTCCGAGAAGATCTTCGACGAGATCTACTTCGCGCGCGCCGGCGAGGAGTACCTGAGCAAGAACCTGCCGATTTACGAGAACACCCATCCGCCGCTCACCAAGCTGTTGGTGACGCTCTCGATGACGATGTTCGGCGGGCTGCACGGCGGCGACAACGCGGCCGGCTGGCGCTTCCTCGACGTCGTCTTCGGCGCGCTCGTGATCGTGCTACTCTACGTCTTCGCCAAGCGGATCACCGGCTCGATCGTGTTCGCGACCATCGCGACCAGTTTCTTCCTGTTCGACGGGATGCACTTCGTGCAGTCGCGCATCGCGACGCCGGAAGGCTTCGTCGTCTTCTTCGCGCTCGCAGCCGTCTACGCGTTCTACCGGTTCTGGATCGCCGCACAGGTCAACGTGCGTAAGGCGACGCCGCCGGACGAAGAGATCGCGGCAGCGATCGCGGGTGTCGGATCGCTGGTCGTCTGCATCGGCGGGAGCTTGTTGCTTACGACCTGGCTGCTGCATCAGACGTTCCTCGCGGGGCTTGCGGCCGGCGTCTGGGCGTCGTTCGGGCTCTACCTGATCCTGCGGCTGATCGTACTGCCGATGATCTACCCGAGCACCAAGTCCGAGATATCCTATCCGGACGGCTCGCACGGGACGCGCGCGGCCGACGGTTCGGTCGTGCTCGAAACGCCGGACGGCGGCGTGCTCGACTCCAACGCCAAGACCCCGCGCGTCGCCGGCCACACGCAATCGAAGGCGAACGGGCTGCTCTACACCGACGACGATCTGCAGATCGCCTACGCGCGCGATGCGACCGTACAATACAAGACGCCCGATGGCGAAGCGATTTTTACGCCGGGCTTATTGACGGCAAAAGACGCGAGCCAGAACGGCAAGGATGCACGTCTTTGGCTGATCACGTTCACCCTGGCCCTGGGCGCGCTGGTCGCGAGCAAGTGGTACGGCGTGATGGGCTTCGGCGTGAGCTTCGTCGTCGTGATCGGGGTCTGGCTTCAACAGTACTTCACCGGCCGGCGCGCGCTGTTGTGGGGCAATCCGCGCGGCTTCCGGCTCGACGTCGCGATCGCGACGATCGTGTTCGTCTCGGCGACCGTCTACGGCCTGGCCTGGATTCCCGACCTGCACCGTCAAGTCGACATCAAGAGCGCGAGCGACGTGGTCGAGCGTCAGTTCTCGATGTATCGCTACCACTCGACCCTGGTCGCGACCCACCCATATTCGTCGCTGCCGTGGGCGTGGCCGATCGATCTCCGCCCGGTCGCGTACTACTATCACGACTTCCGTAAGGGCGCCGACGTCAACAACGGCAAAGCGTGTTGCGTCTCCGAGGTGCTCTCGCTCCCGAATCCGCTGATGATGTGGTTCGGGTTGCTCGCGGTCCCATTCGTCGGCTTCCTCGCGTGGACGCGGAGGAACAAGGGCTATGCGCTGATCGTCCTGACGTATCTGATACAGTGGCTGCCGTGGTTCAAGTCGCCCCGTCTGGCGTTCTCCTACCATTTCTACGTCGATTTGCCGTTGATCTGTATCTGCAACGCGATCGCGCTGCAGTGGCTCTGGAACCGCTACAAGGACGACCCGACCCGGCGCTGGTTCGCCGGCGCCGGCATCGGCCTCTACACCCTGGCGGTCGCGCTCGCATTCGTGTTCTTCTATCCGGTCCTCGCCGGCACGCACATCACCTGGGACGCCTGGCACGCCCGCATGTGGATCGACCGCTGGGTGATTTAAGCCTACTCGCGTCCCCTTGAGGGGCCGCGACCCGGTTCGGAGAAGAGGGAGCGGCTATGTCTGGACATTCGAAGTGGCATAATATCCGGCTCAAAAAGGGCAAGGTGGATGCCAAGCGTGGGGCGCTCTTCACGAAGCTGAGCAAGGAAATCATCCTGGCGGCGCGATCCGGGTCGGCCGACCCTGAGGCGAACTATCGCCTCAAGATGGCGGTCGATAAGGCGCGCGAGAACAACGTGCCGCAAGAGAACATCAAGCGGGCGATCGCGCGCGGTTCCGGCCAGGACGGCGAGCGCGAGATCGAAGAGCTACACTACGAAGGCCACGGCCCGCACGGCACCGCGGTGATCGTGGAGGCGGCGACCGATAATCGGAACCGCACGGCCGGCGAACTGCGCTTTCTGTTCACCAAGAACGGCGGGACGCTCGGCGAACCGGGTGCGGTCGGCTGGATGTTCGACGCGGTCGGCATCATCGAGTGCGACGCCCAGGGGAAATCCGAGGATGCGTTCACCGAGGACGCGCTGGTCGACGGGGTCGTCGACGTCGAGTACGCCGAAGAGGGCTGCGTCATCTATACCGAGCCGACCGCACTCTCGACCGCCCGCGACGCTCTGCGGGCGCGGAACTTCAAGATCTCGGCGGTCTATCTCGGCTCGCGCGCCAAGCAGAAGATCCACCCGGAGGGCAAGGACGCCGAGGACGCGTTCGGCTTCCTCGACGCGCTCGACGATCACGAAGATATCCAGCACGTCTTCACCAACGTCGAACTCTCCGACGCGGCGCTCGAGGCGATGGCCTAGTGACGGGTTGGCGCGAGCGGCTGCACGAGTACGTGCCGCGGGATTGGGTCTTCCCGATCGTCCTGGCGGCCTTCGTCGGCGTCGCCGTCTGGTTCGGACACGCGATCTATCTGTTCGTGTTACCGCCCGCCGGAACGGTGACGGTACCCTCGTTCGTCGGACAGACGGCGAGCGATGCCAACGCGGAGGTCGCGCGCCTGCATCTCGTATCGTCGGTCATCTCGCATGCGACCAGCGATAAGTATCCGAAGGACGTCGTAGTGAACCAGCAGCCCGACGCCGGAACGGCCGTGCGCGAGGGACGCCAGGTCTCGTTCGTCGTCTCGTCCGGAATGATCGCGCGGATGATGCCCGACTTGCGCTACCAATCGCTGCGGGAAGTGAGCGTCGACCTCGCGCGGGCGCATCTGCAGCTCGGGAAGACCGCGTACGTCAAGAGCGACGTTGTTCCCGAAGGGCACGTCGTCGATCAAGATCCGGCGCCGCTCGTCAACGTGGGCGAAGGCGACAGCGTCGACCTGACCGTGAGCAAAGGCGGCTCCGCATCGCTGCGCGTTCCGAGCCTCGTCGGTATGAACGTCGACGACGCACGCGCGGCGGCCGACAAGGCCGGCCTCAAACTCGGGCAGATCGTCTGGACGCCGCTCGGATCCGGCGGTCCGGCGCACGGACAAGTCGCCCGGCAAGTCCCGGCCGCTGGGACCAAGGTGAACTCGTACGACCCGGTCTCGATCCAAGTCAGCGCGGGACCGCACGAATCCGGCTATATCGTGCGTCAGGCGCATCTGCTCGTCTCGGTTCCCGTTCCCGACGGCGCGGTCGTGGGCACCCCGCTCAAAGTACGGTTGGCCGTCTCCGACGCGACCGGCACCTACGATCTGTTCAACGCCTACGCGCAGGCCGGTCAGAAGTTCGATTTCACGGTCACCGCGGTCGGATCGTCGGTCGTCGCGATGTTCGTGAACGGGACCAAAGTCGGTACGACCGTGCTCGGCGAAGAACCGAGCGCCGTCTACAACGACAAACTCAAGAACGCAGGAACCCAACCGTGACCAAGATCGCCCCATCGCTGCTCTCGGCCGATTTCGCCAAGATCGCGGAGCAAATCGCCGCCGTCTCGGATGCGGACTGGTTGCATCTCGACGTGATGGACGGCCGCTTCGTGCCGAACATCACGTGGGGTCCGAAGATCATCGGCGATCTGCGCAAGCTTTCCAAGCAGACCTTCGACGCGCATCTGATGATCGTCGAGCCGGAGCGCTACGTCGACGATTTCCGTAAGGCCGGCGCCGACATCATCACCTTCCATCTCGAAGCGACCTCGCACGCCCAACGACTGCTCCGGCATATCCGCACGATCGGCGCGAAGGCCGGCATCGCGATCTGCCCGCAGACGCCGGTCGCGATGCTCGAAGATATCATCGAGGACTGCGATCTGGTACTCGTGATGAGCGTGAATCCGGGCTTCGGCGGTCAGTCGTTCATCCCGCGCTCGATCGAGAAACTGCGTCAGGCCCGGGAACTCATCGACGATCGGAATCCGACTTGCGAGTTGGAGGTCGACGGCGGCATCGGCGAGAGCAACATCGTCGAGATCGTGGCGGCCGGCGCCTCGGCACTGGTGATGGGCTCGTCCATCTTCGGCACGCCCGACCCGGGTGCGAGCGTGCGCCGGATGCGCTCGCTGCTGCGTTGAACGAAGACTCGCTGATCGCGGCGCTGGCGGAGATCGTCGCGCCGGTCCGTTCGAACGTGCTCGTCGGCATCGGCGACGATGCCGCCGTCTGGCAGCCCTCGCGCTCGAACCGCAGCGTCGTCACCACCGACGCGCTGGTCGAAGGCGTGCACTTCGATCCCGCCTGGATGACCTGGCACGAGATCGGCGCGCGCGCGCTCGAAGCGAACTTGAGCGATCTCGCGGCGATGGGTGCGCGCCCGGTGCTGGCGACGATCGCGCTCGGCGTGCCCGCCGGCTGCGAACGCGAATCGCTGTTCGAACTCTATCGCGGCATCGCCGCGTCGGCTGAACGCGCCGGCTGCACGATCGCGGGCGGCGACGTGACGCGCACGCCGGTGGTGACGCTCGCGCTGACGCTGATCGGCGAAGCGAGCCCGGCGCGGCTGAAGCTGCGCTCGGGAGCGAAGAAGGGCGACGCGATCGTGACCACCGGAAAGCTCGGCGCGAGCCGTGCGGGCCTCTGCGCACTCCGCGGGGAGGTCGCGCTCGAGGGCGAGCATCGCGAATGGGCGCTACAAGCGTATCGCGCACCGGTCGCGCGACTCGATGAGGGCCGTTGGCTCGCGGCTTCGACCTACGTGCATGCGATGATGGACCTCTCGGACGGGCTCTCGACGGATCTGATGCGGATGTGTGCGCGCTCCGGCGTGGGCGCGGTGCTCGAAACGCTGCCGATCTGCCGTGCCGCGCAGGATGCGGCGCAGGCGCTCGGCGTTACACCCGAGGCGTTCGCGCTGGCCGGCGGCGAGGAGTACGAGTTGCTGGCCGCCGTCGACGGCCGGGCCTACCGGCATCTGGCCGCGCGATTCCGGGCCCGTTTCGGCCGAGAACTCTTTAAGGCCGGTGTCTTCCGCGCCGAGAGCGGCATCGTTCTGCGGGGCGAGGACGGCCGAGAAACACCGGTCGTCCGGACGGGATGGGACTCGCTTGAACCGCAATAACGACGACGCCATCGGCTTCCCGTTGATCGGGAGCATCCAGAACAGCGTCGGGATGGGATTTCTCGGCAATCAGGCCGCCTTCGCGATTGCCAACGCCCTCGGCGCGCGCTTGATCCACGTGCCGACTATGTTCGCAAGCGCCCACGGTGGTTTCGCCGGACGCTCGTCGACGATAGCCGATCCGCTCCAGTTCCGCCGCGACGTCGCGTTCTTGATCGGTCAGCGGCCGGGGATCGTGATCGTCGGCTATCTGCCCAAGCCCAACCTGGTCGACATCGTTGCGACCCAACTGCGCGACTACAAGGGCGTGGTCGTCCTCGATCCGGTGATCGGCGACTTCCAGAAAGGGCTCTACGTCAGCGAAGAGACCGCCCGCGCGATCCGCGAACTGCTGCTACCGATGGCGCAGATCATCACGCCGAACCGCTTCGAGGCCGACGTTTTGATCGGCGGCGGCGACCCCGACATGTCGGAACACGCGTATCTGAACCGGCTCTTCGACCTCGGCCCCGAGTCGATCGCGATCACCTCGTTCGAACGCGACGGCGAGAAGCATCGTACGAAGGTGCTGTTCTCCAACGGTTACAGCTACCATCGCATCAGCGCGCCCTACTATCCGGCCTATCCGGCGCACGGCGTGGGAGACACGTTCGCCGCATCCATGGCGATCTTCATCGGCCTCGGCGCCTCACCGTTCGGCGCGACCTTGCTCGCAAGCGCCCTCTGCGCGCGCTCCGTCGCGAACACCGGAACCTACGGCGGCGCGAGCGTCGACCCGGTCGCCGCGCTCTCGAAGTGGAATCCGCTCGGCTATCACATCGACGACGAACGCACGATGCGCTTCTGCGAACGCAGCAACGTCGATAGCGAGATGATCAAACCCACCGCCCAAGACGGCCCCCGCCTCAAGTTCGCCCCGCCCAAACACAAGATCATCTATGGCTAGCCGACCCGTGGCAGCGAGTCGCTCCGCCTTGTGCAGCGAGTTGCTCTATGCTTGTCATCCCGAGCGTAGCGCGGCGTAGTCGAGGGACGACACTCAAGCATGACCGGCAACATCACGTTCGGCTCGAGTGACTCGGCGAATCTGCGGCTCGAACTGCTCGGCTACAAACATCCCGACGTCGCGGAGCCCGAAGGCCTCGATCTGATCGCGGTTCGCGCGCACGCCACGGCGTCGACGATCGAAGCGGCCTTCGACCTTGACCTCGCGGTCTACGAATTGGGTGAGATGGCCGAGTACCTGGCCGAGATCAACTCCGGCAACGGCCCGGCTAGATCATTCGAACTTGCCGGTGGTCTGCTCTCGCTCTCGTTCGCCCCGAGCCGCCGAGGCCCGATCCTGTGCGCCGTCCGTCACAAGAACATCGATGCCTCACACCTCCGAATCGAGTATCTCGTCACGCTCGAGCCGAACGACGTAACGCGCTGCGTCACGCAGTTGAAATCTGCCTTGTTCTTGTGACGTGAAGAAGTATGTCGGGCTCTTGGTGCTTGCCGCTCTCTGTATAGCGTTCTCGAGCTGTTCCTCGGCGCCGCAGCCGGATGCACGACTGCGGGCCGATGCGGTCGCGCGGCGGGCGCCGGAC
>JBBRTL010000027.1:0-17809 GCA_038244445.1 Vulcanimicrobiales bacterium
CCGCGATCGTGACGTCGTCGAGGACCTCGCCGCGCATGGCCTGGAGCAGGCCGAGTTCGCCCAGGTTGAGTTCTTGCGCTTCGTCGACGAAAACGCTCGACCAGCGCGCACGTACGGACTCGCGCAGATCGGCGCGCGTGCCGATCGCCGCGATGGCTTCGACGATCGCGTCGCGTCCGGTCATCATGCCTTCGCGCTCTTGCAGGTCGACGTACGAACGGTAGAGCTTGGCTAGGATCTTGGCGAGGTAGATCTCGTGTTTGAATTGGCGTTGGAGTTCGGCGCCGTCGACGGCCAGCGAATCGCGGTGCGTCTCCTTCGTATACATCAGCAGGTCGCTGTGCGCGAGATTGGGCGTGTGTCCGTAGAACGACGTCGCCCCGACGAGCGAACTCTGCAGAAATGCCTCGGGCGCGATGACGCTTTCGCGCAACTTGCGTACCAGGCGGAAGGCCGATTCGAGAAAGCGCGACGGCATGCGCAAACCGGAGACCTCGATATCCACCGTTGCGTCCATGATCTCTGGCCACTCGAGTGCGAGTAACGGCGCGGCCGCGCGTTCGAAAAGTGCCTCCGCCTCGATCTCGTCGACGATCCGCATTCCGATCAGGTCCGCCGCGAGCGCACCGAACGTGGTTCCGACCGGTTCGCCGAGCCGGCGGCGTAGGGCATCGAGCGCGAACGGCGTGGGCGCGAGCAACAACGTCCTATCGGCGCCGTCGCGCGCGACCGCCTCGCGATAGCGTTCGATCAGGAGCGCAGTCTTGCCGGTGCCTGGGCCGCCGACGATCGCCACGCTCATCGCGCGAACTTCTCTTCCGGCGTCGCGGGCCGATCGTTGCAGGCGAGCTTGTACGCACAGTAGGTGCAGGCGCTCGGATCGTTCGTGGCCGGGAACGACTCGAGCGAGCCGTCGCTCAAGATCCGGCAGAGTTCGCCCATCTTCGCGCGCGCGCGTTCCAGGTCGGCGATGCCGATCGTGCCGATCGGCGCGCCACTACGCCGCGTCTCCTCGCGCGCGACCGGAACGACTTCGAGTTCGATCGGGCGCACGTCGGCCGAAGCGTCTTTGAGCGGGATCAACGAGAGGGTCGCGACCCGGTCGCCTTCGGCCTCGCGCGCCCAGTAGTAGAACGGCAACTGGAAATCGTGGAACGTGCGGACCTTCTCGCGATACTCGGCGGCGCTCTCGGCGATCGCGCCGGTCTTGTAGTCGACGATCGCGACGTTGCCGGTCGCGTCGTCCCGGTCGAGACGATCGATGAAACCGATGAAGTCGTACCCGCCGACCTTCATGGCGGCGTGAAGCTCGCGTCCGATGATGGTGAACGGCGCGCGCCGCGCCTTCGCGACCAGCCAGGTCACGTAGCGCTGCGCCGTGCGTTGGGCGCGCCGGACTTGAAGTTCGTACTCGACCGCAGTATCGAAGTCTTCGCGATGTCCGGCGAAGGCGCGCGAAATATCCGAGCGCACTCGCTCGCGCATCTCGCGTTCGTGGGCGGGATCCGGGTGGACGAAGGTCTCGTGGAAGTATTCGAGCGCGGTGTGGAAGGCGGTCCCATAGAACGAGGCCGACGATCCGCGATCTTCGACGGCGTTACACGTATAGCGGTAGTACCACTTTCGCGCACAATCCGAGTACGCGTTGAGCGCCGAGGCCGAGAAGTGCGGCTGGCGCGCGCGTAGCGGGGCGCCCGGTTCGCGATCGACGGATGCGGCAAGGGCGATCCGCTCATCGAGCGATGCCGCTTCCGGCGCGAGAGCGGGGATGTCGGCGAAGACGCTCGGATCGCTCTCGTAGACGTCGAGCTTCTTGGCAAAGGCGAAGACCGTATCGCGGTCGTCGGCGCCGAGCGCGAGCCGTTCGCGCGAGATCGCTTGACGCAGGCCGCCGACATGCGTCGCGACGACCGCCAAAGCGGCGGCGACGTCGTGCGGGACACCGGAAGCGGGCGAGCGCAGTAGGCGCAGCGCGACGTGCTCGTCGATCATGAAGTTCCGTTGGTTTCCAGGTCAGTACCAGGCGCCCTTGCGAGAACCGTCAAAAGCGCGAGGGGTGAGACGAATCGTAGTCGGCATCAGCGGTGCGAGCGGCAGTGCGTATGGATACGCTGCGCTTCAGGCGCTCCGGTTGGCCGAAGGGATCGAGACCCACCTGGTGCTGACGGGCGCGGCGAGGCGAACCCTTGCTCTCGAGACGCCCTACGCGCCGGCAGATTTCGAAAAACTCGCGGACGTCGTCTATCGCGAAGGGGACCTGGCCGCTTCGATCTCGAGCGGCTCGTTCGTGACCGACGGCATGCTCGTGATCCCGTGCTCGGTCAAGAGCGCGAGTGCGATCGCCTATTCGCTCAACGACACCTTGCTGGTGCGGGCGGCCGACGTCTGCCTCAAGGAGCGTCGCCGCCTGGTGCTGGTCGTACGCGAGACGCCGCTGCATCTCGGGCACCTGCGCACGCTCACCCAACTCGCCGAGATCGGCGCGACGATTCTTCCCCCGATGCCGGCCATGTACGCCCAACCGCAGACCGTTGCCGACATCGTCAATCACACCGTCGGCAAAGCCCTGGATCAGTTCGGCATTCCGAACGATCTTTTCAAACGCTGGACGACGCCGGAGTAGCGTCGTGATCTTCCGGATGCTGGTCGCCGGCCTGGTCTTGGCTACGTTCGGCGCGTGCGCGCCACACCGTGGCGCACTCCCAGCTCACGGTTGGTTCTACATCTATCGATCCGAATCGATTCACGGCGTTGGGGGAATGCCGATCCCGCGTTTTCTAGGAACCGACGTCTACCATAACGGGCAGTTCGTGCGCCACGATTCGGGTTACGTCTATGTCGTGCATGCCGATGGTTCGAAGTCGCTGACGCATCTTCCAATCGCGGAACCTTGTCGATGGGAACGGGCTCAAATCTCAACGTCCGGAACGTATGCGTTGGTCGTAACCGACTGCTCAGGAGTACGATTTCGCTTACGGAGCGGATTGGGCGCGATAAGCGGTTCTCGCCGGGCGTCCTTCGAGACGCTCGCTTCGCTCGCTCCTCAGGATGACACCGTGGGCGGGGCATTCGCGACCAGAGCTTCTGCAAGCGCGATGTCGCTGACCCGGTCGACGTTTACGGCGGTTTCGGCGTAGGGCGAGACGATTGCGCGGGCTTTCATGCCGAGGAGGGCGCTGGCGCGGGCTTCGGCGGCTTCGATGCTGAGTTGACGGATCGCGAACTTGAGCAACACGTCCCAGCCGAAGATCGAGGCGAGTGCGAGCGGGTTCTTGCGTGCGGCGCCGAGCTGTTCGATAAAGCGTTCGAGCTGCGGAAGCGCGCGTGGCTTGACGGCGATCAATCCGCCGCCGCAGTACGTGCCGCCACGTAGATGTGCCCACGTGTGCGGGATGTCCGGATATGCGCTCAGATGCGTGCGTTTTTCCAGACAACCGTAGCCGACATCCGGATCGGCGGTCTGCGAACGACGGACGAAATCCGAGACCGACAGTTCCGTGAGGATTGGGAGGTCCGAGGCGGCGACCAATACGAGTTCATCGGGCGGCAGTCCGGCGAGTCCGCGGTGGAGGCTTTCCGTGATGCGGGCGCCGTCGGGGCGGCATTCGTCGGCGCCGGCGAGTGCGGGATGCGCGTGCGCGCTCACCGGTGCGACCACGATGATGCGGCCGACCTCGCTGCTCGAACGCAAGCCCTCGATCGTGCGTTGCACGAGCGTCCTGCCGCCGATCTCGACGAAGGCTTTGTTCGGCGCACCCGGTTGGGTTGCGGAGAGATCGTCGGCCGGACCGCCCGCGAGGACGATCGCGGTGATTCCGCTCACGTGGGAACCGTACCGCGCCAGGTGGGCGGCTGCGCGAACGACGTCGCGAACGTCTGATAGTCGTCCGGCAGTTGCAGCCCCGCGTTCATCGCCGCACACTCCGCTTCGGTTCGCAGCAGTGCGAAAACACACGCGCCCGACCCTGCGAGCATGGGGCGCTCGCAGCCGGCCTGGCGCAACGCGGCAAGTGCCGTGGCGATGGGCGGATGAGCGTCTGCGACGACCTCTTCGAAATCGTTCTGCATCAAGCCGTAGATTTCGTCGAACGCACCGCGTTGGAGCGCGCCGAGCGCTCGCAGGCTGACCGAATCCTTGCGCGGCCGCGACGGGCGTGGCTTCAGATCGAGCGCGGCATACGCGTCGGCCGACGAGACGCCGACCGGCGGCTTCACGATCAGCACGTGCCACGGCGGCAACGCGCCAACGGCGGTCACGCGTTCGCCGGTTCCCTCGACGAGGGCGCCGGTCTGGACCAGGAAGAACGGGACGTCGGAACCGAGCGTCCGGGCGATCTCGAGCCATTCACGACCGGGCAACGGGCCGAAGGCGCCTTCCATGGCAGCCAACAGCACGGTTGCGGCATCGCTCGAGCCGCCGCCGAGGCCGGCTTGGGTAGGAATGTGCTTATGCAGATCGATGTGCGCCGGCGCTTCGGTGGCGAGCGCCCGATAGGCGCGCTCGGCCAGATTGTTCGGTCCCAAGCGCGGGTCGTCGCAGCGGAACGTAAACGTCTCGTCCGGTTCGAGTACGATTTCGTCGGCCAGGGCGAGCGGCACCATCACGCTGCGCAGCCCGTGAAAACCGTCGGGCCGCCGGTCCAGGACCTCGAGCGTCAGGTTTATCTTGGCGGGCGCCAGCAAATGCGTAGAAGTCGACATCGCCATCTGCGTTTTCCTAGGGACGCGACTTCCCTCTAGAGGGAGGGCTTTCGGTGACGTTTGCTCGTATCGGCGAGGGAGACGTATGAATATCAGTTACGACGCCCAGCACAACGAATATTGTGCATACGTCCTTCCGGAAGCGAAGACGCCCTACGGCATGTTGCTCGGCAACCTCAAGTCGTACGCGCAATCGACGGGCAAGGGCGGCATTCGCGGACTCTGGGATGCGGATACCGATCGTATCATCTTCGGGACGCACCAGATGGCCTATCGGCTGGCCGGCGGATCGCAGACGTACTTTCCGCATCAAGTCGAGCGGGAGTTCACGTTTCTTCCATACGCGCAGCTCGCCGAGTTCACGCTCGATCACCGCGTCAACGTCGCGGAGGCATTCTACGTCCCGCACGGTCCGGCGTTCGACCGATCGGTCTCGTTCGTCGTCGACGTCACCCTCTACAACTCTACCGGCGAGACGGTCGAAGTCTCGATCTTTCCGTGGGCGCTGCTCGTCGGACAGCGCTTCTACGGTGAGCCGGAGCACGAAGTGCGCGCGCAGGTCGACGGCGGTTTCATCCGCTCGGTCAATCAGGAGAATGCGTACGAGCGCTGGTGGGGCGCCTCACGTACGCCGCACGCCTCGGTCGTTTCGCTTCGCGAGCAGGCGTTGCTGCAGAACATGCGCCGCGGAACGCTTCGCTCCGAACAACATCAGGAAGAAGTGACCCCCGAGCAGGCGGAGTGCGTCAGCCGGCGGATCTACGGCGCGTTCGAGTATCGCCTTACGGTCGAACCGGGCCAGCGCGAATCGCTACGCGTCGCCGTCGTCGCCAACTCCGACGGCCCGAAAGCACAAGCGGCGCTCAAGGCGTTGCTCGCCGACGATCGCGCCCTGCACGACACCCAGCGGTACTTCGCCTTGAAGCTGGCGGACGCGCGCTTCATGACGCCGTCGCCGCAGATCTCGCGCGGCGTCGTCTGGGCGAAAGCCAACATGTTGCGGATCATCAAGGAATACCCGCACGGCTGGGGTTCTACGAACTCGCCTCCCTCGGACATCCTCGTCTCGCGCGATACCTCGTGGTTCGTCCATGGCTACGACTACTTCATGCCGCAGTTCAGCCGGGATGCGCTCGACGTCTTCAGCCGCAACGTGGAAGAGAGCGGCCTGATGATCGAATACGTCCGCGGCGTGACCGCCTTTAAGACCGCCTACGACTTGAACGTCAACGACGATACGCCCCTCCACCTCATCGCGATGCTCCATCACTACAACGCGACGCTCGACGACGGGTGGGTGCGCGAGCATCTAGCGCTGATCGTCAAGATCGCCGATTACATGCTCACCCAGCGGGACGTCAACGGCCTGCTCTTCGCCAACGCGAAGGGCGTCGATATGTACGGCATCTCGTCGTGGCGTAACATCATCCCATATTACACGCTCGAAGGTGCGGTCACTGAGATCAACGCCGAAGCGGTCTTCGCGTTCGAGGCGGCCGCGATGCTGTGCGCCGTCGCCGGCGACAACCCGCATTGGGAGAAGTACGCCGAAGAAGCGAAAGCGATGCGCGCGGCGATGATGAAGTTCATGTTCAACGCCGACACCGGCGGGTTCGTGCTCAACTACGACGGCGACATGAACTATCAGGACAACTTCACGGCCGACGAGGTCTTCCCGGTCCTCTTCGGCGTGGCCGATTCCGAACAACGGCGCGCGATCTTGCGCCGTTTGAGCGAGAGCGACTTCATCACGCCGGTCGGGCTGCGCACGATCTCGACGGCGGATAGCTGGTACTTCCCATCGCACGGCTTCGGCCTGCTCGGCGGCGTCTGGCCGGATCTCACGCTCTGGTACGTGGTCGCGCTCGCGCGCAACGGGCAGATCGATCTCGGCGTGCACTTCCTCGAAGCGATCTACGCGACCATGGAAGCCGGCAGCGAACGCAACACCGTTCCAGGCGAGTTCGGCGAGTGGTTCGACGGCGGCTCGCTGACCAATCGCGGGATGTATCTGTCGCCCTGGACGGGCGCGAAGTATCTGTGGGCCGTCGCGGAGACGGTCGGCGGGCTCGACGGCTACCGCACGAGCGGGCGTCCGCATCTTGCGCCCATGGCACCTGCGTCGTGGCAATGGGTCGCGGCCGCGCGCGTGCATTGGGGCGGTAAGCGCCGCACCTACGTGATCGATCTCAAGGCCAAGATGATCTACGGCGACATGCCGGAACTTTCGGCCGAGGAGCCGTTCACGTGCATCTACGCCGGCGCGGACGTGAGCGACGAGGTGAACACGTCGCCGGTCGAGGTCGGTGCGATCGCCTTCGAAGACGAGGCCGGCGCGGTCCGGATCTTTGCTTGTAATCTCCACGACCGCCCGCGCGACGTCCAGCTCGAGTTCCGCGGCCACACCGCCCGGGTCAAGATGACGCCCGGCGAACTCCGCGAGATCCAGTTGATCGGCAAAGCCAGCGACCGGGCCGCCCGCAAGACCAAGCGCGACGTCGCCAAGATCGTTTCCGTGTCATCCTGAGGAGGCCGAAGGCCGTCTCGAAGGGCGGCCCGAAGCGTCGGAGACCCATGCTCGATCCTTCGAAGCGGTTTCTGACCCTTATCCTGGTGCTGGGCACCGCCGTGCTCTTGCTGGCGATCGTCGTGGGCGAACGGATGGGCGACAAGGTCCTCGGAAGCGCCACCGAGCGTCGCCTGGGCGGGCTCCCGACCCTGGTCATCACGCCGGCACCGGGCCAGACGCAAGGCCCCTACGGCCCGGACTGGAAGCGCTCCCAGTCACTCGCCGCGGCGCCCGACCCTGGCTTCCCGGACCCCCGCGTTCCGCCCCAGCCGCTTCCGACGCCGCAGCCGCGCCCGTCTCCGGTAGCTCCGCAAGCGACTCCGACCTACAACGCGGCGATCCCGGTGTGGCGCCAAAAGCCGCTCCCGACCATTGCTCCGGGCGACGCCGCCCGCATCCCGCACTCCGACGTCACCCCCGCACCGATCCTCGAGACTCCGGTCCCGGGGCCGAGCGTTGCGCCCCCGGAATAGCGGTGTTCCTAATGTCTCCATTGGAATAGCCTGGTAGGATAGAGACACCAGGTCCCTCGACTACGCGCCGTCGGCGCTACGCTCGGGATGACACGTAAGGGAATTGGAGACCGTTGTGGCCGAGAAGGGCACTCTCACCGTCAAGCGCGGGCTCGCGCAGATGCTCAAGGGCGGCGTCATCATGGATGTCGTCACGCCCGAGCAGGCCGTCGTCGCACAAGAAGCCGGCGCCGTCGCCGTCATGGCCCTCGAACGTATTCCGTCCGACATCCGTGCGATGGGCGGCGTGGCCCGCATGTCCTCACTCGAACTCGTGCAAGGCATCATGGATGCGGTCACCATTCCGGTCATGGCCAAGTGTCGTATCGGTCATTTCGCCGAAGCCCAGGCGCTCCAAGAACTCGGCGTCGACTTCATCGACGAATCCGAAGTGCTGACGCCGGCCGACGACAAGTACCATTGCGAGAAGGCGCCGTTCACGACGCCGTTCGTCTGCGGATCACGCGATCTGGGTGAGGCGCTCCGTCGCATCGCCGAAGGCGCCGCCATGATCCGCAGCAAGGGCGAGGCCGGCAGCGGCAACATCGTCGAAGCCGTCCGCCACATCCGCGCGATTACCGATGCGATCCGCGAACTGACGCTCGTGCCGAAAGAACAGCTGGTGGTGCGCGCTCGCGATCTCGGCGCGCCGCTCGACCTCGTGCAAGAAGTCGCCGCCACGGGCAAGCTCCCGGTCGTCCTGTTCTGCGCTGGCGGCGTCTCGACGCCGGCCGATGCCGCGCTGATGATGCAACTCGGCGCCGAAGGCATCTTCGTCGGCAGTGGCATCTTCAAGTCGAAGGATGCGAAGGCGTTCGCCAAAGCGATCGTCGACGCGACCACGCATTTCGCCGATCCGAAGGCGGTCGTCGCGGCTTCGAAGTCGCTCGGCCTGAACGAAGCGATGCCGGGCATCGACCTGCGCAAGCTCGATGCCTCCGAACTGCTCTCGACCCGCGGGAACTAAATGCCGACGGTCGGCGTCCTCGGACTGCAAGGCGACGTCGTCGAACATCTGGCCGCCCTACGCGCGGCCGGAGCGACCGCGCTCGAAGTCAAGACGGCGGCCGACTTAGCGCGCGTCGACGGCCTGGTGATTCCCGGTGGCGAGTCCACGACCGTGATGAAGTTGCTTGCGCGCTTCGGGATGGCGGAACCGATCGTCGCCCGCGTCCGCGCCGGCATGCCGCTCTGGGGCACGTGCATGGGCATGATCGTCGCCGCCAAGGACGTCGCAGATATGGAACAGCCGACCCTCGGCTTGATCGACATCACCGTCCGTCGCAACGCCTTCGGCCGTCAGAACGATTCGGCCGAGATTTCGCTCGCGGTTCCGGTTCTCGGCGAAGCGCCGTTCCCGGCGATCTTCATCCGCGCTCCTTGGATCGAACGGGTCGGCCCGGGCGTCGAACTGCTCGCGCAGCGCGACGGCCACGGCGTGATGGTCCGCGAGGGCAACGTGCTCGGCACCTCGTTCCACCCGGAGCTGACCGGCGACCACCGGGTCCACGGCTACTTCCTTGAGATGGTGCGTGAAGCGACGTTAGTAGGGAAGGCATCACCCGCCGCATAAGCATTAGGGCGCATGACTTCTCAAGAGCCGCCCCACGGGGAATTTGGCTTCGCCGGTCGGGCTTCCGACGTGCGACTGAGTACTACATGCCAAACCGCGGGTTCGCGGCAAGCTATTTGTAACGAGGCGTGGTCTGCGACCGCGCCTCGCTTAATTCCAGGGTTCGCGCGATGACCGAGGTTCTCGTCCTCAACTCGACCTACGAAGCGATGAACGTCACCTCGTTCCAGCGCGCCGTCAAGTTGCTCTTCGCCGGCAAGGCCGAGATCGTCCACAATCGCGACAAGGCGATCCACTCGGCGACCTTCGAAATGCGTCTGCCGTCGATCATCCGGATGCTCTACTTCATCCGGCGCCCCATGCAGAAAGTCGCCCTGACGAAGAAGAACGTGTTGATGCGCGACGACTACGAATGTCAGTACTGCCACATCCGCGGCGAGAAGCTGATGACGGTCGACCACGTGCTACCCAAGAGCAAGGGCGGACCATCGACCTGGGAAAATCTGGTCTGCGCGTGCATGCGTTGCAACAACCGCAAGAATAACCGCACCCCCGAAGACGCCAACATGCCGCTCAAGCGCAAGCCGCGTCAGCCCAAGTACATCCCCTGGATCCAAGTCAAACGCAACACCCTCCCGGGCGAGTGGCATAAGTTCTTGTTCCTCTACAACGTCTCGATCGACGAACGGGTCGAAGCGTAGGCAATTCACGAGAGTAAGGCGGTCCAGAGTGCTACTTGTTAGGTCGAATCCTCATCTTAGATTTCGGGCTGCGTTTTCGGCCACCGCTACCGCCAACTCAACGTTCGCAGGATCGAAGCCCGATTGCCAAACGGCATAGGCATACGCTATCGCAAAGACGCCGTGATCGCTGACGGCTTCCGTTGTTTTCTTCGACCACTCCCGGCAGGCTCGGATCGTCTCTGGGAATGGGCAGCCCTCCAAGAAAAGATCCAAGGAACTCCAATTGGCGCACTGTTCTGCCGTAGGCCAGGTTCCGCGCATGGTCTTGGCAGCCGGATGAAAGATCAAGCTTAGTTCAAGCATCACGCTGTCGGCTGGTGGAAGTATCCTTCCGACGTCCGCATAATCAATGATGGTTAGATCGCCTTCCGAAGTGCACAAGACGTTCTCACCATGCATGTCGCCGTGCTGCGTGCCCTCGCGTAGCCAGACCATTTTCGCCTCAAGAGCGGAATGCGCGTCAATGAGTTTCTGTTGAGCGGGGGTTGTTCGCGCATCTTCGACGAGCATACGCCGGACATTAGCGACGGAGACCTCCTTTGGGTAGACGTTTTGAACCCAGTTGTGCTCGATTTCAGACAGTCGGCGAATGGCCTTGGCTCCCTTCTCGTCCGCCTGCGAGATGAGTTGAAACAGGCTCAGCTCACGAGAAGACGCTAGCCGATAGGCTAGGGCGGACCGTCGCCCAAGGTGCAGCGGTCCTAGAATAACGGGTGCAAGATCTCCAGACTCCAAGAGTGGGACAACGAGTTTTTGATATCGCGCAAACTCGTCTACGATTCTAATAGTCACATCAAGCTTCACCGCGAGGAAGCCGCGTGGGCTTCCTCGCGAGTCGAATAGCTTTACCGCAAACACCTTGCTGCTTGAAAGGCCGCTACCGAAGCGCTTCGCAACTAGGCGTCTTGCGGACAGTCCGACAGCTATCCGAAGAAGGAGCCGGCGTTCGCAGTCGTTGACTGCGTCCGATGGCTCGATCCGCGCGAAGATCGCCTCATCTAGAGTTGCAATGGACGAGTTGATCTTGGTGGCTAGCGTGACCGCATCCCGCATCTTATCCTTTGGTACATACGAGAGGGACGGGATCACACCATCACCGTAGACATCGAATGGAGCTATATCCGTAAAAGCTTTAGAGGCGCCTTCCGCTGTGCTGTGCGCGCTCAATACGCAGATTACCCCACCTGCACACTCGCGACGAAACTCGCCGAGGAGCGCTTCGCCGTTTGCTATGTCTCCGGCTATGGATCCGGGAGTGCTTGGGATTTCGAGGTCGAGGATAGTCAAGTCGTAGTCGCGTGCCGCAAATAACTCGCGCCCAGAGGCGGCGTCAGCGGCCTCAGTAACTGTTACATCCGGCATTGCACTGCAAAGGGCCGACTTTAGGACCTCCCTTGTTTCCGCATTGTCCTCCACAAGTAAGACGTTCACAGTGGCCACCTTGCTTCGAACTGAACCCCGCCGCCATCTGCCCGTCGCAAGCTTATTTTGCCGCCCATTGATCGCGCCGCGAGGTCTGCGATGGCCAGGCCGATGCCAAAATGACCCTTTTTGTGACTTGTCCCTGGCCTTAGCAGTGCGCTAGGCGTATCATCAAGCCCAGGTCCGAAGTCGCGAACGGCGATCCAAATGTCCCGGTCCGTGGCCCCGCATGATATGACGATTTGCGTGTCTTCATACGCGTCGCTCGAGGTTGCCTCGATTGCATTTTGAAGTGCGTTTCTCACAATAAAGCCGACCTTGCCCCGGTCGCTTCGTACGGGCTGAGGCTCGCTGTTAGCAATCCGGACCCTCTGCGCGCGTTCCTCGACAGCTTCGTGAGCAGTCTGCTCAGATACGATGTCGTTTAGAACGGCAGCAAGATCAAACGACTCATGTTTTGGTTCCGCAGCCGAATTGGCGAGTTCCTTTAGGGCTCCGAGGAGCTCGCGCAAGCGCTGCATCTGACCTGCGGTTTGGCTCTGGTCATAGTTGCGAATGTCTTGCGACGCGTATAAATCAAGAACGCCGATACTTCGCCTCAGCTCATGAACGAAGATCCTTGCTATGCGTTCGGTGACCGTACCGCCTTCCGACGTGATTAGATCATCGTCAAGCTCGATTGGTTCACTGGCTTCTCCTGAAAAGTGCTCAATAGTTGAGGCGAGCGACGATTTGATCCAGCCCACCCGCTCAATGGAAAGCAACTGCCGCAGCCTGGGAAGGTCCTGAGAGTCAGCCAGTTCGCTTAGCTCACGCGCTGCCGCGAGCCGCGCCTGAATATCTCCGTCTCCTTCGAGCGCGGAGAACAGGTGTTGCTTACGCACTGTTCCCTTGCGCATAGAAATCTGCACGCTGCTTAAAAGCCTTGCGCCCGCCTTCCATTATGGAGGTAATGCTTTCGATAATGTCCGGTTGCTCCAGACTTCCTGAATCCCGAACGTACCCTCGGCGCCCGTCTGACTCGAGGTGCACGACCAGATCGGCTTCACCGAGCACTGGGATGTTCGCATTGTGCGATGTGCAGATGATCTGAACCTGGGCCTTGCGTATCAAAATTGTCTGTACAAGAGTTTCAACGATAAAGGCATTGTCCAGATGATCCTCCGGTTGATCAAGGACAAGCGGCCCGTGGTCTCGGGATAGTAGAATTGGAAGGACGACGGTGCATCGCTGCCCGGTTGAAAGGGACATGGTGTCCTTATATTCGCTCCCATCCAGCAGTTGAAGCGAAAGATCGTCCTCTATTCTACTGGCAATAATACTGCCGAGATCCGCCGCGCCAAGGACGTCAACTAGCCGACGCGCACGCTCTGGCGCAATTCGACAGGCCTTCGCAAGCTTCTGCGAATCGTCTCGCTCAACGAACGTGACCAATTCTTCGGGCGATACGTGCTTCGCGATTTGAGGCGCAAGTCTCGATGCATGGACACCACTCCCGCGAAGCGCCTCGGTGAGCCGCGACGTGTAATCTTGCAGCGATCCGGCTGGGACCACTTCTACACGAATCCGTGGACCTAGCTCAGCATTTAGCTGTTCAGAGATTTTGAGGCGGCGTTCAGTCGATTTGCTTGAATCTGCATGGAGAAGAGATAGCAAGTCTGACCGCTGGCGCTCCAGTACCGTGAGTCGCTGAGTCAGCTCCTCAAGGCGACGCAAGAGGCGGTCGCGGTCCTTCGCGCGCGTTTCAACGGCAAGAAGTTGCTTGGAAAGGGTTGACAACTCTTTTGACGTTTGCTGAAGACGGAAGCGTAGCGGCTGCGATTCCGCCTTAAGATGGTGGACGTTTGCTCGCAATTGTGCCCCAAGGGAGCGCGCTCGCTCGTCCGCCTTCTCGGTGATCTTACGCAGGTCGCCTGTCGAGGTGGCGATGCTTGAAATCAGCTCTTCAAGCACCCTATCTTCGGCATGCGGTGAGAACTCAGCGAGGCTTGATACGTCGCCTTGGGCCTTAACCATGGCGAGGAGGAGGGAACGCAAACGTTCGACGGCGCCCTCGAATCGTTCGGCTCGTGCTTCCGTATCTGCGATTACCTGCTCAGAGCGTTGTAGATCGTCTTGGATCTTCTTTAGGTCGGAGTGATCCTTGAGGTATTGTTTTTGCTGCTTCTTGAGGTCTACCAACTGGGAATCGGTCGTGGCAAAGTCCAGAAGTTGCTCTCGGCCTGCAGACAGGTCGTTGCGGAATGCGTCTATTTCCGACTGAAGGGCGCGCAGCTGGATATCGTGATCGTCAGTTTGGACGCCTACGACGTTCCCAAAGCCGTCAATCAATGCGACGCGACTTTTTGCCTCGAGACCTATTGACTCGATTTCGTTTTGAGCAAGTATGAAGGGCCGCGCCCAGGGTGATAGGCGTGGCGCGTCGTCGCTCGCGCCTCTGATCAATTCGACCGTTTCGCCGCCATCCCGGATTACGACTCGGACAACTCCGTCTCCGAGGACGGCTCGCGCCTGGTTTAACGGTGAGACGCCCAACCGTTCGGTTAACGTGGTACTTCCAAGACAGAACCGCAACAGCTCTACAACCGACGTTTTTCCCGCGCCTCTAGGGCCGATGATAACGTTAAGACCACTAGCAAAAGCGATGTTCAGGTCGTCTAGGAAACCGCCGCTTACGCTAAGACTTTCGATTATGGCCAAAATCAGATCCCACCTTACCTATAAAGACTTCTTTCTTTTTTCGAGCGTGGCCTTGCAATTGACTTTCTTTGAGCCTGGTTGTGGCCTTGCTCCCGTGGGCCGCCATCTCAGGCGATGTGCCATAGGCTAGCTAGGGCGACAAAATGCCTTCGCCCAAGCAACTTCGATCTTCTCGGGGGTCGGCTTTTCGATGACGGCGGCGACGCAACCGTCGGGGCGGATGACCAGGACTGCGGGCAACTTGACGTGCCAGCGTTTCGGAAGAGCCGGGATATGGATCGCTTTCCGCTCGCCGACTTTGGCGTTGCCGATCGCGAGCAGGGCGGCTTTGCCCCTGCGGACCTCGTTGATACGTTGACCGTTCGGCAGCAGTAGATCGCCGACGCGGCGACCCGCGACCGGGTGGCGGGCGTCGATGATCGGGGATTTCGTGTAGCGGCCGTTGAGCATGCCGAGGCCCCGGGCGGCTTTGCGTTGCATGCCGATGCCGCGTAGCGCACGCCGTAGCAGGTTGAGGCCGCGTTTCTTGAACCAGCTCTGCGTGAGCTGGCCGTAGCGCGCGAGCCGGTTGGCGTAGTTCTCGACCGAGTCGGTCATCATCTCGCGGCGTTCGAGGTCGTAGCTCTCGAGCAGCTTGCGCGCATCGCCGCCGTTCAGCGCGTAGGCGAGCTTCCATGCGAGGTTGGCCGCGTCGTGGATGCCGACGTTCAACCCCTGGCCTCCGACGGGGCTGTTGAGGTGAGCGGCATCGCCCGCTAGCGTGACGCGTCCCTTGACGAACCGCTGCGCGTGGTTGCGATGGATGGTGAAGAATCCGCGCCAGAGCGTATGCGCTCGGGATGCCGCGTCGCCGAAGAGCGCACGCATCCGGTCGGCGTGGCCGAGATCGGCGCAGGCGTCGTCGTCGCTGTTCTCTTTCGGGACCGGCGCGATCACGCGCCAGTGACCGGGTTCGAACTCGATGCCGAGCGCGAGGATCGGCGCGAACGACGCGCGGAAGCTCGGCGCGCCGAGGGTGCGCTCCACGCGTTCGTCCGTGACGACCACGCGCATACCATAGGTGACGCCTTCGAGTTCGACACCCATCGCCTCGCGCGTGATCCCGCTCGCGCCGTCGCAGCCGGCGACGTAGGCACCGCGTAGGTCGACGGCATTGCCGGCGTCATCGAGCGTCGTGACGGTTGCGCCGTCGTCGTCTTGGCAGATGTCGGTCGCGCTCCAGCCGGTGCGGAGATCGCAGAGCGGATTCTTGCGGACCAACTCGCGCAGGATCTCCTCGGCTTTCGACTGTGCCAGCAGGAGCGCGCCCGGTTCGGAGAAGGTCTCTTCGAGGACGCGAAAATCGACGCCGAACGACCGTTGTTGCGTGGCGGAGTCGTAGACGGCGATCTCGGGCACGAACGTGCCGGCCGCGCGGAGTGCATCCCAGGCGTCCCAATCGCGGAGCACTTCCGCGGTGCGTGGCCAGAGCACGAACGCGCGCGAGCGCTCGGGCGCCTGCGGGGCGCGTTCGAGCACGATCGAACGTACGTCGTGATGGGCGAGACCTAGGGCGAGCGAGAGCCCCGTCGGGCCTCCGCCGACGATGATGACCGGTGCGTCCACAGGCCCGCACTACTCGTTCTCGAAGCACCAGGCCTCTATGCAGACTCGCACCACGCGCCATTGGCTGCCGTTCACGCAGATGGATGGGTTCGACGCGCCCGCGCGTACGTTCGTGCGCGGCGACGGCAATTATCTGGAGGACGCGGCCGGACGTCGGGTCTTCGACGCGGTCAGTTCGATCTGGACGACCATCCACGGGCACGGGCATCCGCACATCGTCGATGCGATTGCGCGGCAGGCGGCCACCCTCGACCACGCGACCTCGCTCGGCGCGACCAATCTGCTGGCCGACGAACTCGCCGATCGGCTCTGCGCGCTGACCGGGACGCACGCGGCCTTCTTCGCCTCGGACGGCGCGAGCGCGGTGGAAGCGGCGCTGAAGATGGCGCTGCAGTACTGGCAGTACGCGGGCGAGCCCGAACGCACGCGCTTCGTACGCTTGGTCGGCAGCTACCATGGCGATACCACCGGTGCCATGAGCGTCTCGGATATCGCGGTATTCAAGGCGCGTTTCGGCGCGATCACTTTCGAGACATACGCATACGATGCGGCCGCGGGCGCGATCGCGCGCCACGACGTGGCTGCGGTGATCGTGGAACCGTTGGTGCAGGCGGCGGCCGGTATCCGCGTGGTCTCACCGGATCTCTACGATCCGCTTCGCGAGATGCGCCCACTCCTGATCGTCGACGAGATCGCCAGTGGATTCGGGCGGACCGGCACGATGTTCGCGCACGAACAGCTCGGTCTCCGGCCCGACATCGTCTGCGTCGGTAAGGGCATCACCGGCGGGGCGCTCGCGCTTTCTGCCGCCCTTGTGCGCGAGCCGATCTACGACGCGTTTCTCGGCGCGCGAACGGAGCTGAAGCAGTTCTTCCACGGCCACTCCTACGCAGGCAATCCGATCGAGTGTGCGGCGGCACTCGCCTCGCTCGAGCTGTTCGAACGCGAAGGCACGCTCGCGCACGTGGTCGCGCTCGCACCTCGTCTGGCCTCTCGCCTGGACCGCCTGCGCTCGCATCCGCGCGTCCGCGACGCGCGACACGTCGGGCTGATGGCCGCGGTCGAACTCGACGGCTTGCTCGCCTGGGACGTCGCAAACGCCCTCTACGATCGCGGGTTCTTCACGCGACCGATCGGGGATGCGATCCAGTTCGTGCCGCCGCTCTCGACCACGTTTACGGAGGTCGATGCGTTCTTCGACGCGCTCGAGGCGGAACTGCACGCGTGAGCTATCTCAAGCGCGTCGATGCGCGACTCGCGGAGATCGCGGCGGCCCACCGTACTCGCACGATCGAGCCGTGGCAGCCGCGCGGGATGATCGATTTCTCGTCCAACGACTATCTCGGGCTCTCGATCGATCCGCAGGTGGTCGCGGCGTTCCGGCAGGCCAAGCGGGTCGGAGCCGGAGGCGCGCGCCTCCTCGGTGGCCGGCATCGCGAGCACTCCCTGTTAGAAGAAGAACTCGCGCTCTGGCTCGGGCGCGAACGCGCGCTGATCTTCTCGTCCGGCTACTTGGCTGCGCTCGGTTCGATCGCGGTGCTCGGCTCGGTGGTCGATCGGATCGCTTCGGACCGGCTCAACCACGCTTCGCTGATCGACGGCATCCGGGCGACCGGTCTGCCGCGCACGATCTATCCGCACGCCGAACCTCCGCAGAGCACGGGCGAGCCGACGCTCTACGTGAGCGAGTCGCTGTTCTCGATGGACGGTGATACGATCGATCCGGCCGCGTTGCTCGCCAGGCTCGGGCCCGAGGACGTGCTGCTGCTCGACGAAGCGCACGCGCTCGGCGTCTACGGTGCCGAAGGCGCCGGCCTGGCCTACGGTCTGAACGACGAACGGGTCGTGATTCTCGGCACGCTCTCGAAGGCACTGGGCGCGCAGGGCGGCTTCATCGCGGGGCCGGCGCGCCTGATCGATCTGCTCGCAAATGCGGCGCGTCCGTTCATCTTCGATACGGCGATGCCGCCCGCGATCGCGCTCG
>JBBRTL010000028.1:0-17453 GCA_038244445.1 Vulcanimicrobiales bacterium
ACGATCGCCCCGAACGGCTCGCCGTTGACGACGATCTTGATTCCGAGTCCGCAGCGATCGAGGACGATGGCGGTAGGTCCCGGGTCCTCCATCGCGCGCTTTGCGAGTGCGTAGAGCACTTCGTCGTCGACCGCAGCCCGATCCGGTACGGCGTAGCGGCTCTCCATGGTCGAGTCCGGGCCGACCTCGACGATCGCGCCGGCATCCAGGCCGAAAGCCGTACAACCCAACTCGAGGGTGGCGTGGAGCCGCGCATGCGAATATTCCGAACTCGCGGCGATGTCGTACAGGTCGCGGAGCCGCTGGACGGCGTCGGCAGCGCGGCGCTCGGCGGCCCGGCGATCGGTGACGTCTTGGATGATCTCATAGACGCCGATGACTTCGTCGCCTTCGCGCTGAGGGATCAGCGTGCAGTACACTTCGACGGGACTGCCGTCGATGCGGAACGAGCGCAGGTCGAAGTTGAGCGTCTCGCCCGCGAGAGCCCGCTCGAAGCGCGCGAAGACCGCGTCTCGTTCGGACGAGATGGTGAAATCGCCGAAATGCGCGCCGACGACCCGGTCGCGCGGGAAATCGCCGATCCGCAAACACGCGTCGTTGATCTCGTTTATGACGCCGTCGCGGCCGACGCTGATCACTCCGTCCGGAAAGTTGGCGAAGAGCGAACGGAGCCGGCGATCGCTCTCGATCAGCGCGCGCCCTTGTTCGCGGATCCGGCGGGCCGCGTCGCGCTCGAACGTGACGTCACGCACGATCGCGAATGCGCCCGTCACCTCGACGCCGCTGTAGAGCGGAACGACCGTCAGGGAGACGGAGAGCGGGCGGTCGGTCCGGGTGCGCGCGAGAGAGTCGTAGAACGAGGTCTCGCCCGCGATCGCGCGTTCGAAATACTGTTGGTTGCGCTCGCGTTCTTCCACCGTCGCGAGAAACGAGAAGTGCCGCCCGATCAGGTGCCGGCGGTCGCCACCGAGGCGCGTGATGGCGGCATTCACGTCGGTGATGACACCGTCGCGATCGAAGACCAGAATGACGTCCGGGCTGTACTGAAAGAGCGCTCGGAAGCGCTCTTCGCCATCGGTCGTCGTCTCCGCGTTAATGTGCCAGGTACTCGCGCAATCCGTGAACGCCGCCTTCGCGACCGAAGCCGGATTCGCGGAAGCCGCCGAACGGTGAGGTCGGGTCGAACTGGTTGAAGGTGTTGCACCAGACCACGCCCGCACGGAGCTGGCCCGCGACCCACATGTTCTTGGAGCCCTTGTCGGTCCAGATGCCGGCCGAAAGGCCGTACGGCGTGTTGTTCGCCTTCTCGATCGCCTCTTCGGGCGTGCGGAAGGTGAGCACCGAAAGTACCGGGCCGAAGATCTCTTCGCGCGCGATCCGGTGCGACTGGTGAACGTTGGTGAAGAACGATGCGGGGAAGAAGAAACCTTTGCCGGGCAGTTCGCACTGCTGTTGCACGAGGGTCGCGCCCTGATCGATCCCGCTGCTCACGAGTTCTTTGATGCGGTCGAGTTGTTCGCGCGAGTTGATCGCGCCGATGTCGGTGTTCTTGTCCATCGGATCGCCCAGGCGCAAGGTCTGGATACGCTCGGTCAGCCGAACGATCACTTCTTCGTGTGCGCGCTCTTCGACGAGCAGACGGGAACCGGCGCAGCAGACGTGTCCTTGGTTGAAGTAGATGCCGTTGACGATACCTTCGATCGCCTGGTCCATCGGGGCATCGGCGAACACGATGTTCGCGGCCTTGCCGCCGAGTTCGAGGGTCAGACGCTTGCCGCTGCCGGCGAGCGTGCGGGCGATGATCTTGCCGACGTCGGTCGAGCCGGTGAAGGCGATCTTGTCGACGTCGGGATGCTCGACCAGGGCCGCGCCGGTCTTGCCGTCGCCCGTGACGACGTTGACGACGCCCGGCGGAAGGTCGCACTCGCGGATGATCTGCGCGAGCGCGAGGGCCGTCAACGGCGTCGTTTCGGCGGGCTTGAGGACGACCGTGTTGCCGCACGCGAGCGGGGGCGCAAGTTTCAAGGCCGCCATCAGTAGCGGGAAGTTCCTGGGCACTCTCTGACAGCTGACGCCGAGCGGCTCGGGGGCTTGGCCCGCGCGCATCGCCCACTCGAGTTTATCGGCCCAGCCGGCGTAGTACTGGAAGTGCGCCGCAGCGGTCGGAACGTCGAAGTCGCGCGATTCTTTGATCGGCTTGCCGCCGTCGAGGGTCTCGAGGACCGCGAGTTCGCGCGAACGCTCGGTCATGGCGCGCGCGATCCGGTAGATATACTTCGCCCGATCGACCGGCTTCATCTTGCGCCAGTACTTGTCGTAGGCTTTGCGCGCCGCGCGCACGGCCGCATCGACGTCGGCGGCGGTCGCCTGCGCGACCAGCGAGAGGTGCTCCTCGTTGGCCGGATTGATCGTCGGGAAGTACTCTGCACTCTCGGGCGCTTTCCATGCACCGTCGATGAAGAGACCGTATTGTTCCCGGATCTTCGGGCGGACCGACTCCGGGGCCGGGGCGTACTCGAAAATAGCCATGCTGTTCGTCTAATCTTTCGGGATGTAGTCGGGACCGGCGTAGTTGCCGGTATCGAGTTTTTCGAGCTGCATCAGCAGGTCGTCGAGCAGGGTCGAGGCCCCGATCCGGAAGAGATCGGGATCGAGCCATTGCGGGCCGAGTGTCTCGTTCACGATCACGAGGTAGGTCAACGCCTGTTTGGTGTTCTTGACGCCGCCGGCGACCTTGAGGCCGCGGCGCTCGCCGGTCCGGCGGTTGAAGTCGCGGATCGCCTCGCACATGACGAGTGCAGTCGGGAAGGTGGCGTTGGTGGTGACCTTGCCGGTCGAGGTCTTGATCGTGTCGGCGCCGGCTTCGAGGGCCAGGTCGCTCGCGCGTCGGGTGTTCTCGTAACTGCCCAGTTCACCGGTCTCGAGGATGACCTTGAGGTGGGCGCGGGTGCCGCAGACGGCCTTGACGGCAACGATCTCGTCGAAGACCTTTCGCTCGTAGCCCGAGAGGAACGCGCCGCGGTCGATCACCATGTCGATCTCATCGGCACCGGCCGAGATAGCCTGTTCGGTGTCGGCGAGCTTGATGGCGAGGTCGGCCAGGCCCGACGGGAAGGCGGTGGCGACCGAGGCGACCTTGACGGTGCTGCCCCGGAGCGCGTCCTTGGCGATCGCCACCAGGTTCGGGTAGACGCAGACGGCGGCGACGCTCGGCACGCCGGGCCAGCCCGGACGCGGCGTCATGGCTTTCGAGCAGAGCGAGCGGACCTTGCCCTCGGAGTCTTTGCCCTCAAGGGTGGTCAGGTCCATGCATCGGATCGCAAGATCGATGCCGGCCCGTTTGGACGTGGTCTTAATCGAGCGCTTGGCAAGCGATGCCGCCCGCGCTTCGAGCATGACCGCGTCGACGGCCACGAAAGGAATGATCGATTGGGTCGCGAGCATAAGCGCGTTTTGTTCTACAGCGTACCGCGCTTCTCTTGTTCCTTCTCGATCGAGACGAAGAGCGCTTTGAAGTTGCCCTTCCCGAAGGAGAGGCTGCCCTTGCGCTGGATGATCTCGAAGAAGACGGTCGGGCGGTCCTGGAGCGGCTTGGTGAAGATCTGGAGCATGTAGCCCAAATCGTCGCGATCGACCAGGATCCGGAGTTCGCGCAGGATCGCCAGTTCTTCGTCGATCGGGCCGACCCGCGACTCCAGTTCGTCGTAGTATGAGTCGGGCGTATCCAAGAACTCGACGCCGTTGGTCGTGAGTGCGCGAATGGTCGCGACGATGTCCTCGGTGCGGATCGCGATGTGTTGGACGCCGGCGCCGCGATAGAAGTCCAGATACTCTTCGATCTGCGATTTCTTCTTGCCGTGAGCGGGTTCGTTGATCGGAAACTTGACGCGATGGCGAGGATCCGTCATCACCTTCGATTTGAGCGCCGTGTAGTCGGTCGAGATATCCTTATCGTCGAACGAGACGAGTTGCGAGAAGCCGAAGACCGCGGCGTAGAAGTCTCCCCAGCCGTCCATCTCGCCCCAGCCGACGTTGCCGACACAGTGGTCGATGAACTGCAGGCCGGGCCGCTGCGCGAACGAGACCGAGCGCGGCGCGGCCACGAAGCCGGGCGCGAAGATGCCGCGATACCCGTCGCGCTGGATGAAGCTGTGCACGGTCTCGCCGTAGGTAGCGATGGTCGCCTTGACGATCGCGCCGTTCTCGTCGGAGAACGTCTCCGGCTCGGCGATCGCGCGCGCACCGCCGGCGACCGCGGCGGCGAAGGCCGCGCGACAGTCATCGACCAGGATGGCGACATCCTTGACGCCGTCGCCGTGCTCCATCACGTGGCGCGCGATCGCGTCGTCGGGCCGCAAGCTCGAGGTGAGCACGAAGCGTAGACGGTTCTGGCCGAGGAGATAGCTCGCGCGATCCTTGACGCCCGTCTCCGGACCGGCGTAGGCGAGTTGCTCGAAGCCGAACGCGGACATGTAGTAATGCGCCGCCTGCTTCGCGTTGCCGACGTAGAACTCGAGGTGATCCCAATCGATGTGCGAGAGCGGATTGGTCGCGGGCTGGGTGGCGCTGCTCATAGGCGTGCCTCTTGGCGGATGATTTCCTACGGCCCTGTCGCAATTGTGGTCCGGATGGATGCTTCCGGACGTTTTCTGGTCGACTTGACCGCGGGCGTCGTCGGCGCCGGAGCGGGCGGCTATCTCGCGCGGCTCGCGCGGCTGACGCCGGTGCTCGGGTACCTGGTCGCGGGTATCGCCATCGGTCCGTTCACCCCCGGTTTCACGGCCGATGTCGGCAGCCTGAACGGCCTCGGCGAACTCGGCCTCATCCTGCTCGTCTTCAGCCTGGGTCTCGGCTTCGCGCCCTCGGAGTTGCGGCGCGTCGGCCTCGCGCCGATCCTGGCCAACGTCGGCGCGATGGCCGCGATCGGCGTCGCCTCATATTATGTAGCGCAGCTCTTCGACGTGCGGGACGCATTCACGGCGGCATTAGTGGTTCCGCTCTCGAGCACCGCGATCGGCGTGGCCCTGCTCGACGTACTCGGACTGCGCGCGCGCTTCTCCGGCCAACTGACGGTGGCGCTCCTGATCGCGCAGGATCTGTTTGCGGTCGCCTTGCTGGTCGTGGCGGGCACGCCGGCGGACAGGCTGACCCCGCTCGGGCTGCTCTGGCCGCTGGTCGGGAGCATCCTCTTCGTCGGTATCGCGATCGTGCTCGGCGCGACCGTGTTGCATCGCCTGGTGAAGACGGCGGTCAGCCGCGCGCCCTCCGAGCTGCTCATCCCGACGTTCACGGCGCTCGCGTTGGTCGCCGGCTGGCTCGGGCATACGGCCGGGCTCTCGTACGAGTTCGGGGCGTTCGTCGCGGGCGCCGTCATCTCGGAAGCGGCCGGGAGCCGGACCGCGCAGGCGGTGATCGGTCCGTTTCGCGAGCTTTTCGTGATGTTGTTCTTCGTGGCGCTCGGGATGGCGCTCGACGTTCGCGCAGTGCTCGGAGCATGGCCCGCGGTGCTCGCCCTCGGCGCGATCCTGATCGGTGTCCGTTTCGTCGTTTGGACGGGGACGATGCGCCTGCTGAAGTTCGGCTGGGGCGCGGCGGTCGCGCTCGGGATCGCCCTCGTACCGCTCGGCGAGTTCAACATGGTTCTCGCGAATGCGGCCCAATCGGCCGGCCGGATCGACGCCCGCGAGTTTTCCGGAATCATCGGCGCGACGTTCCTCTCGATCCTGGTCGCGTCGATCGCCGCGCCGCTTTGGCGGCGACCGCTCGACCGATCGACGCGCGCACCGGAGACGGTGCCGAGGATCGAGCGCGGCGGCGTGGATGCTGACGTGCTCCTGATCGGCTACGGCCGAACCGGCCGGAGCATCGCGGCGATGTTGCGCGAAGCACACCTGGAGATCGCCGTGATCGAGCGCGACGAAGCGCTGCACGCGCGCGCCCAGAGCGACGGTCTCGCGGCCATCGTGGGCGAGGGTACCGACCCGCTAACGGTCGATGCGATGATCTCGGCGAAGACTTCGCTCGTGATCTCTACCATACCGGACTCCGTAGCGAACGCCGTTTTGGCGCGCCGCATGCAGCATCGTAACCTGCGCGCGTTGGTGCGCGCCGAGCGCCAGGAGGACGTCGGCATGCTGCTCGACGCGGGCGCCATCGACGCGATCGTCCCCGAGAGCGAGGGAGCGCTCGGCCTCGGTGAGACTGCACTACGCCAGCTCGGCGTCGACGACGGCGTGATCGCCGGGTATGTCGTCCGCGAGCGTTCGCGTCAACGCGAGGCGACGCGATGAGCGAACGCCCGACCGTGCAGTCAGCCTTCGCTGGGCTGATCGACTACGCCGGACTCTTCCCGCCCGCGACGCTCGCGATGGAACCGGCACTTGCGGAATATGCCGGCGCGCGTGGCGGAGCGCACGCGTGGATGCTCGACCGCTTCATCGTTCCCGCTTCGCGTCTGGCGGAACTCTCCGGCGCATATCGCGGAGACGCGGCGCTCTCGCTCTCGGTGATCGTCGACGCACCGGCGGACTCGCTTGGGTGGTTCGAAGCTGCGCGCACGCGGCTCGCCGCGGCGCAAGCTGCGCTCGCTGCGGATGAACGGCTCCGCCTAGTAGCGTTGGAGGTTCCGTTACCGGCCTTGCGGACGTTGCGCGATACATACGACGCCGCGATCGGCCAGTTCGCTGCGCTCGCATCGGCGGCCGGCGTGCGAGCGACGCCGGCCTATCTCGAACCGGCGCGCGACACGCGCTGGCGCGACGCACTCCCCGCGACCATGACGGTGCTCGCGCGACATCGCTTCGGCGCGAAGATACGCTGTGGCGGGGCGACCGCGGAGGCATTTCCTTCATGCGAAGATCTGGGCGCGTTCATCCGCGCTACGGTCGCGGCCGGGGTTCCGTTCAAGGCGACGGCGGGGCTGCACCACCCCGTCCGGCACGCGGATGCGACGACCGGTTTCGCGATGCACGGGTTTCTGAATATCCTTGCAGCCACACTTGTCGCACGTGGCGACGCACCGCCGATGACGGTCGAGGCGGCACTCGGAGAAGAAGATGCGCGTGCGTTCCTATTTACCGACGAGTCGTTCTCGTGGCGAGACCGGCACTTCGACGTCGTAGCCGTCGCGGCGGCGCGCGCGGAAGGGTTCGTAGCCTACGGTTCTTGCAGCTTCGAGGAACCGGTCACGGATCTGGGCGCAATGGGATTGTTCGGCGAGGTGGCGAGATGAGCGATAGGACCACCGATCCGGCCGCAACATCCTGGATCCCGATAGCCGACGAGAGCGACTTTCCGATCCAGAATCTTCCATACGGCGCGTTTCTGCGTGGCGGCGAACGCCGATTGGGCGTCGCGCTCGGCGACCACATCCTCGATCTGCATGCACTCGCTGCAAGCGGTCTGGTCGATGTCGCGTGCGAACCCGCGTTGCTGGCTTCGCCCGTACTGAATCCGTTTCTGGCCGCAGGTCGCGCCGTCTGGCGCGCCGTTCGCGAGCGGCTCTTCGACCTGCTACGCGATGGTGGCGATGGAGCGCTGCGCGCGCGCGATGCATCGACGTTCTTCGTCCCGCGCAAGACCGCGACGATGCTCGTCCCGATGGAGATCGGCGATTACGTCGATTTCTACTCGTCGCTCGAGCATGCCACCAATCTCGGCAAGATCTTCCGACCCGACGCGGAGCCGCTGATGCCGAACTGGCGTTGGATGCCGATCGGATATCACGGGCGCAGCGGAACGATCGTGATCGACGGAACGCCGATCGTGCGCCCGACCGGTCAGCGCAAGGCGCCGGATGCGGACGTGCCCGTCGTCGGACCGACCCGCATGCTCGATATCGAAGTCGAGGTCGGCTTTGTCACCGGCCCGGCGAACGCGCTCGGGACGCCGATCGCGACGGCAAACGCACGCGAACATATCTTCGGCCTCTGCGTGGTGAACGATTGGAGCGCGCGCGACATCCAGGCCTGGGAGTATCAGCCGCTCGGGCCGTTCCTCGGCAAGTCGTTCGCGACCACGATCTCACCCTGGATCGTGACGCTCGACGCACTCGAACCGTTCCGGCTTGCCGGTCCCGCGCAAGAGCCGGCGCCGCTCGACTACCTGAAGGCGGAAGAAGCCTGGAACTACGAACTGGCACTCGACGTCGACCTCACGACTGCGGGCGGGTCGACCGAGCGGATCTCGCGCACGAACTACCGCTATATGTATTGGAACGCCGCGCAACAGCTCGCCCATGCAACCGTCAACGGCGCGACCGCGCGGCCAGGCGATCTGTTCGCTTCCGGCACGATCAGCGGACCGACGCCCGAGAGCCTCGGCAGCTTCATCGAGCTCACGTGGCGCGGGAAGCGCCCGATCGAGCTACTCGATGGATCGACGCGCGCGTTCCTCGAGGACGGCGACACGATCGTGATCCACGGCCGTTGCACGGCACAAGGCGCGCGGAGCATCGGCTTCGGGAGCGCGACCGGGACGATCCGTCCGTAAAACGGGCATCCCTTGGCGCGCGCTCGCTCGCGCGGGGCGAAACCGATCAGGGGTTGAACTGCGCCGCGAAGCTGTAGCTTCCGTCGACGGTCTTGCAGTCGACGACCTTCGGCGAGTACGTCGACTTGGTGGCCGCCTCGACCGCGGCGGCATCGAGCGTGGGTATGCCGCTCGAGCGAGCGACCTGCGTCGAGACGACCTTCCCGGTAGCATCGATGGTGACGGTCACCAAGACGACGACCGAGCCTGCAAGCTTCCCGACGAGCGCTTGTGGGAAATCCGGTACCACTGCATTCGTCGCGGCGGCCTCCCGGTTGCACGGTCCGGGCGTGGGCGTGGCCGTCGTCGTGATGGTGTCGATAAAGTCCGGTGTCGTGTTCTTGTAGTTGGCCGCCGGAAAGTCGACGTGCAAAATGTACCGTCCCGCTACCGCTTTACAACCGGCTCTCGCGGGTGCGTAGGTGCTCGCCCTTGCCGCCCGCAACGCCGACCTATCGAGGTACGAGTTCCCGCTGCTCTTCTCGATCTCGGCCCGCGTAGCGGATCCGTCAGCGGCGACGTCGACAGCGACAACGATGTGAAGCGGCCCGAGATTGAGTTCGCGGGACGCCTCGGGATAGGTCGCGACGGCTACATGCGTGATCTTGACGCCGCGATCGCAAGGCGCAGGCGATGTGGCAAGAGCGAGAAGCAACGCGTGGATCATATCGCCGACCTCAACCCGGACTGAAGTCGGCGCGGAACACATACGTCCCGGAGACCGGCTTGCAGTTGACGATCTTCGGACTGTACGTAGTGGCATTGGCAGCGCGCATTGCGGCGTCATCGAGTGCGAGGCTACCGCTCGATGTCTTGATGCGCAGGCTCTGGACCTTGCCGTACTCATCGACGATCACTTCGACCAGAACGGTGACTGTACGGGTCGTCGTAGCGGCTGCGGACGCCGGGAACTCCGGTTGCGTCACTGAGATCGTCTGAACGTCTCTGAAGCACGGTACTCCGGGCGGCACGGGTGTCGGTGCGTCCCCCGGCGCGTCGGACGAAAAATCCACCCGGTAGGTGTAGGTCGAGACAACCGGCTTGCATTCGACGACCTTCGGAGCATAGGTGGTGTTCCGCACCTGGCGCAGCGCCTCGCTATCGATCGACGCGTTCCCACTTGACTTGGTGACGACTGCCTGTGCGACCTTTCCCCGGTCGTCGAGCGAAAGACTTACGAGCACGGTGACCTCGCCGTGAACGACGCCCTTGGCGGCGTCTGGGAACTTCAAGGCCGGAATCACGCTTGCGGTCGCGGCGTGGTTGCAGTCGACGCCGGACCCGCTTTGGTTGGGCGAATCCGCGAGGGCAAGCGCGAGGAGCAAAGCGTGTATCACGAACGTTTCACCCTTCGATCCAGGAGCGATAGTACGTCGGATCTTCGGCCGGTAGGATCGCCTCCGCGATCAGTAGCGGTTTGAACGTGTCGACCATGACGGCGATCTCGTCGGTCGAGGTCTTGCCGAGGCTGGCTTCGACGGTCCCGGGCTGCGGGCCGTGGGTCGCGCCGGCGGCGTGGAGCGTGATCGAGCCTTCGTCGACGCCGCGCCGGCTCATGAAGTTGCCGGAGACGTAGTAGAGGACTTCGTCGCAGTCGACGCTCGAGTGGTTGTACGGGATCGGCACCGCCTGCGGATGATAGTCGAACATGCGCGGCACGAACGCGCAGAACGCGGCGCCGGGCGCTTCGAACGTCGCGTGGACCGGCGGCGGCTGGTGGAGCTTGCCCGTGATCGGCGCGAACTCTTCGAGGTTGAACGCGTACGGATAGCAGTAGCCGTCCCAACCGACCACATCGCACGGGTGGTTCTGCATGATGTAGGTCGCGTTGCGATCGCCGTTGGTGACGCGGACTTCGTACTCGCCCCGGGCGGTGGCGGGAGCGCCGAGCACCGGCACGCGGAAGTCGCGTTCGTAGTACGGTGCGTGCTCCTCGAGCTGGCCGAACTCGTTGCGGTAGCCTCGCGGGATCTTGACCATGCCGGCCGACTCGTGGACCAGCATGCGCGTCGTCGTCGACGGGCGCACGCGATAGGTCGTCCCGCACGGGATCACCAGATAATCGTGCGCGCGATACGCGAGTTCGCCGAACTGGGTCTCGATCGTACCCGCACCACGATGCACGAAGAGCAACTCGTCGCCGCCGGCGTTGCGGTAGAAGTAGTCCATCGGTAACGAGAACTCGGCGACCGAGATCAAGATGTCGGCATTGCCGAGGGCGGGCACTCGCGATTCGATCGCATCGGTGCCGCCGGGAAGCGTCGTCGTCTGGAAGTGCCGGTTCCGCATCGGATCGTTGGGTCGAAGGTCGACCTTGGGCCGCTCCCATGGGCGCACGTCGAGCGTTGCGGTCGGCAGACCGACGTGGTAGAGCAACGAGTAGACGCTCTCGAAGCCCCTGGTCGAAAAGAGTTCTTCGGCGTAGAGTCCGCCGTCCGGACGACGGAACTGGATGTGGCGCTTGTGCGGTAGCGACCCGGCCCGCACGTAGGACGGCACGGCTATTGTGCCTCGGGCGCCTGCGCGCGTTCCGTCGCGGTGAAGCCATTCGTCTTGTGCGAGCCGTCGCAGAACGGTTTGGTCTGCGATCCGCCACAACGGCAGAGCGCGAACGTTCCGCTCGCGGGATACGGCGTTCCATCGGCATCCGTCAGCATGACCGTGCCGGTCACCAGGTAGGGACCGCTCTCGCGGGCTTTGATCGTTACATCGTCCATATGGCCCAAACTTCGCCACAAAACGCGGGTTTCCGTGCGCCGGAGCGAAGCCGGGCAGAAGGTCCCGTCTATCCGAAGGAGAGCATCGCTATCATGAACAGACGTTTCGTCGCCGCGGCAGTCGTCGCGGTCGTAGCCGCCGCCGGACTCTGGCAGACCAATGCCGGTGCCGCCGCGAAGAAGCCCGTCGCGTTGCAGTACGATGAAATCGTGCGCATGGCGATCGCCCCCAGCACGCCACCGCCGCCGGGCGTCTTCCAGACGGACTACGCGGCGATCATGAGCGGCGTCGCTACCGGCGACGCGGCCACGCCGGCGGCGACCCCGACACCCGCGCCGAAGCGCCACGGCGGTCTGTTCGGCGCACTCCAGCAAGTCGTAACCGGCGCGACCACCGGCGACGACGCGAGCGAAGACTCCGGAAGCGGCGACAACCCGTATGCGGATCAGGCCATGAACGCGTTGAAGCGCATGCAACAGGGCAACCTGGTACGCTACACGTTCTACAAGAACTGGCTGCGCACGGACGATCCGGTCAACCGGACCGCGACCATTTCGAAGTGCGACATCCATCAGTTCATCTCGCTCGATCTCGCGAAGCGGACATACTCGATCTCGAACACCGCGCCGGCGTGCACTACGTCGGCACCGACGCCGTACGCCGGGCCACGCGGTCAGACGGTCGAGAACCAGGCGCCGGGCACCGGCGATGTCACGATCACCGCATCTGCGGTAAATCTCGGGCCGAAGACCCTCGACGGCATTCCGACGACCGGCTGGGACCGCACCCTCGGCTATGCGGAGACCAACTCGACCGGTTCGTGCAGAGATAGCAACATGAACATGAAGACGCTCGCCTACGTGTCGCAGATCGTGCCGCCCCGGCGCTACTGTCCGCTCCCGCGTAGTGCGGTGCCGACCTCACCGGAGTCGGTGATCGTGCATGGCGGCTGCAAGCCGCGGATGCACGGTGCGATGTCGGGTCTTGGGGTGACCTCGAACAGGCTCGAGATGTATCTTAAGATGACGATGGCGATGAACGAACGCGGCCCCGGCGGCGGCTTCGCGTCCGTGACGGAGCGCGGGAACGTGAAGTGGTTCGAGCAACCCGCGGCGGACGCGCTCTTCAGCGTGCCGCCGGGGTTCACGAAGCAATAGCGCTCGGCGCTACTTCCCTTGGTTGGGGTCGGTGATCCCGAAGATCGCGTAGAACGCGGCCGGGCTCATCGGCCGTCCGAGGAACTTCAGGATCTCCGCATCGGGTTCGTACGTGCGCGCGGGTTGCAGGATCGCCTTGCGATAGCGTGCGCCGACCACCGGACTCTCGATCCCACCCTTTTGGAACGCAGTGAACATGTCTTGTGCGTACACCAACGACCAGAGGTAGCCGTAGTAGCCGGCATCGTAGCCGAAGAGATGTCCGAACGACGCCTGCGGGAGCGTCCCCGGCACCATCGCGAGCGGGGTCGTCTCCTTGGCGACCTTCGCCCAGACCGCGGTCGTATCGACGTGCGGGCCCATCGTGTGATAGTCCATGTCGACGGTCGCGTACTGGATCTGGCGGGTCGTGAAGTACGCATAGTCCACATACTTCGCGGCCGTCATCTTCGCGATCAGGTCATCCGGAAGGGGCTCGCCGGTCTTCCAGTTGGACGAGATCTTTTTCAGGATGGACGGTTGCCAGACAAAATTCTCGAGCATCTGCGAGGGCGCCTCGACGAAGTCCTGACGGAAGCCGCCGGAGAGCGTTTCGTACGGAGCCGTCGAGAGCAAGGCGGCGAGATTGTGACCGAACTCATGGAAGAACGTCACTACGTCGTCGTGGCTGAGCAGGGCAGGTTGGCCCGGTCCCGGCTTCGGCCAATTCCCAAGGATCGCGGCGATCGGTACGCGCGAGCCGTCCGCCGTTTTGCGATACGGGAGCAGCGGCCAGTTCGCGAAGTGTTCGAATTTGCCGGGCCGCGGGAACAGGTCGAAGTAGGTGTAGCCGAGGAGCTTGCCCGTCTTCCCGTCGGTGACTTTGTATTCGAGCACTTCGGGCAGCCAGGCGTCGCTCGGCTTGACCTGGGTGAAGTCGATCGTCAGCAACGTGTGATAGATGTCGAGCACGGCATCGATCGTGTGCTGGACCGGGAAATACTGGCGGATCGCGTCGGTATCGACCGAGTACTTCGTCTTGTTGAGGATGTGGTCGTAGTGACCGACGTCCCACGCGTTGAGGACCGCATTCGGATTCTTCGTGTCGGCGGCTTTGAGTTCGCGTAGATTTTCGAACTCCGCTCTCGCCTTTGGCAGGATCGCGGTGTCGAGGTTCCCGAGGAACTTGAAGACGCGCGCAGGCGACTCCGCCATCCGATCCGCGAGCACGTAGGATGCCCAGTTCTCATAGCCCATCAAGTGGGCGAGCCGATCGCGCACGGCGATCGCCTGTTCGAGGATCGCGACGTTCTTCTGGCCGCCCCGATTGCCGTAGGCGATCGAGAACGCCTTGCGCGCGCTTTCGTCGTTCGCGTAGGCCGTGAGGCCTGCGGTCGATTCGTTGACCGGTACGGTGAACGTTCCGTCGGCGTTCTTCTTGAAACCGGCCACGATGTCGGCCGGGATCCCATCCGTCTGCGCGGCCGTCAGCGTGATGGTGGTCGTGTCGTTCTGCAGATTATTGCTGAAGTCGGTACCGAGCTGGTTGAGTTGGTTCGAGAGCTTGACGAACTCCGCGCGTTCGGCCGGTGCGAGACCGGCGCCGGCGCGCTTGAGCGAGGTCAGCCAGAGTTCCGTGAGCTTCTTGTCGTAGACGCTCTTCGCGGTGCCGCTCTTGGCGGCGGCGGCGACGGCCTGCTCAAGCTCGGGTCGGGCGGTCACTTCGTTGTAGTAGTTGCCGACATCGTTCTGGCAGTCGTTGGACGCGTCGCGGATCGCCTTGTCGGGCGACATGTAGCCGGCAAACGTCTGATAGACGAGCTTGTCATTGAGATCCGACGACGCGTTCTCGAGCGGCAGTACGACCGTAGCGAAGGTCCGGGCCGAGCGTCGGCGGACGATCGCGTTGATGCGCGCGTCGGTGTTCTTGATCACGCTCGCGCACGACGTCTTGATCTGCGCCGCGGTGAGATGCCAGTCGATGCCGTCGGGCGCTGCGGCGTTGGCCGGCACCGCGCCGGCGGCCAGCGCGGCCGCGACGACTGCGCCCAGGAAATAGCGATGGGTCAAGCGGGTCTCCTTTTCAGTCGAATCCAATTGCAACATCGGGCGGCCCTGCCCTTGTTGCCACGGAGTTGGCAGACTCCGACCATGGGCGGTTGCGGGGGTCGCCGGGCCTCGTGCTATGATGGCCGAGCCATCGACGGGGGCTGGGCTCCACGCGGCGCAACCCCGTGAACCCCGCCAGGCCCGGAAGGGAGCAACGGTAAGCGGATCGTTGTGGGTGCCGTGGACCACCTGGCCCTCGTCGTGGTCCTTTCTAGGGAGCCTATGCAGACAACGTATATAGCAGCGGAAGCCGCCTTTGCGGCCGCGCTCATCGTCCTGGCGATTTACCATTTTGCCGCCGTGGCCCCGGCGCTTCGGCGCCTGCAGGCCCGGCTCGCGACCCACGACGAGGTCATGGGCGGCGCGGCAGGACCGGCTTCTTCGCGCCTCGGCGCCATCGAGTCTGGACTGGCAAGCCTCCGTCAGGAGCACGAGAGGGTCGCCAAGCGGGTGGGCGAACTGGACGTTTTGGCCCATACGGACATCTCGCGGGTCGGCTTTGTGCGTTACGACGCCTTCGACGACACGGGTTCCGAGTTGTCCTATGCCCTGGCCCTGCTCAATCGCGAAGGCACCGGCGTGGTGCTGACCAGCATCTACTCGCGCACCGACACTCGCACGTATGGCAAAGCGGTCGAAAGCTATCGCCCGCTCGCCAACGCATCGGAGGAAGAACTCCGTGCGATCGCGTCGGCCCGCGGATGAAGACGGCGGACGATTCAAACTTGAGAGAACGCTACTACATCAAAATCGTGCCGCATCGCGGCGACAAGGTCCACAAGTTGGAGCTGACGCGTCGTCATATCATGACGGCCGCGATCGTGCTCGGCGCCGCGACCTTCGGATCGCTCGGATTCGCGGGCGTCCAGACCCTGCGCGCGCACGCCGAAGTGGCGTCGTTGCAGTCGCAGACCCAGACCCAAGGCGCAGCCATCCGGCAGATCGACAAGAAGGCGGACTCGCTTCGCACCCAACTCCAGTCGGTCCAGAAGCAGAACACCGAGATCCAGCAACTGATCGGCGTGCATCCCAAAGCCGCGCCGGCTCCGAAGATCCAGAAGACCTCGTGGACGCGCGCCGGTGGCATGACCGACGTCGCTCGCCACATGGACCAGCTGAGCGTCGATTCCCAGGCCGTCGCCGCGCTCTCGGACGCGAACCGCACCCTGACGATGCGCATCCTCAATATGCGGCATATCCAGGCCCTCGGCCGTGCCCGCTTGCTGGCCTCGATCCCATCGATCAACCCGGTTCCGGGTTCGACCATCGTTGGATGCTTCTGCTATCGCACCTCGCCCGATGTGGAGTTCCACAAGGGCGTCGATCTGGACGCCGACTATCAAGCCGTTCGCGCGAGCGCCGCCGGTACGGTCACCTCGGCGAGCTACGACGGTTCGTACGGCGAGAAGATCGTGATCGATCACGGCAACGGTTATCAGACCTGGTACGCGCATCTCTCGCGCATCGACGTCACCGTCGGTCAGACCGTCTATAAAGGCGAGCATATCGCCACCTCGGGCAACACCGGATTCTCGACCGGCCCGCATCTGCACTATCAACTCATGCACGATGGCGTACCGATCGACCCGGGGCCGTTTCTGGATGGTGTCCCCGCGAATGTCTTAGCATCGCTTCCATAGAACGGCAACCCTCGTGAACGGCCTCTCTTGCGAACTCGCGCGTCTCCTCGTGACGATCGCGCAGATCTATACGTGGGTGTTGATCGCTTATGCGATCGCCTCGTGGATTCCCGATCTGCAGCGGTACGGTCGCTATCTCGACCCGATCGTCATGCCGCTGCTCAACCCGTTGCGGCGCATCATCCCGCCGGTCGGCGGCCTGGATCTCTCGTTCCTCGTCTTGATCCTTGCGATCCAGCTCGTCGTGATCCCGTTGCTCGGACGCCTGTTCCTCACGGTCTGCTACGGCGCGTAGGGTGATCGTGAAGCCCGAGAACCCTCACCGTACCCTGACCTCCGACCTGACGCGCAACTTCTGTATCATCGCGCACATCGATCATGGCAAGACGACCCTCTCGGATCGCCTCCTCGAGATCACGCGCACCATCGCCAAACGCGATCTGGAAGAGCAAGCGCTCGACGAGATGGACCTGGAACGCGAGCGTGGGATCACGATCCGCATGCATCCGGTCACGCTCGAGTATCCGGCGCTCGACGGACAGAAGTACTCGCTCAACCTGATCGATACGCCCGGACACGTCGACTTCTCGTACGAAGTCTCGCGTTCGCTCGCCGCCTGCGAAGGTGCGCTGCTGATCATCGACGCGGCCCAGGGCATCGAAGCGCAAACGCTGGCCAACTATCATCTCGCGCTCGAACACGATCTGACGATCATCCCGGTGATCAACAAGATCGACTTGCCCGCCGCCGACCCGGAGCGCGTCATGCGCGAGGTCGAGGAACTACTGGTCATCGAGAAGAGCGACTGCATTCTCGCGAGCGCGAAGAACGGCATCGGCGTCGAAGATATCCTCGAGGCGATCGTCAAGCGGATCCCACCGCCGAAGGGTCACGACGACCATCTGCGAGCGCTCGTGTTCAACGCCCAGTTCGACGCGTATCGCGGCGTCGTCTCGTACGTGCGCGTGGTCGACGGCGAACTGCGCCAGGGCACCAAGTTCATGTCGATGCACCACCAGCGCGTCTACGAATGTACGGAGGTCGGCACGTTTACGCCGGCCATGAAACCGATCGGGCGACTCGGACTCGGCGACGTGGGCTACGTGATCGCCAACGTCAAGTCGCTCGGGGATATCGACGTCGGCGACACGCTGACGGGCTCGGTCAACGCCGCCCACGTGCCGCTCCCCGGCTATCGCAAGGCCGTGCCGATGGTCTTCTGCGGGCTCTATCCGAACGAAGGCGCCGAATACGGCGATCTGCGCGACGCCCTGGAAAAGCTCAAGCTCAACGACAGCGCGCTGGTCTACGAGCCGGAGAC
>JBBRTL010000029.1:0-17305 GCA_038244445.1 Vulcanimicrobiales bacterium
ATCGCCGGCGCTATCCATCGGCTGTAGCGTCACGTGGAAGTCTGCGGTGCTCGTAAAATACTGTTGCGAAACGGTCATCACCAGCTGCGTGACGGCGGTATCCGTGACCATCGAATACGTGTCACTTCCGGTTAGTGTCTTCAGCGTCTGCGTGCTGGCAAGTTTCTTGCCTGCGGGTACGTTGCTGGCCGCCGATTGCGCACCCGTGCTGGCGAGCTTCTCGCCTGCAAGTGAGCTGCTAGACGGGGGCTGATCATAGAAGTCGACATGGACTGCGAGCGGCCCGCTCTGCGCGGGCTTCGCACTCGTACTGCATTTCCGCCCCGTGGCCGTTGCGGAACAGTCTTTGGACGATCCCGATAGATCGACGACGCCTGCCAGCGAAGACGGGGGCGGGGTGTCGTACTCGCCGTCACCGTAGACGTAGATGTAAGCGCTTTTCGCTTGCGAACCGGCCGAACTGGCGCCATTTGGAACCGTAATCGATACCTGGAGATTCCGCGTGTTCGCGGGCGGCATCGAGGAGTTGCTATTGCCGGAGCATGCCGAAAGGAGCGTACCCAGAAGAAAAGCGACGCCTGCCGTGTATTGCAGCGGTGATTTATGCATAGGGCGACCTTCGGCCGGGCGGTCTCTGCCGCCTATGCCTTAACGCATCCATGGCAAAACTCTAGCGCCGAGGACGGAAACCGACGCGACCGCACCCCGAATCGTACAGATAGTCGTACCGCCTTAGCGGCGCGCGCCCGGTATTGGCGAAAGCGTCGCTACCGGTAGCATTCGACCACCGGATGGCGCCTGCGTCAGCGCTGTAGTTCATCGCGCCGTTCGTGAGATCGGGAATGCCGAACGTTAAGCGCGTTCCGCGCGGTATCGAGTCCTGCATGCCGGGCGGGCGCAGAGGACGCGCCCGGGAGAGAATCATCGACGGGAGCCCGGTATCGACCAGGATCGTTCCGCAGATATTTTCGAAACCGGGACGCCCCACAAACCCGAAACACCCGGGCGCGGTTTTCCAATCACCGTTTGCGCGAACCAGTGAAGTGTAACGAAATCCCTTGGTATTCGCTTGCGTAAGCCCAAGCGTGATGGAATCCGCGGCGATAATGTATCCGGGATGCATCCGGTGGGCGCTCATGTCGGCGATCGATAGGAACAGGTTCGATCCGACGTGTTCTTTGCGATCGAAGCCTACACCCATGACCCCGACGGAATCGGGATTGCGGCCACGCGTCGAGCATGTAGGGTATTTCGGATCGCAGGCAAAGCTCTCGACGCCAAGAATTTTCACGGGCGCGGTCACGGCTCTGCCGCTCGTGCCTTCGAGCACGACGCTCGCACGAAAGAAATGACCGAGCAGGATCAAACCGTCGCTGGTGTATTCCTGACGGCCGGGTGCGAGTGGACCGATGGCGTGCTTCCCGATCGCCGACCGGCCGACCACGAATCCAATGGAACCGGTATCGATCTGTACGCTACGACGGCGTCCTCCGGCGATGGATACGGTTACATGCCATCCGCTGCTAAAGTTACGGGCGACGTCGGGTGCGCCGAGTCGAACCCCTTCGGTACCGAGCGCGCATTGTGCGGTCGTTGCCACCGCTAGTACGGCCGAAACGATTATGTTTGGCATAGTGCCATGTCGACTCCCTTGAAAAGCAACCCAATGCAGGTGGTTCGGGCGCCATCTTCGCCTTTATACCACGCGGACTATGGCCATCATGCCGCGGTCTTCGTGATAGAGCATGTGGCAGTGGAACACGAACGTGCCACGCGGCACGTGCCGGAAGTCGAGCAGGATGCGGGTGATGCTCGGCTTCACCAGCGGATAGTTCGGTTCGCGCGGATTCGGCAGCAGACTTCCGACCGGGATGAAGACCTCGTCGAGCGCGACCGGGATCCCCGCTTGCCCGTGCTCGTCCACGAACGTCATCTGGTGGATGTGGAACGTGTGCGCTTCCATCGAAGCGTTGATGAGATACCATTCTTCGATCGCGCCGGCTTTGACGACGATGTCCGGGTTCGACGGCACGGTTCCGCCCGGCGCGAAGACCGGCGAGAACGGATGCTCCCGGAAGTTCTTGTCGGACGTCTGCGTGATGAAGAACGCCGAATGGGGCGGAACCTTGCCGCGGGCCGGCATGGTGTACTCGGTGAACGTGATCGCGCGACGATGGATCAGCTTCGGGTTGGCGTGCGCGTACGCGACGAGTTTCGATGCGGGCGTGGTCGCGGGGACTACCGGCGTCGATACGACGGCGACGGGGGGTGCGTCGCTTGCGACACCGCGAATGCGGAGCAGCGGGTGGGGCGTCTCGAAGAACGCATCGGCGCCGCCGCAGAAGTGCTCGCTCGAAAGCGTCACCGTTTCGCCCGCGGCGAGCGTCATCAGCACATCTGCCCGTGCCGCAGGCGCGAGCATCACCTGATCCATCGCGACGTAGTTCGCGAGCGGCCGGGCGGGGTCGCCGGAGATCGGGGTACCGTCGCGACCGACGACGTGCATGGGCACGACCGATCCGCTCGCGTCGTGAAGCGAGAGCTGCTTCGGCGAATCCGAGGTCGTGTCGACCAGCCGGAGGAGCTGCGTCTGACCGGCAGCCACGTCGAGCGTCGACGGAATCGGCGCATCGTTGACGGTCAACACAGGTTCGGCGAAGATGCCGTTGCAGCCGGACGCGTCTTCGGTGATCGCACCGATATGCATCGGATAGGGTAGCGGCCAGGCCGGCGGAGCGAACGGATCGTAGGCGACCGGCTTGCCGATCGGGAGCGCCCCCTCGTGGGTGGCGGCGGTGGTGTAGATGGCGCTGTCGTCCGGAACGAACGCGTTGTCGACCGCGACCGGTAGGCGATAGCGGAGCAGGAGCACGTGATCGGCGGAATCCGGCAGTTGCGCTGCGTCGGGCTCGACGATCCATGCGCCCGAAAGCCCGCCGCCGACTTCGGCATCCGAGGCGCCGTGGATGTGGGGGTGATAGAAATACGTTCCGGGCGGTTGCGTCCTCGGAATCGTGACGTGGTATTCGCACGCGTGCATCGGCGTGCTGAGGGTCGAGAGGAAGATATCTTCCTGGCTCGCCGGCCCCTGGAAACCGTGCAGGTGGATGTTCGTATCGACGGCCCGCTTCGGGTACCAGCTATCGTCGATCGTGTGATTGAGATAGCCGGCATAGTGCGCGACCGGCGTCCGCCCCATCGCCATCGCCATCGGCATGCACGACGGGATCGCGTTCGACGAAACGCGTTCGCCCTTACTCGGCGTGCTGATGTCGTTCACGATGCGCAGTGCGAAGTGTTGACCGCGATGGACGCGGATGGTCGGTGCGGCGATATGCTCGACGCCGTCGGCGACGTACTTATAGCAGAAGCGCCCGCTCTTCTCGGTGTGGACTGCGAGGATCAGTTCGTGCTCGCCGCCCGCGTTGCGCGGAAGACTCGCGACTTCGACGGCGGGCGGTTCGGTCAACCCGTTTGCGAGAAACGGACCGCAGACAGGCGGGGTGGCGTGCTTGGCGGCGGGCGCCGCCGGGGCGGGTGCGGCGAGCGCCAGAGCGGCAACGGCGGCCACGGCGGCAGACGAATAAAGGCGGCGGAGCATAGGAACCTCCGGTCGTAAAGCGAGCGAGCATACACTTGTCCGTGGACCGCGTCACACCCTCGTCGTGCGGTGCATTTCACGGGCATGAAACGTCGTAGCAACCGGTTCCTGATGTGGGCGCTCGCGATCTCGCTCGCGGCCCATGCCGTCGTCATCTACTGGGCCCAGAGTATCCACGTGAGCGTGGCTTATACACCCGACCCGACGCATACCGTCACCATCGAGCACCGACCTCCGAAGCCGCCACCGCGGCCACTGATAATCGTCACGCCGAAACCGATCGCGTTCGTGCAACCGGCGACGCGCGCGCACCATCTTCGGCCGACCCCGCCGGTCGTCAGCCACGATCACCAGGGCACGACGACCGACACGGTCGGCCCGATCACACCGCCGATCGGCCCGATCGGGCCCGATCCCGGTCCGACCGGCCCCGTCGAGCCGACGACCGCACCCGGTCCGGTGTGTACTGCGCCCGACGTGGCCGCCCGCGCGCTCGATCCGGTAACGCCTGACACCCCGGAACTCGCGCAAGAACAGGGGCTGACGGGCACGACCCAAGTCCGGGTGACGATCGACGCGAACGGTAACGTGACCGACGTCGGCGTCTACCGCTCGTCGGGAAGCTCGCTCCTGGATGCCGCAGCTCTGCGCGCCGCGAGGGAGAGCACGTACAAAGCCGATATCCGTAACTGCGAAGCCGTCTCGGGGAGCTATCTCTTCACGGCGACGTTCCAATGATCACCGGACGTCCGGGAGAACCGTCCCTTGGATAAGCTCGTCGTCGCCGCGTGCGTCGCAGCCCTGGCCATACCGATCGCGGTGCACGCGGAACCGCTCCCGGCCTCGGCGTTCGCCTACGACGCGAGCGCCCCGCTCCAGATCACGCAGAAATCTCAGGCGGTTGCGAACGGCGTTCGTAGCCGTCTGGTCACGTTCGCCTCGGCGAACGGTCGGACGCTGACGGCCGAGATCGTCTCGCCGGTCGCGCCGTCGAAATCCCATGCGGGTGTGCTCTTCGTGCATTGGCTCGGAGATCGCAAGACGACCAACCACACCGAGTTCGAGCCGGACGCGATCGCGCTTGCGAGGAAGGGAGCGACCTCCGTGTTGGTCGACGCGCAGTGGTCCGAACAGCAGTACGGCAAGCGCGAGTGGTTCATGCAGGTCCGGAGCACCGATACCGACTACGCGCAGTCGATCGCCCAAGTCGTCGATCTGCGCCGGGCGCTCGATCTGCTGGTCGCGCAACCCGGCGTCGATCCGCATCGGATCGCCTACGTCGGCCACGACTTCGGGGCGATGTACGGCTCGCTGCTCTCCGGCGTCGATCCGCGACCGCGTTGGTACGTATTGATGGCGGGAAACCCGAGCTTCTCGCAGTGGTTTCTACTCGGCAAGAAGCCGGCGGACGTGGATGCCTACACCGCGCAGATGGAACCGCTCGAGCCGCTCCCGTATCTCGCGCGTTCGCACGCGCAAGCGTATATGTTCCAGTTCGCGCAGAAAGACTTCTACATCACGCCCGAAAACGAGGTCGTGTTCTTCAGCGCCGCACCCTCACCGCGATCGATGTGGATCTACAAAATCGATCACAGCCTCGCTACCCCTGTCGCATTGGAAGATCGCCTGACATGGCTGGGAGCACGGCTCTTCTAGGAGAGCAGTTCGCCTAGTAAGAAGAGCCCCGCTGCGGTTGCAACGGGGCTCTTCTCGTCGTGTTGCCTAGAGGGGGGTCGGAGTGTTCGCTAGTGACATGCGAGCGCGAGGACGGTTTGCTGGCCGGGTGGGAAGTCGACCGTGCTGGTCCCGGGGAGGGTAAACGTCGGGAACGAGACGGTATTGCCGGAGATGGTGCTGGTCTCAAACGCTTGCCACGCGCGCGTACCGTTGTTGTTGTTCCACCCATCCAGACTGCACGACGTGAAGCTTCCGAAGCCGGTCGATTTCGTCACCGTGATGGCCGGGGCGGCCTGCCCGGTCGTGATGGTCTGCGGGCCTGGGTTGTAGATGGAGGAGTAGATGACCGGTGTGTATCCGGAGGTAGCATTGTCTACCGGAACCGTATTCGGGTTGATGTCCCCGTTATTGAGCGCGTCGGAGACTTCTAGGTTACCCGACCCCGATGTCACTTGTTGGAACTGGATGGCGAAGGTGATGTTGTTGTACGGGGTGAGGGTCAGCGGGGCCGGGGTCTGGCCGTTGGTTGCCGAAACCGTATTCGTCGATCCACCGAACGTCCATTGATGGGCCGCCCGGACGGGCGACGAATAGATCCCACCGGACGCGGAGATGACGTAGAGCATGGAACTGTTGGTGGTGATGCTCGTGCCCACTCCGGCCTGTTGGGTGTAGGTCGGCGAGGCGCCATCCAGATCGAAGTAATAGATGCTGTTGCCGGCCGCATTGCGCGGGTAGGCCAGGACGTAATAGCCGCCTTCCGACGTCACAGTGAGTTCCGTCGCCTGGCCGGGCAGTTGCACGAAGCCGGGCGTACCTGCGACTTCGTGATAGATGTTGCCGACCGCGTTGAGGACGTACATGCCGCCGTGCGCGCCGCCGAGCCAACCATACGAATTCGTATCCCACCAGGACGAGATCAAGCGCACGCCTGCGCCCTGCGATAGCGACCACGTACCGGTGTAGTGCCAGATGGGACGGTCGGTGCCGGCCGTGCCGGCGTTGGAGATCACGAAGAGGGAGCCGTCGTAGTCGACGGTGATGTCGGAAGCGCCGCCGCCGATCGCGGTCCATGCAGAGCCGCTCCACATGTAGATGCCGCCGCCGGAATTGATGGCATACAACGTTCCAGTGGGAGCGATCGCGAGTCGCGTCGCCAGCCCCGGGACGTTGGTCCACGTGCTGTTCGTGGTGGAATAATGCCATATATACTTGTCGGGGCCGGCCGGGAGATCGGAGAGGACCCACAGCGATCCGTCGGAGGACGCGGCCGCGAACGACGCCGATCCGGGGATCTGCGAGTAGGATGCGCCTTGCATCGCGATGTCCGGTTTCTTCGTCGCGGCGAGCATCACGCTCGCCGGAAGCACCGCGGTCTTCGCCATCGGGGCCGGCGGGACGAGGGCCGGCGAACTTGCGCTTGAGGTCGATCCCGGTTGGACCGCAGGGAGTTGCGAATGCGAACCGCATCCGGAGGCGATCAGAACGCCTGCAACGGCAAGGAAGGGGACGACATAGCGGGACATGCTCATTTTGAAAGGCTCCTTGTAGGAGACGAGCAGGGTACCCAGGAGAAGGTCCTTCGGGGTCGCAGAAAGCGCCCTCCTTCTTGCCGATGCGATTTGAACGTCTCGGCTTCGCTTCGCTACGCTCGGCATGACAGCGTGGCGCTCCTATGCGCGGTAGCTTAGTAGAGGCGCCCGTTGTCGGGGACGGGGAAGTCGGGGCGGACGAGGACGACGTTGCCGGATTCGTCCGGGACGCCGAGGACGAGGACTTCGCTCGAGAATCCGGCGATGCGTTTGGGCGGGAAGTTCACGACGCCGAGGATCTGCGTGCCGATCAACTCGCCGATCGTGTAGCGCGCAGTGATCTGCACGCTCGAGCGCTTGAGGCCGATCTCCCCGCCGAAGTCGATGCTGAGTTTGTAGGCGGGTTTGCGCGCTTCCGGGAACGCTTCGGCTGCGAGAATGGTCCCGACGCGCACGTCGAGTGCGGAGAAGGCTTCGAGCGTATCCATCTCGCCGACGTTCGCACGCCGCGATAAAAAACCGCCCGGAGTTCTCCGGACGGTTTCGATATGGTGCCAAGACCGAGATTTGAACTCGGGACACCGCACTTTTCAGGCGCGTGCTCTACCAACTGAGCTATCTTGGCTCGGGGCACCCTTCCGGGCGACCGCGCTACGTTCAACGTGCGCGGCTCCCCTCCTTGTCAGCCCGCGATCGCGCCTTCTTCGCGGTCTTGACGGTCGAGGTTCTCACTTTTGTCGCCTTCGAGCCAACGGTTCGCGGCCTCGGCGTGCGACGCATCGGTGCGGGATGCGAGCCATGCTTGGAGCGCGTCGTCGGTCGGGTGCGTGCGGATCGCTGCGTCGAACTCGGCGGGCGTGAGCCCCCAGCGTTCGAGGACGGCTTGGTCCATCGGACACGGATAGATATAGTCGAAGATCGTGCCCGCGGCCGCGGCGCGCGCCTTATCGGAGACGCGCGCGAGCCACATGTACGGGCCGAGCTTCAAGCGGCCGGGCCGCGGGAAGGTCTTACCGTCGCGAAAATCTGTGGCCATGGCACGTACGACCGCGGAGGGATGCCCGCGGTTGCGCGGCAACCCAGATGGATATGTCTACTCGCGTACCACCCGCTTCGACGCACGTCGGCCCGTCGGACGAGCCGCGCTGGCACGCGGCGATCGCGGTCGTCGGCGTACTGGTTCTCTACATCACCCTCCCGCGGCAGTTCATCCTCGGGCCTGTGTTGCTCGCGCCGATCCTGGTACTCGGCCTCCTGCTGCCGCTCCTGATCTTCGCGCCCAGCCGTCACCAGGAAACGCCCGCCCAGCGGGTCGCTTCGGTCGCCCTCATCGCCCTCATCAATTTCTTCAACGTCGCCTCGGTCGCGCTGCTGATCTATTCGACCATGTTCTCGCCGGAGCGCAAGCAACTGCTCGAGGCGGCCGGCGCCGGTCAGCAACTGCTGATCGCGGGGGCGCAGATCTGGCTCTCCAACGTGCTCGTCTATGCGATGTGGTATTGGGAGGTCGACGGCGGCGGACCGGAGCCGCGCGCGCATGCAAGTTCGGCGCTCGAGTTCTTGCGCGCCGATTTCCTGTTCCCGCAGATGCTGGTCGGAGACGAGCGGATCGCGTGCATCGAAAAGCGCTGGAAGCCGCTCTTCGTCGACTACCTGTTTCTCGCGTTCACCAACGCGCTCGCGTTCAGTCCGGCGGATACGTTCCCGATCACCCGTTCGGCCAAGATGCTGATGATGTCCGAGGCGATCACCTCGTTCGTCACGATCGCGGTCGTGCTCGCCCGAGCGGTCGGTGTGGTCGTCTAGGGCTCAGTAGTCGCCTTTGGCGGGGTCGTAGTCGAACTCGTGGATCGTGGCCTGGACGCGTGCGAACGCATCCGGACCGATCCGGATGTCACCGCGGAACGGGTAGTCCAGCTCCGCGATCAGGACGAAGATCACCGCCACGATCGCGCTCAGCCCGACCGTCATGATGAGATGCGCGCGGATGTTATCGACCCGGAAGAGATAGGTGAATCCGACCGTGATGATGCTGAGCACCAGCATGGCGGTCCACATCAGCGGCGGGATACCCTGGTCGTTATCGAAGAGCCGCTGGCGCCGGGCGTCGGCGAAGGTGCGCACCAGCTCGAGCGCCTGACCTTGGAGCGTCTCTTCGTGCGCCGTCGTGGGAACGAAGGCGACGACGTCGCGTTCCACGTTGTAGGCGAGCCGCTTCGCGATCGTGCTCCGGCCGCCATGTTGCATGAGCGGCCACTCGTCGGTGATGAGGGTGTCGGTGTAGTGATCCAGGTCGCGCTGCACTACGCCGCGTAGCGGGACCGGAAAGCCCAGCACGAGATGATGCAGATCGGCGACCGCGCTCGCTTCGCGCTGGACGTTGCTGGCCGAGGCATCGTACTCTTGCCAAACCACCACCACCATGAACGAGAGCACAACCGCAAGAATCGTGCCGGCCGTTCCGATGATCGGGCCGGCCACGTCGTTGTGGGTGATCCGCTCGGCGTTGGTGCCGAAGCGTCGCACCAGCAACAGGCCGCCGCCGGCGAACGTGCAGATGACCGCGATGGCGAGCGGTGCAAAGAGCCAAGCCGGAAGCGCATAGATCCACGTCACGTTGGCTGGCTTCGCGCGGGAGGTGCGGCCTCCTTGAACGATCGCTGGACCCATGCAACGCTTGGCCGAATCGCGCGGTTCTGTAGGACGCGACGGTAGCCGAGTGGAACCGGAGCGGGCTCGCGGGTATGATGTAATGGCAGCCTGTGACCTTCCCAAGGTCGACGCGTGGGTTCGATTCCCACTACCCGCTAACCGACAGCCGAGAACGAACGAGAACGGCGACGTAGCCAAGTGGTAAGGCAGGGCTCTGCAAAAGCCCCATTCGGCAGTTCAAATCTGCCCGTCGCCTCCAACGTTCTCATCCATCCTCACATCGAGCATTCATGCGCATAGTCGTCATCGGAGCCGGCGGTATCGGCGGCTTCGCCGCCGCAACACTCGCGCGGGCGGGATACGACGTTGCGGTCGTCGCACGCGGCCCTCATCTCGATGCCATCCGCCAACGCGGCCTCCACGTCCGAAGTGTCCTCGGCGAGTTCACCGTGCGCGTGCCCGCAAGCGATCGGCTCGCGGAACTCGGGACGTTCGACCTCGCGATCGCCGGCTTCAAAGCGCATCAGTGGCCGGACGCGATCGAACAACTCGCGCCGGCCGTGCGCAAGGGTCTCACGATCGTCACCATGCAGAACGGCGTGCCGTTCTGGTTCGCGCGCACACCGCCGCTCGCGAGCGTCGATCCGGGCGGCCGCATCGGCGCGCTCTTTCCCGACGAGCAGACGATCGGCGGCGTCGTCCACGCCTCCGGGCACATCGCGGCGCCCGGTTCGATCCTGCAGAGCGGTCGGACGCGCTACCTGTTCGGCGATGCGGCCGGCGGCGTCGGCACTCGTGCTCGCGAACTCTGCGAGATGTTCCGGGGCGCCGGGCTTGCGCCGGAAGCCGACGAGAACGTCCGCGCGACGGTCTGGCTGAAGCTGGTGAACAACGTGGGCTTGAACCCGGTCAGCACCCTGCGCGGCGTGACCGTGCACCGACTGATCGAAGATCCGACTGCGCTTGCCGAAGTACGCGGCCTGATGCTCGAAGCGATCGCCGTCGGCCGTGCGATCGGCGCGATCGGAGATATCGACGTCGAGGATCGGGTCGCGGTGCTCTCGCACGTCGCCGACGTCAAGACTTCGATGCTGCAAGACTTCGAAGCCGGGCGGACGATGGAGATCGCTCCGATCCTGGGCGCGCTCGTCGAACTCGCCTGTCGGGCCGGCGTCCCGGTACCGCTCGCGCGCGGCGCCCGGGCCGCACTCGAGGCGCGATGCTGACGCGCCGGATCGTTCCGTGCCTGGATATCAAGAACGGCCGCGTCGTCAAGGGCGTGAACTTCGTCGCGCTCCGCGACGCCGGCGATCCGGTCGAACTCGCCAAGACCTACGAAGCCTCCGGCGCCGACGAACTGGTTTTTCTCGATATCACTGCGACGGTCGAGGGGCGGCAGGCAACTCGCGAGGTCGTCCGCGGGGTCGCGCGCGAGTTGACGATCCCGTTCGCGGTCGGTGGTGGCGTCAACGCGGTCGGAGACGTGCGCGATCTGCTCCGGGCGGGGTGCGATAAGGTCGCGCTCAACTCGAGCGCCGTGCGACGGCCGGACCTGTTGCGCGAGGCGGCGGCGGAGTTCGGCAGCCAATGCATCCTCCTCGCGGTCGATGCTCGCGCGAATCGCACCGGCTGGGAAGTCGTGGTCGACGGCGGGCGCACCGCGACCGGGATCGACGTCCTCAGGTGGGTTGCCGAGGCGACGCGCGACGGCGGTGCGGGTGAAGTGCTGGTGACCAGCATGGATCGCGACGGTACCAAGATCGGCTACGATCTCGGGCTGACCGCGGCGGTCCGGGCGGCCACGAACGTGCCCGTGATCGCGTCCGGCGGCGCGGGCAGCATCGACGACTTTGTCGACGTCTTCGAACGCGCCGATGCGGATGCGGCGCTCGCCGCATCGCTGTTCCACTTCGGGGAGGTCACGATCCCGGACCTCAAAGCGGCGCTGGCCGCACGCGGGATTCCGATGCGCCCGTGGAAACCAAGCGTTCGATGAATCTGGATACGCTTAAGTGGGGCAGCGACGGACTACTGCCGGTCGTGATCGCGGATGCCACCACCGGTGCGGTGTTGACGCTCGCCTGGGCCGATCGCGCCGCGGTCGAGCGCACGATCGCGACCCGCGAGACGCATCTCTACAGCCGGAGCCGGCAAGCGCCCTGGCGCAAGGGCGAGAGTTCGGGGAACACCCAGCGCGTGCGGGAAGTCCGCGCCGACTGCGACGGCGACGCCCTCCTTTATGACGTGGAACCCGCCGGTCCGGCTTGCCACACCGGAGCCGCGACCTGTTTCTACGAGAGCCTGCTTGCGTCCGACGTGCCGGTGCGCGACGAACGCTTTGCCCAGGCGATGAATGCGCTTGAGGCCGTGCTTGCTCAACGCAAGCTCGATCCGCCCGAAGGCTCGTACGTCGCCAAGCTCTATGCCGGCGGGGTCGACCGCATCGGCAAGAAGATCGGCGAAGAGGCGACCGAGGTAGTGATCGCCGCTAAGAACGACGATCCCGACGAACTCGTCTGGGAGTCGGCCGATCTGCTCTTCCATCTCCTGGTGATGCTCGCGGAGCGCAACGTCTCGCTCGGACGCGTCGGCGAGCATTTGTTGCAGCGTGCCAAACCCGATCCCGATTAGCGACCTTGCGGTCGTCGGCCCGAAGACGGCCGGCTACTTCCGCGAGTTGGGCCTGCTGACTGCGCACGATCTCCTCGACTATCTGCCGTTCCGCTACGAGGATCAGCGCTACCCGACGCCATCGAATCGTCTGGGCGCCGCCGAAGGCGAAGAGAACGCGGTCGGCCGGATCCTCTCGGTCAAAGAGAAGCGCGTGCGCGATCTGGAGATCGTCGAGGCGCGCTTGCAAGATGAGACGGGCACGTTCGTCGCAAAGTGGATCGGGCGCCGGCGCTTCGTGATCGGACGCTTCTTCGCCGGGATGCGCATCTACGTGCGCGGACGGGTCGAGATGACGCTCGCCGAACCGGTCGTGAATGTCTCGAACTACGGCATCCTCGGCGACGGCGAAGAGTATCGCGGCGAGGTCGTCCCGATCTATCACGCGAGCAAAGATCTCTCGACGCGCAAGATCGCGCAGGTCGTGCACAAGAATCTGGCGCGGCTGCTCGAGCTGGCCGGTGACGATCCGATCCCGCCGGCGCTGGCCAAGCGGCAGAAGTTCCCGCCGCTTGCGGAGGCGTATCGCTCGGCTCACGCACCCGCGACGCCCGAAGAAGCGGAGCGAGCGCGCGATCGCTTCATCTACTCCGAGTTTCTAGTCCTCGCGACGAACGCGCGGCAAAAGCGCGAAGTGCGCGTGCGCGAACGCGGGGCGCTCGCGCTGACGATTCCGACCGGGCTGCTCGACGAGTTTCAAACCGCGCTGCCATTCCCGCTGACGGGGGCGCAGCGTCGTTCGATCGCCGAGATCTGGAACGATATGGCAAGCGACGTACCGATGAACCGGCTCTTGCAAGGCGACGTCGGCAGCGGCAAGACGCTGGTCGCGGCGGCCGCGATCGTGCTCGCGGCGCGCAACGGCGTGCAGTCGGCCCTGATGGCGCCGACCGAGATCTTGGCCGCCCAGCATGCGGCCAAACTCGCGCCGCTCTTGCTCCCGCTCGGCGTCGCGCTCGAGGCGGTCTTCGGGAGCCAAGGTGCGCGGGCGCGCAAGAACGCCGTCGAACGGATCGGCAGCGGCGAAGCGTCGCTTGCGGTCGGGACGCATGCATTGCTCACCGAGGGTGTCGATTTCGCGCGCCTGGGTTTGGTGGTGATCGACGAGCAACATCGCTTCGGCGTGGCACAGCGAGCGCGGTTGCGCTCGAAGGGCGGGGCGCCGCATACGCTCCACATGACGGCGACCCCGATCCCGCGGACGCTCGCGCAGTCGGTTTACGCGGATCTCGACGCATCGACGATCGACGAACTCCCACCCGGTCGCACGCCGATCGAGACGTTTGCGTTGCGCGCGAGCCGGAAGCAGCGCGTCGAGGAGTTCGTCCGGCGCAACGTCGGGCTGGGGCATCAGGTCTACATCGTTGCTCCCGCGATCGACGAAAACGAAGCGGATCTCACGAGCGCGCTCGCCGAGGCCGAACGGCTCAAGCGCGACGCGTTCCCGGATCTGCGCATGGGCGTGCTCCATGGCAAGATGCCGCCCCGCGAGAAGGACGAGATCATGGGCCGCTTCGCCGGCGGTCAGATCGACGTGCTGGTCGCGACCACCGTGGTCGAGGTCGGCGTCGACGTCCCGAACGCAAGCGTCATGGTCGTGCTGGACGCGCATCGCTACGGGCTCGCACAACTTCACCAGCTCCGCGGGCGGGTCGGTCGCGGCGCCGCCAAGTCGTACTGCCTGCTGGTCGCACCGGACGACGCCGGCGAGCGTGCGCGCCTGGAGATCCTGACCGAGACGACCGACGGCTTCGCGATCGCGGAAGAAGACCTACGTCTGCGGGGACCCGGCCAGTTTTCCGGCACCGCCCAGTCGGGCATCGACGAGTTTCGGTTCGCCGACCTGATCCGCGACATCGAGGTCTACCGCACCGCTAAAGCCGACGCCGACGCGATCGTCACGGCCGACCCGAATCTGAAACGCCCCGAGCATGCCGGCCTGCGCGCCGCCGTCCAAGCCGCACCCTCCGCACGCGCGATGATTGCCTCGTCCTAGCGTCGAAGCGCGCCGACATGAAGCATCGTAGCCTTACCGCCGCCCTTGCGGGCGCTCTTCTCGCCGCGCTCGTCGCCTTGGTCGCGCCGGCGCCGGCCGCTGCCGCCAATCTGACCGTGACGCGCGCGACCCTCGCGAACGGACTGCAGATCGTAGTCGTCCACGATCCACTCGCACCGGTCGTCACGACCATGCTCAACTACAAGGTCGGCTCGGACGAGCAGTGGATCGACGGGCTCGCTCACGCGACCGAACATATGATGTTCCGCGGCAGCAAGACGCTCTCGTCGGGAGCGCTGATGGACGCGCTCGGCGTGACCGGCGGCAACTTCGATGCGGATACGCAGGGCGAAGTCACGCAATACTACTTCACGGTGCCGTCGCAGTATCTCGACATCGCGTTACGCGTCGAGCGCTCGCGTGCGACCGGGCTGCTGATGTCGCAGAACCTGTGGCAACAGGAGAGCGGTGCGATCACTCAAGAGGTGACGCAGGACAACTCGAATGCGATCTATCGCATGTTCACCAAGCTCAACGATCGGATGCTGGCCGGAACGCCGTATGCCAAGAACGGGCTCGGCACCGTCTACGGATTTGCCCATCAGGTCAACGGAGCGCAGCTCCTCAAGTTCTACCAGGCCTGGTATCACCCGAACAACGCGCTCTACGTGATCGTCGGCGACGTCGACGGTCCGACGGTGGTGAATCAAGTCCGCTCGATCTTCGGCGACATCCCGGCGGCCAAGCTACCGGCGCGGACGCCGGTCGTGCTCCGGCCGTTCACCGGCGCCGTCTACCGCGATACCAGCGATCAGCCGTTCACGGCCGTGCTACTCGGCTATCGTCTGCCGGGCTACGACAGCCCCGACTATGCGGCCGGCGTGATCGCCGGCGACGTGCTCAACAGCCAGCGCGGCGCGCTCGCCGAGCTGGCGGCTACGGGCAAAGTCTACCAGGCCGGCTTCCAACCGCAGTCGTTTCCGAAGACCACCGTCGGACTGACCTACGCGATCGTGCCGATCGCGACCAAGCCCGAGACGGCCGATGGCTGGCTGCGCGCGGTCATCAACACCTACGCCAAATGGGGCGTGCCGAGCGACTTGGTCGCGGCCGCCAAACTGCGCGAGGTCTCCGACCTGGAGTTCGCAGGCAACTCTATCGAAGGTCTAGCGAATCAGTGGAGCAGCGCGCTTGCGGTCCAAGGTCTGCACTCGCCCGACGACATGATCGCCGCGTTCGGCAAGGTCAGCGTCGCCGACGTCAACCGGGTCATGCGTTCGTCGTTCGACAACACCAGAGTGATCGCGGCGTACGCGGTCCCGAAGAACATCGGCAAGCTGAGCATCTCGGGCGGCATGCATAAGGAAGACAACTCGATCCCGCCGAGCACCCATCAGGCGCTGGTTCCTTGGGCGCAACGCGTACTCGACCATCTGCAGGTCCCCAAGCAGACGCTCGCGCCGGTCTCGATGACGCTTTCGAACGGCCTGCGCTTGATCGTGCAACCCGAGCACATCACGCACACGGTCGTGGTGAGCGGTTCGATCTCCAACAATCCGCAGGTCCAGGAGCCGGCCGGGAAAGATGGCGTCGCGGATCTGACGAGCACGCTGATGCCGTACGGGACCACCCACTACGATCGGGTCGGACTCCAGGCCCAGTTCGATAAGATCGCGGCGAGCGCGAACGTGGGAACCGAGTTCGGGATCTCCACCCTGACGGCGAACTTCGATCGCGGCATCGCGTTGCTCGCGGATGAGGAACTCCACCCGGCGTTCGACGCGAAATCGTTCGCGATCGTCAAGGCCCAGCAGATCAAGGGCGTTGCCGACGCCGCGGACTCGCCGGATCACTTGACCGAAGTCGCGCTCGCAGACGCGCTCTACCCGATCGGCGATTCGCAGCGTCGGTTCGCGACCACCGCGACCGTCGGCTCGGTCGGGCTCGACGACGTCAAGGCGTGGTTCTCCGGCGCCTACCGTCCCGACCTGACGACCATCGTCGTGATCGGCGACACGACGCCCGCCAAAGCCCGCGCGATCGTCGAGAAGTACTTCGGAGGCTGGACGGCGATAGGACCCAAACCGAACGTCTACCCGAGCCCGGTCGCGCAGAACCTTCCGGGTGCGGTCGGCGTTCCGGCAACCGGCCGGGTGCAATCGGCCGTGCAGATGGTCGAGACGATCGGACTCAAACGCAACGACGCGGATTGGGCTAGCATGCAGGTCGCCAACACCGCGCTCACCGGCGGCTTCTACTCCTCGTTGCTCTACCACGATCTGCGCGAAGTCCACGGCTACGTGTACAACGTGCAGAGCGCCGTGAATGCCGGCAAGGTGCGCTCGACCTTCAACCTGAGCTTCGGCTCGGATCCGAAGAACGTGCTCCCGGCCGCCGATCAGATCGTCGCCAATCTGACCGCGCTGCAGAGGGCGCCACTCAACGCCGATCGGCTGTTGCGGGCGAAGGCGTTGCTGATGGGCGAACTGCCGATCCGCATCGGAAGCTACGACGGCGTCGCGGGAATGTTCCTGAACTACGCCGGTCGCGGACTCCCGCTCGATCAGAACCTGATCGACGCGCGCCGCGAACTCGGCGCGACCCAGAACTCCGTCCAGAAGGCGATGACGAAATGGATCCGGCCTAAGGGCTTCGTCCGGGTCGTCACGGGCCCCGGCCCGAAATAGTGCTCGGTGTGGCCGGCATCGGTTTCGATTTCGACCACACCCTCGGAATCGATAACAAGCTCGAGCGGATCGCCTTCTTGCGTCTGCTCGAGCGCGTGCTTGCCGACGGCGGCCGCGCGCTCGGAACGCTCGCCGAGGAGAGCGATCGGATCGACGAAATTCTCGTCAGGCAGCGCGCGGGAGCGTGGTCGATCTCGGTGGCAGTCCTGCGCTTCGTCACCGAGCGTGGGGTTGCGTCGGATGGCACCTACGTCGACGCGTACGTCGAGATGTGTCTGGAAAGGGTGGACGACGTGGTCGTTCCAGTGCCCGGAGCGCGCGAGACGCTCGCCACATTGCGCGCGCGCGGAACGCCGGTCGCGATGCTGACCAACGGTTGGAACCCGCTGCAGACCGCCAAGGCGCGCCGCGTAGGATTCGAGGGTCCGATCCTTGCCAGCGCCGACATCGGCTTCCAAAAGCCCGACGCACGCGCTTTCGCCGCGCTCAC
>JBBRTL010000030.1:0-17260 GCA_038244445.1 Vulcanimicrobiales bacterium
CAGACCGAGGACGCCGGGCCCGATGTCAAGGGAGACGCCGCTCAACGCTTGGACGCCACTACGATAGCGCTTCGTAAGCGCCGAGATCTCGAGCCTGTTCATGCCGCATCTACCCCGCACCGTGCGGGAAGTTTCGAGGCGCGTGCAATACCACACCGCTATGAAGGTACGTTCGATTCTCTTCGCCGGACTTGCGGCGCTGATCGCAAGCAGTCCGGCCGTTGCTGCGGCTCCGTCGCCGTCCTCCGCTACCGTCCTGGTCGTGCCGCCCGCGCGTATCGATCGTGCGATCGCCGCGCTCGACGGGCTGGCGCGCGAGATCATGCGCAAGTCGGGCGTGCCGGGGATGTCGATCGCGGTCGTACACGACGATAAGATCGTCTTCTTACGAGGCTACGGCGTGCGGAACACGGTCACGAAGAAGCCGGTCGACGGCGACACCGTCTTCGAACTCGCATCCGTCTCGAAGTCGGTCGGTTCGGCGGTGGTCGCCTCCGAGGTCGGGCGTGGCGTCGTGAAGTGGAGCGATCCGGTCGCGAAGTACATCCCCGGCTTCACGCTTGCCGACCCGTGGGTCGGGAGTCACGTGACGATCGGTGACATGTATGCCCATCGCAGCGGCCTGCCCGATCATGCGGGCGATGCGCTCGAGGATCTGGGCTACACGCGCGCGCAGGCGATCGAGCGATTACAGTACTATCCGCTCGATCCGTTCCGCGTCACCTACCACTATACGAATCTCGGCATGACGGCCGGTGCGCAGGCCGTCGCGAACGCGGCCGGCACGAGCTGGGAGCAGCTCTCGCACGAGCGTATCTACGTACCGCTCGGCATGACGCACACGAGTTCGCGGTTTGCCGACTACCGCGCGTCCGCGAACCGCGCGGATCTTCACGTGCGATCGAGCGGAGTATGGAAGCCGCTCTACGTCCGGGATGCCGACGTTCAGTCGCCGGCCGGCGGCGTGAGTTCCACCGCGCGCGATATGGCGCAGTGGATGCGCTTGGAGCTTGCGAACGGCGTCTACGACGGCAAGCGGATCGTCGATGAAAAGGCCTTGCTGGCGACGCGAAGCCCGAACCTGTTGAGCAACCCGCTCGCGAACGCCGCCAGTCGCGGCTCGTTCTACGGGTTCGGCGTCGGCGTCGGGTACGACCAGGGCGCGCGCGTACGCTTCAGTCATTCAGGCGCGTTCGCGCTCGGTGCTGCGACCACGTACGTGCTCTTGCCGTCGGAACACCTCGGCATCATCGTGCTGACGAACGGCTATCCGATCGGGGTTCCCGAGACGCTGACCGCGGAGTTCATGGATCTCGCCGAGTTCGGCGCGCCGCAGGCGCCGTGGTACGACATGTACGCCGGAGCGTTCGCGCAGATGCTCGCCGATCGCGGCGAACTCGTCGGCAAGACGCGCCCGGCGAAGCCGCGTGCGGCGCTTGCGAACGACGCCTACGTCGGGACCTATCGAAGCGATCTCTACGGGCCGGCGATCGTCGCGGTGGAAGACGGAAAACTCGTCGTGACGCTCGGACCCAAGAAGATCCGCTACGTGCTCGCCCATTGGGACGGCAACGTTTTTTCTTACCTTTCGAGCGGGGAGAACGCCACCGGCATCTCGGCGGTCACGTTCGGGGTCGCGTCGGGCGGGACGGCCTCGCGCATGACGATCGAGGGGCTCGACGATGAGGGGGTCGGCACGTTCGTACGCTAGCGGCGCATCCGGCGAAGGTCCGCGCGCGTTATAGAAGGTGATGAACCACGACGTAACCCCCGAGATCACCAAGACCGAAGCCGAGTGGCGCGCCGAACTCGGTCCGGAACGGTATCACATCCTGCGCGAAGCCGGTACCGAGCGCCCGTTCACCGGCAGCCTGCTCGAAGAGCGCGGCGCCGGAACGTTCACCTGCGGCGCATGCGGGACCGATTTGTTCGCCTCGGATGCGAAGTTCGAGTCGCACTGCGGCTGGCCGAGCTTCACCCATCCCGACGAACAGAAGAACGTCCGACTCCTGGACGACAGCAGCCTCGGCATGCGGCGCGTCGAAGTCCGCTGCAAGAAGTGCGACTCCCATCTCGGACACGTCTTCGATGACGGCCCCGGGCCGACGCACCAACGCTACTGCATCAACTCGCTCTCGATCGGCTTCAAACCGGCCTGACCGGTTCGCTACGTTTCGTCGGAGTCGTCGTGTAGGTAGGCAACATCGACGCGCTAAATGAGGCGAGCGCTTCCCAAACTCGGACAGCGTTTCGTGGATCGGTGCGGATGACGAGGTATTTAGCTTCGGAGCCATTCAACGCGTGCAAGAGTTCGATCAAGTCGATATGTGGATGCATCGCTCCCCCACGTATCGGTCCGCTCGCAGACCAGCGCCCAGATCATCTCCACCCGTTCCGACGGCGGAATCGCCGCGTCGATCGCGCGCTTGTGTGCGGCCGCCTCGCCGAACGATCGCGCGACGTGTCCACTCCACTTCGACCGTCGTTTTGCGGCACGCGTTTGAGACGGCTCGCCCATATCCTTAGCGTTCGACCAACGTGCGAGAATGCTTGCATCGGCAGGATAATCGCGCCGGCGAGCCTACTCTTTGGCGATGACCGAATATCCCCGCGATATGGTCGGGTACGGCGAGATTCCGCCCGATCCGAAATGGCCCAACGGCGCACGCATCGCCGTCCAGATCGTCATGAACTACGAAGAGGGATCGGAGTATTCGATTCCCGACGGCGACGGCATTTCCGAACAGTATCTGACCGAGGTCCCGGGCGCGACGCTCGGGCCGGGCAAGCGCGATCTGATCGTCGAGTCGGTCTATGAGTATGGCTCGCGCGCGGGCTTCTGGCGGTTGATGCGCATGTTCGCCGAACGCGATCTCAAGGTGACGGTCTTCGGCGCGGCCCTCGCGCTCGAACGCAATCCGGAAGCGGCGCGCGCGATCCGCGAAGCCGGCCACGAGGTCTGTTCGCACGGCAATCGTTGGGTCGGCTTCCAGGATATGTCCGAAGAAGAAGAGCGCGAGCAGATGCGGATCGCGGTCGAATCGATATCCCGCACGATCGGTGAACGCCCCTACGGCTGGTACTGTCGCTACGCGCCCAGCGAGAACACGCGCCGCCTGGTGGTCGAAGAGGGCGGCTTCCTGTACGACTCGGATGCGTACAACGACGACCTGCCGTACTGGGTCAAGGAGTCGGGCAAGGATCATCTCGTGATCCCGTACACGCTCGACGTGAACGACATGAAGTTCTCGGTCGCGCCGGGCTTCTCGGCGCCGTCCGGCTACTTCGAATACATGCGCGACGCCTTCGACGTGCTCTACGAAGAGGGGCTGACGCAGCCGAAGATGATGTCGATCGGGCTGCACACGTGTCTGGCCGGTCGCCCCGGCCGTGCGGCCGCACTCGGGCGCTTTCTCGACCATGTTCTCAAACACGATGACGTCTGGGTCTGTCGTCGTATCGATATCGCACATCACTGGATAAAGAATCACTCACCGAAATGAACGCATCTACCAATGTCGTCGCCCGTCTCGCGGAACTCGCGAAGCTCGGCGCATACGAAGCCGGCATCGATCGTCCGCTCGCCTCGCCGCAGGAGCGCGCGGCGCGCGATCTGTTCGCGGGCTGGGCACGCGCGGCCGGCTTCTCGCTCACGCAAGACGCCGTCGGCAACGTGTTCGTCCGCCGAGAAGGAACGGAGCCGGGGCTCAAGCCGGTCCTGACCGGATCGCATCTGGATACCGTCAAGACCGGCGGCGCCTACGACGGCGCCTACGGCGTGGTCGGGAGCATCTGCGCGCTCGAACTGCTCGAAGCACGTGGCGCGAAGACGCGGCATCCGATCGAAGCGGTCGCCTGGGTTGGCGAGGAAGGCTCGCGCTTTCCGCTCGGCTGCCTCGGAAGTTCGGTCTTCGCCGGGATCAAGAGCGCCGACGACGCGCTGGCGATCGTGGCCGACGACGGCGTCTCGCTGCGCGATGCGCTTGCATCGAGCGACGGCGGCTTGCTCCCGGGCGTGCCGATGCGCGAGAACCGCGACGTCGCCGCCTACCTCGAACTCCACGTCGAACAAGGGCCGATCCTCGAAGAGGCCGGCGTCTCGCTCGGCGTCGTCACCGCGATCTTCGGCCAGCGCCGCCTCCGTGCGACCGTCACCGGCGTGAGCGGCCACGCGGGCACCGTGCCGATGCGGATGCGCGCCGACGCGCTCTGCGCGGCGTCGGAGCTGGTGATCGCACTCGACGGCGCGGCGCGGAAGGAACGGGATGCGGTCGCGACCGTCGGGCGGATCGTGGTCGAGCCGAACGGCACGAACGTCGTACCGGGATCGGCCATCTTCTCGCTCGATCTACGCGCCCCGGATGACGCCTCGCTCGACGCGATCGAACGCGCGTTCCACGACGCGGTCGCCGACGTTTCGAAGAAGCGCGGCGTCACCGTCGAGGTCGAAGCTTTCGAGCGGCGCCGGCCGACGCCGATGACTCGCGAGCTTCAGGCCGCTATCCACCGAGTGGCGGTCGCGCTGAACCGCCCGGCGATCGACTGCCCGAGCGGCGCCGGCCACGACGCCATGAGCCTCGGAACGATCGTTCCGACCGCGATGATCTTCGTCCCGAGCATCGGTGGGCGCAGTCACGTCGCCGAGGAGCGCACCTCCGACGCGGATCTCGAACTCGGCGTTGAAGCCCTGGCCGCGGCGCTGGTCGAGGTCGACGCAGCGCTCGACGCGAAAGGGCGCGAATGAAGCGATTTTTTATCTGCGGCTCGGCCCTGAGCGGTCAGCCCGATCATCCGAATCTCCAAGACGCATATCTCGTCGGTCCGGTCAGCACCGCGACGAAGTATCGGCTATACTCCGTCAAGGACGGCTGGCATCCCGGCATCTATGAAGTCGAAAGCGGCGGCATCTCGATCCTCGGCGAGTTGTACGAACTATCCGAAGAGCAGTACGCCTCGCTGATGGCGGGCGAACCGCCGGATCTCTACGAGACCGAAGTCGATCTCGCCGACGGCACCAAAGCCCACGCGATGCTCTATCCGAAGGAACTCATCGAGAAGAACAACTGGCCCGACGTCAGCAAATACGGCGGCTGGGCCGCTTATAAAGCAGCCGAGGGGTGAACCCTAGCTCCCGCGGTAGGTCGAGTAGCCGTATGGGCTAAGGAGCAGCGGCACGTGATAGTGGCGCGCTTCGGAAGCGATGAAACGTACGGGGATCTCGTCGTAGAACGACGGGGTCCCTTTCGCTTTGTAGTACGCGCCGACTTTGAAGATCAGTTCGTATTCTCCGGTCTGCAATTCGTCGCCGAACGGCGCGGGAATTCGGCCGTCCTCGTTGGTCGTCCCGCTCGCCAGATCGACGTGCGTGGTCCCTGCGATCAGCGAGAGCGTTACCTTGATACCGGCGGCGGGCACGCCAAGCGCGATGTCGAGCACGTGGGTGGAGAGCGTCATCTACGTGTGGGCTCCTTGCTGGATCCAGGTGCCGATGGTGGCGCGCTCCGCGTCGGTCATGTGGGTGACGTTGCCGAGCGGCATGGCGTGCGAATCGACCGCTTGCATCTTGATGCGCGGGGCGTTTTGGGCGATGCCCGCGGGCGTGTCGAGTAGGACGCCCGCGGGTGCGCTCGCGAAGCCGGCCTCGGTCGGGTGGGCGGCGTGGCAGGTGGCGCACCGTTGCGTGATTATCGTGCTGACGGTCGCGAACGGCACGGCCGGGGCGTTCGCAGCGGGCGCGCTCTCGTGCGGTGCGATGGCGATCGCCGTGATCAGCAGGATCGCGGCGGCGGCGATCGGCAGGCCGATCACCATCTTCTGCTTGTGCGTGAGCACGAAGAAGTACCGCACCAAGACGCCGGCGACCGCGATCGCGGCTAGCACCAGCCAGCCGTTGGCGTTCTGGTACGTCATCGGGTAGTGGTTGCTGATCATGATGAAGAGCACGGGCAGCGTCAGGTAGGTGTTGTGCACTGAACGGATCTTGCCGAGCTGGCCGGGGCGCGGATCGGGCTGTTGTCCGGCGCGAATCTGCGCGAGCATCTTCTTCTGACCCGGGATGATCACGAAGAAGACGTTGGCGACCATGATCGTGCCGATGATCGAGCCGACGTGGATGTAGGCCGCGCGTGCGCCGAAGATGTGGAAGAGTCCCCAATCGGCCGCCAGCAAGAAGATCGAGATCGCGATCGCGAGCACGCGCGGATTGTTGCCGAGCAGGCGGCAGAGCCCGTCGTAGACGAGCCAGCCGAGGACGAGCGATGCGATGCTGATCGCGATCGCGATCGCCGGCGTGAGCGCCATCACGCTCTTGTCGATCAGGAACGTATCCGCGCCGACCCAATAGATCAGGGCGAGCATCGCCATGCCCGAGATCCACGTCGAGTAGGCTTCCCACTTGAACCAGTGCAGATGTTCGGTGAGCGGCTCGTTCTTCGGTCCGGTCAAATACTTCTGGTTGTGGTAGAAGCCGCCGCCGTGGACGCTCCAAAGTTCGCCGCTCACGCCGTCGGTCGCGTCCGCCGAGTCGGCCGGTTTGACCAGATTGTTGTCGAGCCAGATGAAGAAGAACGAGGCGCCGATCCACGAGATACCGGCGACGAAGTGGAACCAGCGTACGAGTAGGTTGAGCCAATCCAGGGCGTAGGGAAGCATCAGCTAGTGGGCCTTTACGGCGTCGAGTAAGCGGAGGTGCGCGATCTTGCCGATCTCGCGTAGAGCGGTTTCGATCTCGGTCGCGCGGTCGTTGCCGGCGCGCGCTTGGAGGGCGGCCAGGATCGAATCGGTATCGTGCTCGCGCGCGCAGATGACGAACGGGAACCCAAAGCGGTTGCGATAGGCGCCGTTGGCGGCGTCGAAACGGGCGCGTTGCTCGGCGGTGAGCTTGTCGAGCCCGGCCGAGGTCTGTTCGCCGGTCGAGGCGGCCGTCAGCCGGCCCTCGCGAGCGACCCGACCGGCCAGATCCGGATGAGCGACGATCAGGGCGACCTTACGGTCGTCGGGGGCGCAGTCGAGCACCGCGAGCATGGCGGCATGCAGGCCGTCGACGCTTCCGAACGGGCGGCGGTCCCAGGTTGCTCCGGCGATCCACGGCGAGTGTTCGAACGCAAAGCCGACCGCCACGACGAATGCGTCGCGGTCGGCGGCGTTAAGCTGCTCGATCGTCATTCCGCGCAATTCGCGAGAGCGCACAGGTTTTCCGCCGCGTTACGGCTGAATCTCGGCGCAACTGCTGGAGGATTGCCGTGCATCTTACCGCGCTCGACTGGGTCATCATCGTCGTCTCGGTCCTCATCATGTTCGTGCCGGCCATCATGCTGGCCAAACGCGCGGGCAAGAACACCTCGGAGTTCTTCGCGGCCGGTCGCCAAGCGCCGTGGTGGCTGATCGGCGTCTCGCTGGTCGCGACCACCTTCAGCACCGACACCCCGAACCTGGTGACCAATATCGTCCGTCAGAACGGCGTCAGCGGGAACTGGGTCTGGTGGGCATTTCTCCTCGTCGGTATCGGCACGGTGTTCTTCTACGCGCGTCTGTGGCGTCGCAGCGGCGTGCTGACCGATCTCGAGTTCTACGAGATCCGCTACTCGGGGAAGGCCGCATCGTTCGTGCGCGCTTTCCGTGCGGGATATCTTGGCCTCGTCTTCAACTGCGTGATCCTCGGAACGGTCTGTCTCGCGGCGGTCAAGATCGCGAACGTACTCTTCGGCGCTCCGGAATGGCTGACGCTCCTCGTGGTCGCGATCTTCCCGGTCATCTTCGCCTCGATGTCGGGCCTATGGGGCGTCATGGTCACCGACATGATCCAGTTCGTCATCACGATGACGAGCGCGTTCGCGGCGGCCTACTTCGCGATTCACGCGCCGGGCGTGGGCGGCATGGCCGGCCTCTTGCAACACGTCCAGGCGACGCACGGACAGTGGCTCGGCGTGCTCCCCGACTTCCGAAACGATTGGGCCGGGGCGGTCGCCGTCTTCATCATCCCGTTGACGGTTCAATGGTGGTCGACGTGGTATCCCGGCAGCGAACCCGGTGGCGGGAGCTATGTCGCGCAGCGCATGCTCGCTGCGAAGACCGAACGCGACTCGGTCTTCGGCACGTTCTTCTTCCAAGCGGCGCACTACGCTCTCCGGCCTTGGCCGTGGATCGTCGTCGCGCTCGCGTCGTCGCTCGTCTATCCGACGGTCGGCTCGATCGGGCAGCATTTCCCCTGGGTCGATCCGCATCTGCTCGGTGACGATATCGCGTATCCGGCCATGTTGATCTTCCTACCGGCCGGGTTCGCGGGGTTCATGGTTGCGGGGCTTTTCGCAGCGGCTAGATCTACGCTCGAAACCCATCTCAACTGGGGAACGTCATATCTCGTCCACGATCTCTACCGGCGCTTTATCTCGCCCGACAAGGACGAAAAGCATTACGTCACCGTCGGTCGCTGGGTGACGCTCGTCATCATGGCGTGTGCGATCGTGGTCACCTACAATCTGAACACGGCTAAGGACGCGTTCAATATCTTGCTCAATATCGGCGCCGGCACGGGTCTGGTCTATCTTCTGCGTTGGTTCTGGTGGCGCGTCAACGCATGGACCGAGATCGCGGCGATGGCATCGTCGTTCGTGGTCGCATCGACGTTCTACGTCATGGGCCGGTTCGGACACGGATTGGATCCGAGCCTCGAACTCATCCTGACGGTCGCGCTTACGACCGTCGTCTGGCTCGTGGCGACGTTTGCGACGGCGCCGGTAGACGATGAAAAGCTCGTCTCGTTCTACAAACGCGTGCGGCCTGCGGGCCCGGGCTGGGCGAAGCTACGCAAGCGGTACGACCTGCCGCAATCGCCCGACAATCTTGGGCATGCGTTCGGTGCGTGGATCGCAGGTGTCGTCGCGATCTATTCCGCGCTCTTCGGAACGGGAGCATTTCTATTCGGCAACATGATGCAGGGATGGACGTTCACCGTGACCTGCGCGGTCGCCGTGTTCACGCTCGTCCGTCTGACTTCGTACGTGTTTCGCGGAGAAGCGGAGATCGCGCCCGGTGGATAGCGTGTGAGACGTCTCGTCTACCTGGCACCGCTTGCGGCTGCGATCGTGGTTGCGGCGGTCGCGTGGTTCGTCGCGCCGGCCTGGATGGAAGCGCTCGTGCGTGCCATCCTGGCCTACGATCTCGGGGCCGTCGCGATGCTGGCGATCGAATGGTGGGTCGTGATGAATCGGGATCCGTCGACCACGCGGAAGCGCGCTGCCATCGAAGATCCCGGCCGCGTGCTGGTGACCGCCGTCATTCTCGTCAGTTCGGCGGCGGGTCTGATCGCGGCGATCGCGATCCTGGGGCTCGGCGCGCACGATGCGGGCGCCGCGCGGAACGTTGCGTACGCGCTCGCGCTTTCGGCGGTCGTCTTGGGCTGGCTCATGATCCACACGTCGTTCACGTTTCGCTACGCGCACCTGTACTATCGCGATGGCGACGACGTTCGCGGACCGGATCGCGGCTTGAAATTCCCGGGAAAGGACCTACCGAACGATTTCGACTTCGCCTATTTCTCGTTCGTGCTGGGGATGACGTTCCAGGTCTCGGACGTGCAGATCACGTCGCGGCGGATACGGCGCCTGGCGCTCGGGCACGCGCTGGTCGCGTTTGCGTACAACGCGTCGATCTTCGCACTGACGGTCAACGTGCTCGCGAGCCTCCTCAAAGGCGGGTAGGCTCGCGAGCGCCATTCGCTACGGCGTCGAGGTCGGCGCGGCGACCGGAGCCGGACGCTTCCAGGGCATGTCGCCGTGGCCGAAGCGCTCGACGCGCATCATCATCGGCATGCCGCCCGGTCCGGCCGGACCGGCGAGGTGCATCAGGATATCGCCGGCCGTCAGCGCGTGCTTCATATGCTTCATATGCATCTCGCCGTGCATGCGCGCCATGCCGGCGCCGGGCGCCATCATGTTCGCGTGCATCTCCTCTTGATCTTCGCACATCGGCTGACTGTTGGGCGGTCCCGGTGCGGGACCGGAACCCGTGTCCTCGGTGGTGCTGGTCGAGGTGGTGCCGTCGGCGTGCTTGACGATCACCACGCGCTTGTAGCGCATGTTGCCGTCGCCCATCGGAGACATCATCGTCTCCATCTGCTTCATGGCCGCGACGTGGATCGCGAGGATCTTGCTCTTCTCGGTGGCGGAGAGGGTCGCATTCAGCTTAGCGGTCGCGGCCTTCCAATCGGGGTTGGTCGCGACTGCGAGCTGACCGACCAGGTTCGCGAAGTACACCTTATGGGCGGCCGTCAGGGACGCCAGGATCTTCGCCCGAACAGCTTTATGCGCGGCCTCGACTTTGGCCATGCTGGCCTGCATCTTGGCCATCATGGCCTGCCGGTCGGCGTCGCTCATGCCGTGGTGCATGGGCTGGGGTGCCGAGGCCGGCGTCGCGAGGGCCGACGAGGCCGGCGGTTGGGGCGCGGTCTGCGCCAGAGCGGTGGCCGGCAGTGCGAGCACGACAGCCAAGAAGAGGGTAACCTTGTTCATGTTCACATCCTGGCACTGAATTCCTAAGGTGTCCTGTGACCTACTTGCCCCGCGGGGTCGGGCAGAGTATATTAAAAATATCATATCCCACCCGTCCGGAGAATCGACATGAGCAGCTACCAGGCCCCCCTGCGCGATATGCAGTTCGTCCTGAACGAACTGGCCGGCATCGCGGACGTCGCGAAGCTCCCCGGCTACGGCGACACGCTCGACGTGGTCGACTCGATTCTCGAAGAGGCGGCCGCTTTTGCGACCGGCGTCCTAGACCCGCTCAATCGGGTGGGCGATAAGGAAGGCTGCACGTTCGAGGCCGGCAACGTCAAGACGCCGACCGGCTTCAAGGAAGCCTACAAGCAGTTCGCGGGCGCGGGCTGGATCGGGCTGCCGGTTCCCGAGGAGTACGGCGGTCAGGGCTTGCCGCAGCTGATGCTCGGCCCGACGCTCGAGATGTGGAACGGCGCGAACGTCGGCTTCGCCAACGGCCCGCTGCTCAACCAGGGCGCGATCGAAGCGATCGAACTCTGCGGCTCGGACGAACAGAAAAAACGCTACATCCCGAATCTGGTGAGCGGCAAGTGGACGGGCACGATGTGTCTGACCGAACCGCAGGCCGGATCGGATCTCGCGCAGGTCCGCACCAAAGCGATTCCCGACGGGGACCACTATCTGGTCACCGGATCGAAGATCTTCATCACCTTCGGCGAGCACGACATGGCCGAGAACATCATCCACCTGGTGCTCGCACGTCTGCCCGACGCGCCCGAAGGCACCAAGGGCATCTCGCTCTTCATCGTGCCGAAGGTCAACGTCAACGCGGACGGGTCGCTCGGCGAACGAAACGACGTGGTCTGCGCGTCGATCGAGCACAAGCTCGGGATCAACGGCAACCCGACCTGCACGATGAACCTGGGCGAGAAGTCGAAGGGTGCGGTCGGCTATCTGGTCGGCGAGGCCAACCGCGGCCTCGAGTACATGTTCATCATGATGAACGCCGCTCGCTTCAGCGTCGGCGTGCAAGGCTTGGCGATCGCCGATCGCGCGTATCAGCATGCGCTCGAGTACGCCAAGGAGCGCGTCCAGAGCCGCGATTCGGCCGCGCGCAATCCGCAGTCGGTCCGGATCATCGAACATCCCGACGTGCGCCGCATGCTGATGAGCATGAAATCGCAGATCGAAGCGATGCGCGCGCTCTCGTACGTGACCGCCGCTTCGCTCGACTACGCGCACAAGCATCCCGACGAGAAGGTGCGCAAAGAGCACAAGGCCTTCATCGAGCTGATGATCCCGATCGTCAAAGCCTGGTGCACCGAGACCGCGCAAGAGGTCTGCTCGACCGCGTTGCAGGTCTTCGGCGGCATGGGCTATATCGAAGAGACCGGCATCGCCCAGCAGTATCGCGACGTCCGCATCACGACCATCTACGAAGGCACGACCGGCATCCAGGCGCTCGATCTGGTGGGCCGCAAGTTGATCCGCGACATGGGCGCGACCGCGACGACAATCCTTAAGCAGATGCAAGCGTTCGCGAAGACGCTCGAAGGCGACGACGAACTCAAGCCGATCGCGGATGCGTTCGGCAAGAGCCTGGCCGCGCTCGCCGAGACCTCGCAGTGGATCGGCATGAACGCGATGGGCGACTTGCGCAAAGCGTTCGCGTGTTCGGTTCCCTACCTCAAGCTCTGGGGGATCACGGCGGCCGGTTGGCAGATGGCGCGCGCCGCGCAGATCGCCAAGGGAAAGACGGGCGGTCCCGATGGCGAGTTCTACAAGACCAAGATCGCGACCGCGAAGTTCTACGCGACCCACGTGCTCACGCAGGGCGCCTGGCTCAAGCGCCAGATCATCGACGGCGCCGGCGACGTGATGACGGTCACCGAAGCGCAGTACGATCTCGATCGCAAGCTGACGGTGAACGCATAGTGCAGGTCGGCATTTCAGATCGCGGCGCGGTCCGCGTCCTCACCCTCGACAACCCGCCGGTCAATGCGCTCTCGTTCGCGTACTCGGCGGAACTGCTCGAGGCCGTCGAAGCGGCCGAAGCGGATGCGAACGTGAAAGCGGTCGTCTTCACCGGCGCGAACGGGTTGTTCAGCGGTGGCGCCGACGTGAACGACTTCAATACCGAACCGACGCCCGAGACCAAGACGGTGCGCGACGTGATCGCCGCGGTCGACGCCGGATCCAAGACGTACGTCGCAGCGATCGACGGCAACGCACTCGGAGGCGGCCTCGAACTCTCGCTCGCCTGCGACTACCGCATCGCGACCAAGACCTCGAAGGTCGGCCTGCCGGAGATCAAACTCGGCCTGTTGCCCGGCGCGGGCGGCACCCAACGACTGCCGCGCCTGATCGGCGCGCAAGCGGCGCTCGAGTTCATGCTCAAAGGCTCGACCAACCCGGCGGACAAGGCGCTCAAACTCGGCATCCTCGACGAAGTCGTCGACGGCGACGTCGTCGACGCGGCCGTCGCGCTCGCCGAGAAGGCGCTTGCGAGCGAGCCGAAGCGCCGGGTCTCGCACAAGAAGGCGATCATCGGCAAGGGCATCCCCATGCAGGCCGCGCCGTTCGTGGTCTCGTCCGCTCACAAGATGGTGCCGCCGGAGGAGAGCGGCGGATTCGCCGCTCACAAGCTGATCGATGCGGTCGAAGCGGCCGTCACGTTGCCATGGGCGTTCGGTATCGCGCGCGAAGCGCGGTTGTTCGAAGAACTGGTGCGTTCCGAGCCATCGGCGGCCCTCCGTCACATCTTCTTCGCCGAGCGCGAACTGAACAAGATCCCCGGTCTCGCCGCAGCGGAGCCGCTCAAGGTCGCAAAGGCCGGCGTCGTCGGCGCCGGTACGATGGGCACCGGCATCGCGATCGCGTTTGCGAGCGCGGGCATTCCGGTCGTCGTGGTCGACTCCAACGACGGGGCGGTCGAGAAGGCCAAGCAGACCGTCTTCGGCATGTTCATGTATCAGGTCCAGAAGGGCAAACTCACGCAAGAGGAGGCCTGGAGCCGCGCTCAGTCGATCGTGTTCACGGAAGAGTATTCGGAACTCGCGGATGCCGACGTCGTGGTCGAAGCCGTCTTCGAGAGCATGGACGTGAAGAAGCAGGTCTTCACCAAGCTCGACGGCATCGTGAAGCCCGAAGGCATTCTCGCGACCAACACCTCGACGCTCGACATCGACGAGATGGCGGCGTGCACCAAGCGCCCGGATAAGTTCGTCGGCCTGCACTTCTTCGTGCCGGCCAACATCATGCCGTTGCTCGAGATCGTCCGCGGCAAGGAGACCTCGCCGCAGACCATCGCGACGGCCTTCGCGATCGGCAAGAAGCTGCGCAAGACCTCGGTGCTCTCGGCCAATGCGTTCGGCTTCATCGGCAACCGCATGGTGATCGACTACATCGGTGCCGCCAATGCGATCGCCGAAGAGGGCGTCGCGCCAGGGCGCATCGATGCGGTCATGAAGAAGTTCGGCTTCCCGATGGGACCGTTCGCGATGAGCGATCTTTCGGGCCTCGATATCGGCTATCACATCGGCAAGGCGCGTCCGGATCTGGCGACGAGCCGCACCCACGTCGTCGAAAAGTTGGTCGAGCAGAAACGGCTCGGGCAGAAGACGATGGCGGGCTACTACAAGTACGACAAAGCGGTCGGAAAGGGTCGCGAAGCGATCCGCGATCCGGAGATCGAAGCGCTCTACGCCGAAGAGGCGAAGGCCGCCGGCATCGCACCGCGCGCGTATACCGATGAAGCGATCCGCGATCGCTTGATCGGCGCGCTCTCGAGCCGCGGCAAGGAACTGGTCGCCGACGGCGTCGCGCTCCGCCCCGGCGACATCGACATCGTCTACGTCTACGGCTACGGATTCCCACCCCACCGCGGCGGCCCGATGTGGTACGCCGATCGTCTCAACACCGCCAAGGAGTTATCCCATGCGTGAGGCGGTCATCGTCTCGGCCGCCCGCACGCCGATCGGCCGGGCGTTTCGCGGCGCCTTCAACATGACGCCGGGCGCGACGCTCGGCGGACACGTCGTCCGCAACGCGATCGAGCGCGCCGGCGTGGATCCCGCCGAGATCGACGAAGTCATCCTCGGCACGGGCTTGCCCGAAGGTGCGACCGGCAACAACATCGGCCGCACCAGCGCGCTTCGTGCGGGATGTCCGGTCGGCGTCCCCGGCTCGACCATCAGCCGCTTCTGCGCGTCCGGCTTGGATGCGATCGCGGCCGGCGCGAATCGGGTGATCGTCGACGGCTCGGATATCGTCGTCGCCGGTGGTCTCGAGAGCGTCTCGATGGTGCAGAACGAGTTGAACATGAAGCATTACACCGAGGAGTGGCTCTTGCGTCACGTGCCCGACGTGTACATGCCGATGCTCTACACCGCGGACAACGTCGCGAAGAAGTACAAAGTCTCGCGCGACGTTCAGGACGAGTACGCGTTCCAGAGCCAGCAGCGCACGGCGGCGGCGCAGGCCGCGGGCCGTTTCGATGCGGAGATCGTCGCGCTCCCGACCTGGAAGTTCGTGCAGAACAAGGAGACCGGCGTCGTCACCGAAGAGCGCGCCCTGCTCACCAAGGACGAAGGCAATCGGGCCGACACGACCTTGGCGGGCCTGACCGCGCTCAAGGGAGCGGTACCGGGCGTCGACGATACCACCATCACCGCCGGCAACTCATCGCAACTCTCCGACGGCGCGGCCGCCGTACTGCTGATGGATGCGAAGGTCGCGCAGCAGCGCGACCTGCAGCCACTCGGTATCTACCGCGGCTTCGTCGCGCGCGGCTGCGAGCCGGGCGAGATGGGGATCGGTCCGATCTTTGCCGTGCCGGAGCTACTCAAGCGCAACGGCTTGAAGATGGACGACATCGGACTTTGGGAGCTGAACGAGGCGTTCGCGGTGCAGACGCTCTACTGCCGCGACACGCTCGGCATTCCGAACGAGATATTCAACGTCGACGGCGGCGCCATCTCGATCGGCCACCCGTACGGCATGAGCGGCGCGCGCATGGCGATGCACGCGCTGATCGAAGGCAAACGCCGCGGCGTCAAATACGTCGTCGTCACCATGTGCATCGGCGGCGGCATGGGAGCCGCAGGACTGTTCGAGGTCGCCTAGCGCCGGATCGCGAGCTAGTTCCGCAGGGCCTCGCCGGTCGCGAGCATGTGGAGCATGCGTTCGCGGGTCTGGGGGGTGAAGATCAGCGACTCGAACCACTCGGTCTCGAGATCGAGCATCTCGTTCTGCGAGATGCTCCGCGGCGGGCCGCCGCCGCCGGTCAGGATGGTCGCGATCGCGCGCGCGATCCGGGCGTCGTGTTCGCTCGCCTCGCCGCTCGCGACGCGCGCGGAGATCTGCGCGTCGACCGCGCCGAAGCCCATCTCGCCGAGCACCGGGATGGCGGCCCGCTGTCGGATCGGGACGTAGTCGTTGGAGAGCGCGATCGCGCGCGCTTTCGCATCCGCGATCAGCAGCGTCAGGTCGCGGGTGACGCGATCGAACGGGCCGAGGAAGAGCAGGTCGCGCGCGCTCTCGGCATCGCTGCTGCGTTTTGCGAAGACGATCGTCTCGAACGCGTGGCGCAAGGCGAGGTCCGGCCGTTCCGCGCCGTAGTGTTCGATCGCGCGCGCGTAGAGTTCGCTCGTACCGCCGAGGTCCGGCAGAATGCCGACCGCGGCCTCGGGCAAGAACGCGCGCATCTCGGCGTGGGCTTGGACCCGATCGCAGTACATCGTAAGTTCGAGCGCACCGCCGACCGTCAGATTAAAGGGTGCCGCGACGACCGGAAACGGGCAGGTGCGGACGCCGGTGGTGATGCGCTGGAAGCGCTTGGCCGCTTTGCGAAAGGCCGCGCGGTCGCCTCCGACCGATTCGAGCAGGTCGAGGATCCAGCGCAGGTTCGCTCCGAACGAGAAGTTCGTACCCTGATTGCCGACCACGAGCCCGCGATACTTGCCCGGGATGATCTCGAACGCGTGCTCGGCGACCGCGAGCGTATCGCCGTCGAGGGTGTTGCCCTTCGAGTGGAACTCCAGGCACAGGATCCCATCGTCGAGGTCGAGCAGCGACGCGCCGGCGGTTTCGACCAAAACGCGCCGAGCATCGCCATGAAGCTGCGCGAGCGACGGGGAGAGTTGCACCCCGCACGGTTCCCGGAGGCGCCGACCCATCCTTTTGTAATGGTTCGGTAAAGGAACCGGATTTTCTCTTAACCCGAGAAGCTAATTTCTGTTACATTGTGCTATGCGGAAAATGTTCTTAGTGGCGGCCTTTGTGGCCGCAGCGGGTACCCCTATCGCAGGTCTCGCCACGATGGTGGATGCTTCCCTGATCCCCGACGGCACGTACGGCGTTACCGTAGAGAAAGTCGTCGACGCCTCGCACGTGACGGTCGCCATGGTTGGCGGCATCGAAGCGACCCTGTCGGCGGCGCCGACGGTTCATCTCGACCAAGTGAAGTCCAACGATCACATTCGCGTCTCGGTCCTTAAGGGTACAATTCTCTCGTTCACCAAGTAGGCATCACCTCGATCGCTTTGCATTGCAGAGCGCTCGCGCAGCCCTGGAGCGAAAATGACCACCGTTGGGCGATGTCCGGCGGTGTTTTGCTTTCTCGACCGAAGAAAGAATCCACGATGACGACGCACCGTACCCGGGCCGCGCTGGCCGCACTCGCCTTGCTCGCAGGCCTCACGGTTCCGATCGCGCGCGCCGACACGCTGCCCGCCGCGGCCGCCTTCAACGTGCGCGAGAGCTATCGG
>JBBRTL010000031.1:0-16797 GCA_038244445.1 Vulcanimicrobiales bacterium
CGTATGGTCGCTGCCGGGCGCGGTCGGATCGCAGCCGTGGTCGGCCGTGAAGATCACTTCGTCGCCCGGACGCAGGCGCGCCTCGAGCTGCGGGATCAGCGCATCGAGCGACTCGAGCGCGTCGCCGTAGCCGCGCACGTTGCGCCGGTGGCCGTACTTCGAATCGAAGTCGTTGAGGTTCACGAAGATGAAGCCCCGATCGATCCGGTCGAGCAAGTCGAACGTCTTTTCCATTGCATCCCGGTTGTCCACAACGCGAACCGACGACGCGATCCCATGACCGCAGTAGATATCGCAGATCTTCCCGACTGCGTGGACATCGACACCTCGGGCGGCCAGACTATCCAGCACGCTCGGGGGAGGCTCGATCGCGTAGTCCCGGCGATTGGCCGTGCGCGAGAAGTTGCCGGGCTCGCCGACGAACGGCCGGGCGATCACTCGATTGACGTTGTGGGGCGCGACCAGCATCTCGCGAGCCCTTTCGCACCAGTCGTACAGGGTCGGCAAGGGGACGATCCCCTCGTGGCAGGCGACCTGAAAGACCGAGTCGGCCGACGTATACAGGATCGGGCGGCCGGTCTTCATGTGCTCGTCGCCGAGTTCGTCGATGATCTCGGTGCCGGACGCCGGCTTGTTCCCGAGCGGAGCCTTGCCCGCGATCGAGGTGAATGCGTCGACCAGGTCCTTCGGGAAGCCGTCCGGGTAGGTCGGGAACGGGACGGTCGTGACGATGCCCGCCATCTCCCAGTGGCCGGTAATCGTGTCTTTGCCGCGGCTCCGCTCGCGCAGACGAGCGACCTGGGCCTGCGGCGTGGCGACCGGCGCGACCCCCTCGATCGGGGTCAAGTTACCGAGCCCTAAGCGCGCGAAATTCGGCAGATGGAGACCGCCGTTGCGGCGGGCCACATTACCGATGGTATTCGCTCCCGGAGCGTCGCCGAAGTCGTTTGAATCCGGGAGGGCTCCGACGCCGCCAGAATCGAGGACGATGGTCACTACGCGCGTCATATCGGTTCTCGCGTTTCTGCCTCTACCGTCATGCGCCCCCCCTCCAGGCATGAGAGGAGGGCGCCGAGCCGGAAACGTGCGGATAACACGATGAAACTGTTGCGACATTTATCGACGGCGCTGGCGACCGCGCTGCTCTTCGGCGGCGCCGCTTCGGCCGCACCGGCGCCCACGCCCTCACCGACTCCAAGCGCCCATCGCACGATGCGACTGAGCGCCGACCGCATCGCGTTCTACTACGACCGTTTCTTGGTCGAAGCCGACGGACACGTGCGCATCACCACCGGCGACGGGCTGACCGTCACCGGATCGACCATGACGATGGACCTGAAGAACAACCGCTTCATGGTCGCGGGCGGCGTGCACTTGGATTCGCCCAACGGCACTCAGGACGGCGCGGCGCTCGCCGACTTCATGGACTTCAACCGCGTCTACTTCGTGCCGATCACGACCGAGCCGGACCGTTGGACGTTCGAGAACGGCGATTACACGCACCCGCTCAAGGGTCGCGAAATGCCCGGCGACACGTTCGCCTTTCCCGATCTCTCGCAAAACACTCCATACCTCTACGCCCGCTCAGCGGTGATCGGCGAACGGCAGTTCGCACGTTTCCAAAACGTCGTCTTGATGATCGGCACGATCAAAGCAGCTCCCGTGCCGACCTACTACATCAACTTCTCCGCCGATCCGAAACTCTCGGAGAACTCGCTCGCCGGCGCGAATTACGACGCGACCCTACAAGTCGCCGGGAACGCGAACAGCATCACGGCCGTCCACTTCCGCTACGATCAACTCAATCACGCCTACGTATCGGTCGAACAACATCTCGCCTCGAAGAATGCCTATGCCGTCTTCTCGGTCAATCCACTCTCCGAACCATCGAAGTTCTACAGTCTCATCACCGACTATCAACCGACGAAGACGTTCGAGCTGCACTCGTCGACGTTGTTCCACGCGATCCAGAACGGGTTCACGATGCCGGCCCAAGCGCAGCAGGTCACCGACATCACCGCCGTGCAGGCTCTCAAGGACGACTCTTCGTTCGCTCTGAACTACCAAACCGTCAATTATTGCCTGCTCGGACTCTCCGGCCCCGGTCGGCTCTGCGGCTCGAGCCCGTTCGTCGTGGGACAGCCGCTTTCGCTCAGCCATCCGCAGAGCTGGTCGCTCGGCTTTTCGACCTTCGAGTTTCCCAAGCGTTCGCGCTTGCCGATCAAGATACGGCTCCGGGCAAGCGTCGGTTTTATCCACGACGCCGTTCCGCTCCAGACGTTCGGCGGGGCCGCGTACGATACGATCTGGAATCACGCCGTGGGCATCTCGGCCTTCGCTCCTTCGATCCGCATCGGAAATCGGGAAGACGCTCGCAAGGCGTACTACCTCAACGGATCGATCAACGCCCAACGACAGTGGTTCTCCGTACCGCATCACATCGACACGGTCGACAGCGTCGCGAGCATCAGCCGGGTCTTCGACGCCGCGTCGGCGCTCAGTTCGTATGCCTCGTACGAGGTGCTGCAAACGGGCGACTACTACAACGAAGGTCAGCAACTGGCGTACCCGTCCTACACACCGACCATCGGCGGGAACTCCTTCGACAGCTATGCGGCCTTTCACGGCGTCGCGACCCTGCGGACGTTTTCGATCGGCGTCAACTTCAATCCGAGTCCCGATTTCGGATTTACGTTGCTCGCGCGAAAGCACAAGGACTTCCCGATTCCCGAACCGGGGCTCTTCCCGACTCCCCCGCTCAACGTTCTCGGACAATCGGTGGCGACGACCTACCTCGGGCAGCCGCCCTACGACATCTCCGGCGACCTTCGGGTGAAGGTCATGCGGCACTACTACCTCGATATCTCCCGGACGTACTACTTCAACTTCGGAACGCTTCGCTGGAGCCCGAGCTTCGTGATTCAGGTGACCCAATGATTCGTGCGAAACGCCTTGCCGCCGCATTCCTCGTCGCAGCGGCCACGCTCGCGGCAGCCGCGCCGCTACGCGTCACCGGACAACTGCTCGACTATCAAAAGGGATTCGTGTTCTTCACCACCGGAGACGGCTTTCGGGTCGCACCGGCCGCACCGGTTCTCGACCTCAAAACCGGAGTTGCGGCGGGCCGCGCGCCGGCTCCGCGCGATTGGGCTCGCGTCACCTTCGATGCGACGGGAACGGTCACCGAACTCGAACTCTCAAAGGCGCCCCTGCCGCCGGAGGGGGACTTCGAGGCGGCGCGGCGTTTCGCGATCGCGCTCTCGCCCACGACCGCTAACCCGGATCTCGCCCCGGCCACGCCGGGCCCGAACGGTGTCGTGCGGACCTATTCCGGAATACCCGTGCTCGTCACGTTCAAGGTCCAGGTCCCACCCAGCACGCCGCTTACGGCCTCGATCTATATCGCGACCGATCAGAGCGCGTGGAATCCTCAGGCCATGCGCATGCAACGCGTCGACGCTCTACACTTTCAAATCACCCGCCGGATAAACTCCGGCACGCATTTCCAATATCTCTATACGCGTGGATCGCTCGACACGCAAGAACGCGCGCAGAACGGTCTACAACGCGATCCCCGCACGGTATTGCTCACCGACGCCGACGTCCGAACCGTTTCGGATAACGTGTACTCTTGGGCCGACGAAGCCTCGGGTGCTGCGCTACCGATGCCGCAGCAGATCCCGACGCCGTTCAATCCCGCACCGTTCCCGAATCTCCCGGCGGGCGTTCCGACGCCGCACCGGTAGCGATCACTGGATCGTGATCTGCGTACTACGCTCGGTAGAATCGCCGCGCGTATTGCGCGCGATGGCCACCAGCGGATAGGTCTTCCGGAACATCTTCGGCACGTCCGGGATCGTGACCGCGAGACTGAACTGTCCGGGCGCGGTCTTGGTCATTCCGTAGGAGTAGCCGGCGACGCGTACTTCGACGCTCGCAACGTTCGACGACGCGGTGACGCTACCGCTCAAGACGTCGCCGGGATGCACGAGCGTTGCACTGATCGAAAAGCTGAGGATCTGCGGCAGGGCATCGGGCGCGACGATCGGCACGACCAACGGAGCAATCGTCGGCGTCGCTGCCGGTTCGGGCGACGATGGTGCCGGAGAACCGAGCGGGGCAGGCGTCACCGGCGCGCCGGTCGCGATCGCAGCCGGAGTGATAGCGGGGGCCGGGGTCGGCGCGGGCGTTCCCTCGGTCTGTGCGGGCGCCCCCTCGGTCTGTGCGGCATCCGTGGAAGGCGCGCACGCCACCAGCGTGGCGGCCAGCGCGAGCGCAAGCACGGTCAGATTCAACGGTTTCATGGCCCCGCAACGTTCGTTCTAGGCTCCGGCGTTCCATGCGCCGAACGCCCGGATCGGCTATGATATCCACGCAGGAGCCTGACCCTCCGCAGCTCAGCATCGTTGCTCCCCTCTATACCGAGGCGGGCAACGTCGCGCCGTTGCTCGCGCGCATCGTCGGAATAGCAGAGACGCTACCCGGCCGTCCGAGCTACGAGATCGTCCTCGTCAACGACGGCAGCACCGACGAAACGCTTGCCGCGGTCCGTGCCGAGATGGCCGCTCGCGCGAACATCATCCTCGTCAATCTCTCCCGCAACTTCGGTCATCAGATCGCGGCCACAGCCGGCGTCGACATCGCGCGCGGCGATGCGGTCGTACTGATGGACGGCGACCTGCAAGATCCGCCGGAACTGATCGCCGCATTTCTGGAAAAATTTCGTGCAGGCTACGACGTGGTCTACGCGGTCCGCCGAACGCGCAAGGGCGAGAGCCTCTTCAAGCAGCTGACTGCCAGCCTCTTTTATCGCACGATACGCCGCTTGACGCGCGTCTCGATCCCGGTCGATACCGGCGATTTTCGGCTGATGAGCCGTCGAGTCGTCGAAGCGTTGAAACGCTCGCCCGAACGACATCGCTTTCTGCGCGGGCTCGTCTCCTGGGTCGGCTACAGGCAGATCGGCGTAGAATACGACCGCGACGAACGGCTCAGCGGAGAGACGAAGTATCCACTCAGCAAGATGATCAGCTTCGCGATCGACGGCATAACCTCGTTCAGCGACGTGCCCCTGAAGTTCGCATCCTATGTCGGCTTCGCCGCATCGGCGATCGGAATGATCTACGCGCTCTATATCGTCGTCTGCAAAGTCTTCAGCATCAATCCGCTCGCCTACACCGCCGGCTGGGCGTCGACGATCTGCGCGGTCCTCTTCCTAGGCGGCGTACAGTTGATAACCTTCGGCATCCTCGGCGAATATATCGGCCGCATCTACGACGAGGTAAAGGGCCGGCCGCTCTACCTTATCTCCGAGATCGAGCGCTCCTAGCTTTTCGGCGCGGCTTCGCGGCGACGTACGACGTTGCGGCTTCGTCGACGCGGAACGCCGCAGTCACCGCTTTGTCATGCCGGCGTAGGCGCGAAGAGCGGGCGTCACCCATCCCCAAGCAAGCTCAGACGGTAGCGTAGACGAGCGGGCGTTTCGGCGGGGCGGCTTCGTCGACGCGGAACGCCGCCGTCACCGCCGCGACGTCCGGCTTCTCGCTGAAGATCTCCGCAAGGACGGCCCGTGCGCCGACCGATTCGCCCTCGCGGACAACGACGCGGATGCCGGCCATCGGATCGACATCGCTGAGCGCGCGCGCCGCGTTGCCGAGCGCGACCGTGTCGATCTCTTGTACGAAGCCGGCCTTCGGCGCTTTTACGAGGGTCACGTGTGGCGAACGCTGCATCGCCTCGAAGCCCGCGACCGAGCCGCCCTGCGCTTCGATCATCTCGCAGAATTTCTCGTACGCGGTGCCCGTCGAGAGCGCGCGTTGGATATCGTCTGCGCCGTCGGAGACGCCCGCCAGGTCCAGCATCGCTTCCGCGATCTGCAGGCAGAGCGCCTTGACGCGCGGGATCGCGATCTCGCCGCGTAAGAACTCGCGGGCTTCGACGATCTCGATGCCGGTGCCGATCGAACGGCCGAGCGGTTCGTTCATGTCCGAGACGATCGCGCGGGCGCGCCGGCCGAACTGCTCCGAGATCGCGACCAGCGCTTCGGCGAGTTCGATCGCGTCGTGCGGCTTCTGCATGAACGCCGCTTCGCCGCACTTCACGTCGAAGACGAACGCGTGCGCGCCGCCGGCGACCTTCTTGCTCACGATCGAGGATGCGATCAAGCCGAGGTTCGGGACCGTGCCGGTCCGGTCGCGGAGCTTGTAGAGCCGTTTGTCGGCCGGAACGAAAGCGTCCGTCTGCGCGGCGATCGCGCAGCCGACCGAGCCGACCTGACGGACGAACTCTTCCATCGAGAGCGAGACGTTGAAGCCCGGAATCGTCTCGAGTTTGTCGATCGTGCCGCCGGTGTGGCCGAGCGCGCGACCCGAGAGCTTCGCGACGCGCGTGCCGCAGGCGGCCACGATCGGGACCGCGATCAGCGAGATGATGTCGCTCACGCCGCCGCTCGAGTGCTTGTCGACGACCGTGATGTCGTCGGGGTACGAGAGCGTCTCGCCGCTCGCGACCATCGCGCGCGTCATCGCCGCGGCCTCCGGGACGCTCATCCCGCGCCAGTTGCAGGCCATCGCCATGGCCGCCATCTGCGCGTCGTCCACCGAGCCGGCGACGTAGCCGGCCACGATATCTTCCCAGACCGCGGGGAGGAGTTCGTTTCCAAGCCGCTTGCTCTCAATGCACCGGCGCATGGTCATATCATCCATAGGCGGCCTGGGATTCGCGTCCACCCCGGCGAAGCCCGCCCACGTGCACTATCAGACCGTTACCGATCAAATCGTGCGCGCCAACCCGCTCGATCCGCTCGCAGCTATTATCTTTGTCGCACTCCTCGTCGTCGCCGCGCTCTTGACGGCGCGGCGCCCGGCGTTCGGTCTCTGCATGCTGATCGGATCCGTCCCGTTTGCGCTCTACCGCGACCTGCTCGGCACTACCATCACCCTGTCGAAGGTCGTCCTGCTGGGAGTGCTCCTCGGCCTGACCGTGCATTGGAATCGCCTGCCATCGCTGCGGACCACGCCAACCCGGATGTTTCCGATCGCAATCGCGTGTTTGCTCGGAGCAACCGCGCTCTCCATCCTCCAGGCCGGTTCTCACGGCGCGGCCCTGCGCGAGACGCTCAAGGTCGCCGAATACGCGCTAGCGTTCTTGGCCGCGTATGCCTGCTTCAAACTCGACCCGGCCGACGAACTGGTCCGGCTCGTAATCGCCGCCGTCGTCAGCGTCGTCGCGCTCAGCGCGCTGGCACAAGAGTTCGGCGGCGCGCCCTCGGGCATGTACTTCAACAACGTCATCGTTCCGCGCATCGCCGGAACGCTCGAAGGCCCGAATCAACTCGCCGGCTATCTCGAGATCGGCATCGCGCTGCTCGCATCGTTCGCCTGCGCGCGGCCGCGTTGGGAGTTCTCGGTCGCACTCGGGCTCGCGGTCTTCGCCGATATCCTGACCTACTCGCGTAGCGGCGTGCTAGGCGGCGCTGTCTCGGTCGTGGTGGTCGCAATCGTCTACCGCCGCGAAGCCACCCGCCTGATCGCGCCGATCTTGACCGCGGCCGTAGCCGGCGCGTTGACCGCGGCGGATTGGGCCGGTTACGCGCATACCGGCGCGTTCAGTCTGCTCCGCATTCCGGGCGGAGACTTCGGCGCGGGCACCACCTACGCGGGCGGCGTCGGTTCGCGTTCGGAACTGTGGCGCGCGGCGATCGCACTCTGGAAGCAGCATCCGATCTTCGGCGTCGGCGCGGGCAACTTCGAACTCGATCTTCCGCAAGTCGGTCTGCTCGGCGTGCGCACGCACGCGAACAGTCTCTATCTGCAGGCGCTTGCCGAGGGCGGCATCCCGCTGATCGCGGCGACCCTGTTCTTCGTCTGGGTCTCGATCGCGAGCTTCGTCAAGCGAGCGGCTTCGTCGCCGTTCGTCGCGGCGGCGCTGGCGGCGTCCATCGCCCTCGCGCTCCATCAGACGGTCGATTACGTCGTGTTCTATCCGAAGGTCGGCGAGATGTGGTGGATCGTGCTGGCGCTCGGCGCGGCGTGCGTCTAGCGCGCGCGATCTGGGCGCTGCCGACCGCGCTCGTCGCGGGTGCGCTCGTAGCCCGCGCGCTCCTGTCGCTCGCGCCCTCAACGATCGCGACGGATCTCGCCCAACCGCTCGCCGTCGTCACCACCTGGCACGGGTACGGTGCCATGCAACTCGCGGTGCTCGCACTCGCCCTCGGCGGCGGAGGAATCGTCTATCTCGGACTTCTGCGGGCGCTCGCGAGCGGACGCGCGACGATCTCGATCGGATCGATCCTCGGCCTCGCCGCAATCGGGCTGATCGGCGCGCTCGCATGGCCGTTCGTCTTTTCGAGCGACGTCTATGCCTATGCCGCCTATGGCGATCTGGCCGCGCGCGGGCTCGATCCCTACGCGCATGCCGCCATCGCTCCCGTCGACGCGACCGTGCGCGCGGCGCTCTGGCAATGGGGCGGCACGATCCCGGCCTGCGTCTACGGCCCGCTCTTCGTCGACATCGCGCGCGGCGTGACGAGCGCGCTCGCATCGTTCGGAACGGCCGGCCAACTCCTCGGACTGCGAATGCTTGCATGCGCATCGCTCTTGGCGTGTGCGCCACTCGCGCTTGCCGCCTTCGGCGGACGCCTGAAATCGGAGCGCACGTTCGCGGCTGCAGCGATCGCGCTGAACCCGCTCGCGATTTGGAGCGCGGCCGAGGGACATAACGACGCGCTCGTCCTGGCGATCGCACTTGCGGGCTTCACGCTCGCGCGTCGCTACGGACCCTTCATCGGCGCATTGCTCGCTACGCTCTCGGTCGGCATCAAGGCATCCGGAGCGCTCGCCGCGATCGGCATTGCGATCGCGTACCGCGCACCCGCGCGGGCGCTCGCCTACGCATGCAGCGGGATCTTCGTGGCCGGCGCACTGGTCGTGCTCGCCTATCGGCCCTACGCGGCCGGCCTGCTCGCGCCGGGGGCACACGGGCCGTACCTCCCGATGATCTCGCTCCAAGCGATCTGGCCGCCGCTCGGGATCGCGGCGGCGCTCGCCGCGTTCGGTTTCGGTCTGCGCGCGCTCCTGCGCGGAGATTCCGCCGGCTGGCCGCTCGCGGCCCTGGGGCTTTGGCTCGCGATCCCGAATCCGCAACCTTGGTACGGGTTGTGGTTTCTTCCGATAGCCGCCCTCGCACCGCGTTCGCCCGCGGCGTGGGTTCTCGTCGGTCTCTCGCTCACCACCCTTCTGCGCTATATCCCCGACGCCGTCGCCATCCCGAGCTACCCGCTCGATCTCGCCTTCACGCTGATCGCATTCGCACCGCTTCTATTTTTATGGCCGCATTTTCGCTCGAAGCCCTGACCGCACCGGGCCGTCCGCTCCGCGCCGCGCTCGATCATCTCGAGCGCTCGCGCAGCGGCGTGGCCGTGCACGAAACGATTCCGTCCGCGCGACCGGCGCTCTTGGCGGCGCTCCACCGCGCCCGCGGCGGCCAGATCCTGGTAGCCGTGCCGACGCCGGACGTCGCCGAGCGCACGTTCGCGGATCTGCTCTACTACTTGGGCGACGACGACGGACGGATCGCGAGCCTGATGCGCCCGCGCGACGAAGCGGCCGGTGCGATCGAGAGTCCGTCGGAGCGGAGCGCGCGGATCGCGATGCTCTGCGAGTTGGCCGACGGCAAACCGCACGTCGTGCTCGCGCCCGTCTCGGCGCTGCGCCAATACACGTTCTCGCCCGCGACGCTAGCGGCATCGCGCACCCGTCTGCGGCCCGGCCACGAACCCGGCTGGGACGAACTGCAGCACACGCTCTTCAGACTCGGCTACGAACGTTCGGACGTCGTGAGCGCGGTCGGCGAATACGCCGTGCGCGGCGGCATCCTCGACGTCTTCGCCGCCACCGCGGACGCCCCGACGCGCATCGAGTTCTTCGGCGATCAGATCGAGTCGCTCCGTTCCTTCGATCTCGTCACCCAGCTCAGTACGCACGCGCTCGAGGTCCTCGAGATCGCCCCGTGGATCGAACCGGACGACGAGAGTGCGCGTGGGACGGTGCTCGACTTCTTACGCGCGGATGCGCTCGTGGTGTTCGACGAACCGGCGATGCTGGTCGCGATCGAGCGTGCACTCGACGAAGAGCTGACGCGCGAACAGCACATCCTGCTGGCGGAGTCCGAGTCCGGCGAGTTTCCCGTCCGCGATGAGGACGTCGCCGAAGCGCTGCTCTCGGAACAGATCGCCGCGCATACGTCGCTGGATGCGCTCGCGGGCGCATTCGCGGCGCGCAAGGCGCTCGTCTTTCCGGGCGGCATCGAAGGTACGCCCGCGCCCTGGCTGCCGGAGACGGGCGCCTCGGTCGTGCTCGAGTGCCGGCCCTCCGAACACTACAATCGCCAGATCGACATGTTCGTCGGGGCGGTCCGCGAGAAGATCGCGGCGGGCGAAGCGATCACGATCGTCACCACGGCGGTCGCGCGCACGAGCGACATCCTGCACGGTGCGAACATCCACGGCGTCGGCGTCATCCACGGCAGCATCGAGGCCGGCTTCTCGCTGCCGGATCTACGCATGCACGTCCTCGGCGATCGCGAGATCTACGGACAGCCGCCCAAACGCGTCAAGCTCCGGGCGGTCAAAGAGGGCGTTCCGATCACCCTCGCCGATCTCAAGGTCGGCGACTACGTCGTCCACGCGGTCCACGGGATCGGCCAGTATCTCGGCCTGCGCGAGCTGACGATCCTCGGCGCGACCCAGGACTATCTCGATCTCGCCTACGCGGGCAGCGACAAGATGCTGGTGCCGGTCACCCAGATGCATCAGGTCACGAAGTTCGCCGCCGGCGACGGCGGCGCGCCGCGTCTCTCGAAGATGGGCGGCGCGGATTGGGTCCGATCCAAATCGCGCGTCTCCGAATCGCTCGCCAAGATCGCCGACGGTCTGGTCGCGCTCTATGCCGATCGCGAACTCGCGCGCGGCCATGCCTATCCGCCCGACACGCCCTGGCAGGGCGAACTCGAAGAGGCCTTCCCGTACGAACCGACCGTCGATCAAGCCAAGGCGATCGCCGAGACCAAAGCGGATATGGAACGCCCGCAGCCGATGGATCGGCTGGTCTGCGGCGATGTCGGCTACGGCAAGACCGAGGTCGCGATCCGGGCCGCGTTCAAAGCGATCGCGGACAAGAAGCAGGTCGCGGTGTTGGTGCCGACCACGCTGCTCGCCGATCAACACTACCATAGCTTCGCCGCGCGCTTCGCGGGCTTCCCGATCCGGGTCGAAGAGCTTTCGCGCTTCACCCCCAAACCCAAACAGAAAGAGACGCTCCGGGATCTGGCCGAGGGCAAGGTCGACATCGTGATCGGCACCCACCGGCTCTTACAGAAAGACGTCGCGTTCGCGGACCTCGGTTTGATCGTGATCGACGAAGAACAGCGCTTCGGCGTGATGCACAAAGAGCGGCTCAAGGAGTATCGCACCAGCGTCGACGTGCTGACGCTCTCGGCCACGCCGATCCCGCGCACGCTGCACATGTCGCTGGTCGGGGTGCGCGATCTCTCGCTGATCCAGACCGCACCCAAGAACCGCATGTCGGTCAAGACCGTGGTCGTACCGGCCAGCGACGGCATCGTCGCGCGCGCGATCGCCTCGGAGCTGGATCGCGGCGGTCAGGTCTACTATCTGCACAACCGGATCGAATCGATCTACGCCGTCAAGAACGCATTGCAGAAGCTCGCGCCGCGTGCGCGCATCGCGGTCGGTCACGGCCAGATGCACGAGAACGAACTCGAGCCGGTCATGCAGGCCTTCATCGCGGGCGAGTTGGACGTTCTGGTCGCGACCACGATCATCGAGAACGGATTGGATATCCCGAACGTGAACACGATGATCGTCCACGACGCCGATAAGTTCGGGCTCGCGCAACTCTACCAACTCCGCGGACGCGTCGGCCGCTCGAACCATCAAGCGTACTGCTATCTGCTCTACGCGGCGCACAAGGCGCTCAGCGAAGACGCGAAGGCGCGCCTCGAGGCGATCCGCGAGTTCACCCATCTGGGTTCCGGCCTGCAGATCGCGATGCGCGACATGGAGATTCGCGGCGCCGGCAACCTGCTCGGAGCGGCGCAGTCCGGCTTCATCGCCTCGGTCGGTTTCGATACGTACTGCCAACTGCTCGCCGAAGCGATCGCGGAGCGCAAGGGCATGGGCACCTCGCTCGAAGAGAAGCGCGAAGCCGTCATCGACGTCAAGATCGACGCGTTCATCCCGAACGACTATATCCCGCAGGTCTCGCAGAAGATCGCCGTCTACCAGCAACTCGCGAAGGCCCGCCTGCAGGACGAAGTCGAGAACATCGCCGAGGGCGTCCGGGACCGGTTCGGCGCGTTCCCGCGACCGCTCCACAATCTGGTCGAGTTGACGAAACTGCGCGCGATCGCATTGCACAAGAATGTGACCCGGGTCATCGTCGACGAGAAGCGGCTCACGCTCGGCGTCGGCACCGCCTTCGAACTCGATCCGTCCGCGATTCCGCGGGTCCAATCGCTGACGAAGAACCGTTTCCGTTTCGCCGAGGGAAAGATCTTGGTGGATCTGCCGCCGTTGCAAGCAGGCGAGCGACCCGAAACGGGCTGGATGCCGCTGCTGCGCGATCTGCTCGAAGCGATGTAGCCGGAAGGCTCACGGCCGTTCGGCGCCAACCACTCACGTGCAGACATGCATTGGAGATACGAGTCGCGCGACGCGCACGGTGCCTACGACGTCCGCAGCGATCTGATCGCCCACCTTCAGGCGCGCGCCACCGACGACTCCGACCTCGATGCGGCCGCGCTCGTCTTCGGCGAGCTGGTCGCAAACGTGGTCCGCCACGCCCCCGGCCCGATCCGGATCGCCCTCGAATGGCACGCCGGCATCGCGGTCCTGCGGGTCCGAGACAACGGCCCCGGCTTCGACTGGCGCACGGTCGAGGCGCCCGAGCCTCTAGCCGAGAGCGGCCGCGGCCTGTTCATCATCCGGACCTTGGCCGAGCACGTCCGGGTGGTCCGGTGCGAGCCGGGGATGGAGACGGTCGTTTGGTTGCCCGTCCGGCGCCGGACCGTCCAAACAGGACCGCCCGTCTCGATTACCTAACGTAGCGCGGTCGCGGCGTCGATTTTCGACCCGCGTTTCCTTAGCCATCACTCCTTTTTTCGTGGAGCGGACATGCCGAAACTTCACCGCGTACTCGCGGCCATCACCACCCTCGCCCTGAGCGCATCGCTCGTTGCCTGTTCGGGCGGCGCGATCGCGACCGTCAACGGACAGGCGATCTCCAAGAGCGACTTCGACGCCAAGCTCGAAGGCGGACAAGCCGCGAAGAGCACGCTCCAGCAGATGGTGCAGGAAGCGCTCCTCAACCAATACGCCAAGGCGAACAACATCACGGTCACCGACGCGGAGATCGCGGCGAAAGAGACCGAGATCAAGGCTAACTTCCCGAACGGCTCGTGGGACGACATGCTGAAGCAGCGCGGTCTCACCGAGGCCGACGTCTCGAACCTGCTACGCCAGCAGATCCTGGTCGACAAGGCCGTCGGTAAAGACATCAAGATCGACGACGCGCAGATCAAGGCGTACTTCGACAAGAACCACGCCGCGTTCGACAAGCCGGACCAGGTCCGCGCGCGTCACATCCTGGTTCCCGACCTCGCGACCGCGCAAAAGGTCGAAGCGGCGCTCAAAGGCGGCGCGAAGTTCGAAGACCTAGCCAAGCAGTACTCGACCGATCCCGGCAGCAAGGATAAGGGCGGCGAACTCGGATTCTTCCGCCGCGGCCAGATGGTCCCCGCATTCGAAAAGGTCGCATTCAGCGCGCGCGTCAACGCGATCAGCGCACCGGTGAAGTCGCCCTTCGGCTACCACATCATCCAGGTCGAGGAGAAACAGTTCGGCGAGAAGGCGACGCTCGCAAGCGCGCACGACAAGATCGCCGATCTTCTGCGCGCACAACAGGAACAGCCGCAGATCCAGCCGTTCATGACGAGCCTCACGACGAAGGCGAACATCGTGATCAACGATCCGCGCTTCGCCGGCCTGTTCCCAACGCCGCCCCCGGCCGTCGCACCGGCCGCCACGACCGCCGCCACCCCGGCGCCGGCCGCTTCGACCGCCGCCACCTCGACGCCGGCTACCCCCTAAATCCCGCTCTCGCAGAGCAAAGCCCCGGCGCATCGCGCCGGGGCTTTTTTTGTTCCGCTCGTGTCATCCTGAGGAGCGCAGTACGCGCGTCTCGAAGGACGCCGGTGATGGTGCGGATCGTGGGACTCGGGCCCGGTGCCCCCGGCTTGCTGACGCTCGGGAGTCTGGACGCGCTGCGCGCAGCCGAACGCGTGCTGCTGCTCGCTGTGCCCGCCGATCTCGCGACGTTCTTGGAAGCGCAGGGCGTCCGCACCGAACGGATCGGCGGCGACCGCGCGGCCCTGATCGTGCGCGGTGCGATCGACGAAGTCGCGGGCTTCGCGGACCAACTCGATGCACGCGCGACCGCGATCGGCGTGCTCGGCAATCCGCTCTCGGATTTCCCCGGTCTTCCGCCGCTGTTGCGCGCGCTCGAAGCGCGCGATGCGAAGGTCGAACTGGTGCCGGGCGTCCCACACGCGACGCTCTCCGCCGCGATGAACCTACCGCTCGTTCCACTCCCCCCAGGTTCGAGTCATCACTCGTTCGACGATCTGGTCGAGATCATGGCGCGCCTGCGTTCGGGCTGTCCGTGGGATCGCGAACAGACCCATCCCTCACTCGTGCCGTATCTGATCGAAGAGACCTACGAAGTGGTCGAAGCGATCGAGCAGAACGACGCAGCCGCACTCTGCGACGAACTCGGCGACCTGTTGCTGCAGATCGTGTTCCACGCGCAGATCGGCACCGAGACCGGGGCGTTCACCGTTGCCGACGTGATCGACGCGCTCTCGAACAAGATGATCCGCCGGCATCCGCACGTCTTCGCCGACGCCGTGATCGCGGACGTCGACGCCCAATGGAAGAGTTGGGAGCAGCTCAAGGCGACCGAAAAAGCCGGCCAGCAACGGGCCTCGCGCCTGGACGGCATTCCGAAGCACCTGGGCGCGCTCCAACGTGGTCAGCGCATGCAAGAGAAGGCCGCCCGGGTCGGCTTCGATTGGCCGAACATCGGGGGCGTGCTCGATAAACTCCACGAGGAACTGACGGAACTCGCCGAGGCCCGCCGCGAAAAACAGGGCGACGCGCACGTGCGCGAAGAGCTGGGCGACGTCTTCTTCACCCTGGTGAATCTCTCGCGCGCGCTCGGGATCGACGCGGAAGGCGCCGTCCGCGAAGCGAACGAGAAGTTCCATCGGCGCTTCGCCTTCATGGAACGCCGCGCGGCCGAGACCGGCAAGACCCTCAACGACCTCCCGCTCGACGAACTCGAGGACCTGTGGCAACAAGCGAAGACGAACGCAGCGTAGTTCTCCGCCTGCGCATGAGCGCGCACGACGCGCACTACGGCGGCAACCTGGTCGACGGCGCGCGCATGCTCGCGCTCTTCGGCGACGTCGCGACCGAACTGCTGATCCGCCTGGACGGCGACGAGGGTTTGTTCGTCGCGTACGATGCGGTCGAGTTCCTCGCGCCGGTCTACGCCGGCGACTACATCGAAGCCGAAGGTCGCATCACCAAGGTCGGTAACACCTCGCGCGCGATGGCCTTCGAAGCCCGCAAGGTGATCGCCGCTCGGACCGACATCAACGAAAGCGCCGCCGACGTCTGCGAGCCGCCGATCGTCGTCTGCCGCGCGAGCGGCACCTGCGTCACGCCAAAGGCGAAAAAGCGCGAATAACCTCGGCGGGCACGCATACCGAGCGCCAAGCTTGTCATCCCGAGCGTAGCGAAGCGGGCGCAGCGCCGCCCGCGGGCGCGGTCAGCGGAGCGATCAGGCGCGCGTGGATGCGCGGTTTCCAGAAGCGTTCGTAGTAATTGTACTGTAGCAATAGGACGACCACGAACGAGACCGGATAACCCATCCAGATGCCATCCAATCCGAAGTGCCGCATCAGCAGCCAGGCAGTCGGGACTTCGACGCAGAGGATCGCGAAGATCCCGTTGAGGGTCGGCCAGAGAACGGTCCCGCTACCGCGCATCAGACCGCTGAGTGCGGCCGAGTTTCCGAAGAGCAGATACGACCAGAGCGTGATCATCAGCAACGTGTGCGCGATTGCGACCGTGTGCGCGTCGGTGATGAACCAGCCCAGGATCTGCGTCGAGAAGAGGTAGCAGAGCGCGATCAGCACGCCGCCGACGGCATAGTTGAGGAGCACGCTCGACCGCACCACTGCATTGAGCAGATCTTCGCGCTTCGCGCCGATGCACTGTGCGCCGAAGATCGAGGCGGCGATCCCGACCGACATGGCCGGGAACTGCACGTATCCGACGATCTGGTTGACCGCGCCGTAGGCGGCCGCTGCGGTCGCACCGTACCGATTGACGAACGAGACCAGGACCGCTTCGGCCAAGCCGACGCTCATGATCTGTATCGTGGTCGGCACCCCGATCCGCAGGACCTGGAAGAGCAGCTTGCCGTCGACCAGCATGTCGCGCGCCATTTCGAGATCGAATTTGAGGGCGTGATCGCCCGAACGCAGATAGATCAGGAGCGCCGCAAAGGCGATCGCCTGGGCCGACATGTTCCCGATCGCAGCGCCGCCGATGCCGAGCGCCGGCAGGCCGAACCAGCCGCGGATCAGCATCGGGACCAGCACGAGCGCGAGCGCTGTGCTGAAGAGCAAGAAATAGAACGGCGTCTGCGAGTC
>JBBRTL010000032.1:0-16735 GCA_038244445.1 Vulcanimicrobiales bacterium
ATGAGCTTCCCGCTTGCGATGGAAGAGATCGAACGCTTTCGCGGCGTGAAGCTGGTGCTCGTACTCCCGCCGCTGATCGCGCTCGCGCTCTATCTCTTTAGCGGCCGCTTCGGCACGGAAGAGAGGCCGGTCGAGATCTTCGGTATGCCGGTGCGCGCATATCACCTGTTGATCCTGGCGATCGTCGGCGCGGCCGGGGCGTTGCTGATCATGCGCAGCGGGAATACGAGCGACATCGCGCCCTCGGCCTTCGAACTCTCGCTCCGTCACGGCCTGACCGCGATCCTGAACGTCCGGCCGCGCTTCAAGCTGTTCCTGTTCGGCGTGCCGATGCTGATGCTCGCGCCCGCCTTGCTCGTTACCCATCGTCGCGCGGTCGGTTGGCTGCTCGCGCTCGGCGCGGGCGTCGGCATCGGCGATATCATCGACACGTTCTCGCATCTGCACACGTCGCTTGCGGTCTCGCTGCTGCGCATCTTCAACGGCCTCTGGGTCGGTGCGATCATCGGCATCATCCTGATCCTGATCTATCGCGCGATCGTCCGTCGTCTCGCGCTTCGCGCGGCGTAGACGTGCGCGTACTGCTCTCGGGCTACTACGGGTTCGGCAACCTCGGCGACGAGGCGTTGCTCGACGTGATCGTCGCGCAGATCCGGGCGCGCTTTCCGCACGCGGAGATCGACGTGCTCTCGGCCGATCCCGAGGGTACCCGCTTGCGCCTGCACGTAGAAGCGACGCCGCGCTGGAACGCGCGCGATGTGCGCGCGGCGATCGCTCGTGCCGATATCGTGCTCTCCGGCGGTGGCGGCTTGTTGCAGAACGCGACCAGCCTCAAGAGCCTGCTGTACTACGTCGGGATCATCCACCAGACGGTGAAGGCCAAACGCAAAGCGATGATCTTCGCGCAATCGATCGGGCCGCTCGACGTGTTCGGCCGCTTCCTGGTTCGCGAAGGCTGTAAGGGGGTCACGCGCGCGACCGTGCGCGACGCACGATCCAAGGAGTTGCTCGAGTCCGTGCTACCCTCGGTCCGCGTCGAACAGACGGCCGACCCGGTCTTTCTCTACGATGCGCCCGACGACGACGCGGATCTGCGCGAAGAGGGCCTCGGGCCGGAGAGCCGTCCGTACGCGATCTTTTCCGTGCGCAAGGTCTCGTCGCTCAAGGACGGCCTCGCAACGCTCGCGCGCGCGGTCGATCGCCTGGCCGACGAGCACGGCATCAGCTCGGCCTTCTTGCCGCTCGGCGGTACGACCGATGCGGAGGTCTCGACGACCGTGATCCGCCTCTGCAAGAGCCGGCCGCTCTTGCTTCCCGAGTGTCCGCTTCCGCGCGCGGCCGCGATCCTGCGCGGCGCGCACGTAGTCGTCGGGATGCGCCTGCACGCGCTGATCCTGGCCGCCCGTTACGACGTGCCGTTCGCGCCGATCCCGTACGACCCGAAGGTCCAATCGCTCTGCGACGACCTGGAGTATCCGCTCGGACCGCTCTGGGTGCCCGGCAAGCCGGCACCGGGCGCGGAGAGCCTCGACATGCTGATCGACCGCCTGGTGACGCAGCGCGACGTGCTCTCGGCGCACATCCGGGAGCGCGGCGAAGCGATTCGCGCCTCGGCCGCACGTAATTTCGATGTGCTCGGCGAACTGATGCAAGGATCATGAGCGAGAACGAGCGCGACTACCGCGCGACCTTGAACCTGCCGCAGACCGAGTTCCCGATGCGCGCCGACCTTCCCAAGCGCGAGCCCGACCGGGTCGCGTGGTGGAGCGAGCGCGGCACCTTCCAACGCCGCCTGGATCGCAACAAGGCCGACGGCAACCCGCATTGGATCCTCCACGACGGCCCGCCGTACGCCAACGGCGAGCTGCACATGGGGCACTTCCTGAACATGGTCCTCAAAGACGTGTTCGTGAAGATCGCCCTGCTCGACGGCAAGCAGACGCCGTTCGTGCCGGGTTGGGACATGCACGGTCTGCCGATCGAACTCGAGACGCTCAAGCATCTCGGCATCAAAGATTTCCACGCGATCGATCCGCTCGAACTGCGCGAAAAATGCAAGGAGCGCGCGCTCTACTGGCTCGACCGTCAACGCGCCACCCGCGTCCGCATGGGCAACTTCGGCGACTGGCAGCATCCGTACATGACGATCGCACCCGAGTTCGAAGCGACCATCGTCGAGACGCTTGCAACCCTCGCCGAAAAGGAGCAGCTCTACCGCGGCCTCCGTTCGACGCTCTGGTGCATCCACGACGAGACCGCCCTCGCCGAAGCCGAGATCGAATACGAACCGAAGACTAGCCCGAGCGTCTACGTCCGTTTCGAAGCCGGCGACGAACAAGCCGCCGAACTTCTCTCGAAGTTTGCGCGCGAGGATGGCTCTCCATGTCATCCCGAGCGTAGCGAAGCGAAGTCGAGGGACGCACAACCGCTCAGCGTCCTCATCTGGACCACCACCCCCTGGACCCTCCCCGCAAACGTCGCGATCGCCCTCCGCGCCGACGCCGAGTACGGCCTCTATCGCGTCGGCGACGAACTGCTCGTGCTCGCGACCGCCCTCGCACCCAAAGCGCTCGGCGACGCAATCGAATCCGCCGAGAAAATCGGCACCGCGACCGGCGCACAACTCGACGGTCTCTCGGTACGCCATCCGTTCCTCGACCGCGACTCGCTGATCGTGCTCGCCGACTACGTCGAACTCGAGACCGGCACGGGCGCAGTCCACACGGCTCCGGGCCACGGCGCGGACGACTTCGACACGGGCGTCAAGTACGGTCTGCCGATCCTCAATCCGGTCGACGCGCGCGGCATCTTCACGGCGGAGGCCGGTCCGTATGCCGGCATGCACATCTGGAAGGCCAACAAGCAGATCGTCGAAGATCTGCGTGCGAGCGGCGCGCTGTGGCGGATGCACGAGTACGAACACTCGTATCCGCACTGCTGGCGTTGCCACAACCCGGTGATCTTCCGGGCGACCGCGCAGTGGTTCATCGCGCTCGACATGAACCATCTGCGGCAGAAGGCGCTCGACGCGATCGCCGAGGTCGCCTACACGCCGGAGTGGGGGCAGAACCGCCAATCGCAGATGATCGAAACCCATCCCGAGTGGTGCGTCTCGCGTCAGCGAACCTGGGGTACGCCGATCCCGGCACTCATCTGCAAGGCCTGCAACGAGTCGTTCCTGGATCCCGCCGTCGCCCGACGTGCGGCCGCGCGCTTCCGCGAAGCCGGCGCCGGCACGTGGTGGAGCGATCCGGTCGAGACGTTCGCACCGGCCGGCACGGTCTGCCCGAAGTGCGCGTCGACCGAGTTCGAAAAAGAGAAGAACATCGTCGACATCTGGTTCGAGTCGGGGGTCACCCATTTCGTCGTGCTCGGTAAGCCGGATCTTCCGTGGCCATCGGACCTCGTGCTCGAAGGCGGCGATCAATATCGCGGCTGGTTCCGCAGCTCGTTGCTCACTGCGGTCGCCGTCAAGGGCGCCGCGCCGTACAAGCACGTCTTGAAGAACGGCTGGGTCAACGACGAGCAAGGCCGCACGATGTCCAAGTCCAAGGGGACCGGTATCGATGCCAAGGACGCGATGGAGAAGTGGGGCGCCGACGTGCTCCGCTTGTGGGCGGCCTCGGTCGAGTTCATCGACGACGTGCGCTTCGGCCCGAAGGTCGTGGAGCAGGTCGGCAACGTGTACCGCAACGTCCGTAACCGCATCCGCTTCATGCTCTCGAATCTCTACGACTTCACGACCGCGGATATCGTGCCGCGCGAGCAGCTCGAACCGCTCGACGCGCTCGCCTGCGACGTGACCGATGCGTTCGCAGATGCGGCGGTCGCCGACTATCACGCGTTCGGCGTGCACGATGCGTATCTGCGCATCGTGGAGTTCGACCGCTCGATGTCGAGCCTCTATCTCGACGCGCTCAAGGACCCGCTCTACTCGCGCGCCCCCAACGACCCGCGCCGCCGGAGCGCGCAGTCCGCGCTGCGCTACATCTTGCGACGACTGCTCGCGGTCGTCGCCCCGGTGCTGTCGTTCACGGCTGAAGAGGCCTGGCAGTCGCTCTCGGAAGATCTCCGCGGCGACGAACTGAGCGTCTTCGACCTCCCGCTCTCGGTCGACCACGGTCGCGAGACCGGCGAGGCCGTCCGCCGTTGGGACCGCCTGCGCGCACTCCGCGGTCGCATCGCCGCCAGCACCGATCCGCGCGACTTCGAAGCCCGCGTCGGTCTGACCGCACTCCCGGCAGTAGCGGAAGAACTCGCCGCCCTCGGCGACGGCCTCCGCGAAGCACTCGTCGTTTCGGAAGTCTCGCTCGGTGAATCCGACGACGGCGACGCCGACGGCATCGGCGCGTTCGCGATCGGCGCCGCCGGCGGCGCCAAATGCAAACGCTGCTGGAAGTTCCGCGAGCTGGGCACGACCCCGTCGCACCCGGAGATCTGTTCGGATTGCGCAAGCGTCGTAGCGCCACCGGCATAGCATCCGGGGCATCGCCCCCGGACGGACGAGAGCTACCGCAACGGCAAAGCCGGCGTCCAATGCGCCGCAAGCATCAGTTCGTTCAGATGCGCGACCGTAGCACCGAGCTCCGGTCCCCATCCATTCACATTGCCGCCATAGGTCGTGTACGTCGCGCGACCCGCCGTGATCTTGACCTCCGCGTGCAGGCCCTGCCGGCTGCAGCAATCGTAGAGCGGCTCCATCTCCTGCGCCGTCGCCGTCGCCAGGGCCGCGCGTACCCTCGTAACAGAGATTCTCGCCGTCGCGTTCGCCGCGAGTCTCTTCCTAAATTTCGCGAACCGTACATACTCGGTGAAGCGCGCGATGCCGTTTGGCTGGAAGTTCACCTCGTACGAAAGACACGGCGAGGCGCAAGCAAAGACGCGGAGCTTCACGCCCCCGAATCGGGCCCCCTCGACGATCGCGCTACGCAGGGCGCGGATCCGGCCTCCTATCGCGATTTCGCGCGCGGTCGTGCTCGCTTCGATCGCCCATGCTCTCACCGCCGCCATTGCGGCGTCATCATGCGTCGCATCGGCGGGAATTGAGGCGAAGACTCCGGGGCGACCGCGGTAGCCCACGTCGATACTGATGCTCCTCGGGTCCACTCGCCGTGGTCGCTCGGACAGGCCGATGACGGCGTTCAAGGGCAATCGCGCGAAGATGTCGCTTCCGCCCTTGTAACGCGTGAGCTGGGAGCCGTACTGGAGCGTTCCGTCCGGTCGGAACTCGGCGTATGTAGAGTTGCAGCGCGGGACGCACAGCGGGCCTTGAATACTTTCGGAGCTGATGTCGTCGAAGAGAAGATGCACGCATCCTGAAAGTGTGCTCGATGTCACGATCGCGAAGGCGAGGAGCAGGCTGCGCACCGGGTGCGTTGTTCGCCGTAGCGGTTCCGCTATACTACTAGAGCAAAGCGGAGCCGAGGGGGTCCTCCTCGTCGCTGCTCAACGGGCGGATCGGACTCGGAGACGCGCCTGAATTTTAGCCGAGAATCCGATCTCTGAAAGCGGCCCATGTTCCTTGCTCGATCGCGGCACGGGCTTCGCGCATCAGGTCGTTCAGGATGTAGACGTTGTGATACGAGAGCAGACGCGGGCCGAGCATCTCGTTGCTACGGAAGAGATGCGAGAGGTAGGCACGGGTGTACTTGGTGCAGACGTAGCAGTCGCAGGTCGGATCGAGCGGCGTGAAGTCGCGCGTGTACGTGGCGTTCTTGATGTGGAACTCGCCGGCGCGGGTCATCGCGCGGCCGTTGCGGCCGCAGCGGGTCGGGTAGACGCAGTCGAACATGTCGATGCCGCACTCGACCGCCATCACGATATCCTTGACCGTGCCGACGCCCATCAGATAGCGCGGCTTGTTCTCGGGGAGCAGTGCGGCCGAGAAACGCGCGGCGTGGTACATCTCTTCGCGCGTCTCGCCGACCGAGAGGCCGCCGATCGCGTAGCCGGGAAAATCCAGTTCGACCAGCTCCCGCGCGCTACGCTCGCGCAAGCGTTCGTCCAGGCCGCCTTGCATGATCGCGAAGACGGCTGTCGCTTCCGGCTTCGCCCGCGCGGCGGCGGCGCGTTTCGCCCAGGCGGTCGTCAGGCGGACCGACTCTTCCAACTCGGCTTGCGTCGCGGGCAGCTTCACGCACACGTCGAGCACCATCGCGATGTCGACGCCGAGGGCTTCTTCGAACGCGATCACGGTCTCGGGCGTGAACCGGTGCATGCTGCCGTCCAGATGCGACTTGAACGTGACGCCGTCTTGGTCGAGCTTGCGGCGCTCCTGCAGACTGAAGACCTGGAAACCGCCCGAGTCCGTGAGGATCGGACCGTCCCAGTTCATGAACTTGTGCAGGCCGCCGGCGAGTTCGATCGTCTCGCGCCCGGGCCGGAGCCACAGGTGATACGTGTTCGAGAGCAAGATCTGGCTGTGGGCTTCGCGGACTTCTTCGGGCGTCAGACCCTTGACGGTGGCGGCCGTGCCGACCGGCATGAACGTGGGCGTTTCGACGACGCCGTGCGTCAACTGCAGGCGCCCGCGGCGCGCGCTGCCGTCGCGCGCGAGCAGATCGAACTTCATTCTTCTTTTTTGCGGAGCAACTCGCGGGCGACCAGGTACTCTTCGGGCGGATCCTGCTCGAAGAACATCTCGGCTTGGGTGCGCGGATGCCGGAACTCCAGCTTCCATGCGTGGAGCGCCTGACCGGCCAGAACGAAGCGGTGCTCGTCGTGGCCATAGACCGGATCGTTCACGATCGGATGCCCGAGCGCGGCCATGTGCACGCGGATCTGGTGCGTGCGACCCGTCTCGAGACGGAAGAGCAGTTCGGCGTGCTTGGGCATGACCTCGCGCACTTCGTAGTGGGTGACGGCGTGCTTGCCGCCCGCGACGATCGTATATTTCAGGCGGTTCTGCGGGTCGCGCGCGATCGGGCCGTCGAGCCGGCCGCGGACGTGATCGGGCGTGCCGTGGACCAGGCCGAGATATTCGCGCTTGATCTCACGGTTTTTCATCGCGATGCCGAGCAGCGAGAGCGATTCGTCGTTCTTCGCGACGACCAGCAGGCCGGACGTATCGCGATCGAGGCGATGCACGAGTCCCGCGCGCATCTCTTCGCCCGGCAGAACGCCGGTGTGCGCCAGCAAGGCGTTCACCAGCGTGCCGCTCGTCGAACCGTGCGCGGGATGCGAGACCATGCCGGCGGCCTTGTTGACGACCAGCAGATCGGCGTCTTCGTAGACGATATCGAGGTCGATCTCTTCGGGCTCGACCGAGAGCGCGGTGCGCGGCGTGACTTCGTAGTCGAGCGTGTCGCCTTCGACGAGCGGATGGCTCGCCTTGACCGGCTCGCCGTTGACGCGAACCTTCCCGAGCCGGACCGCTTCGGCGACCAACGCGCGTGCCATGCCGGTCAAACGCGCGACGGCGACGTCGGCGCGCTTGCCCGCCTCGTCAGGCCCGACGACGTGTGACAAGGCTTGAGAGGATCAGCAGGATGACGCCGCTCGTGATGCAGGCGTCGGCGACGTTGAAGATGTTCGGCCAGATGCGGAAGAAGTCGATGAAGTCGACCACGAACTTGTAGTGCAGACGATCGACGATGTTGCCGATCGCACCGCCGACGATCATGCCGAAGGCGATCCGGACGACGAGCGATTTATGCGCGCTCTCCCTGAACGAGAACCAGAAGATCACCAGCACGAGCACGGCCATCGCGATCAGCAACACCATGTTGCTCCCGAAGAAGCCGAACGCACCGTGCGTGTTCTGCTCGTACGTCCAGCGCAGGAACGAGGCTAGGCTGATGCCGAGGAATCGGACCGTCGCCGGTTCACCGGGCTGGAGATGCGCCACGACCCATTGCTTCGACCATTGGTCGAGAGCGATGACGATGGCGGCGACCATGGCGATGGTCGCGGTGTCAGACTTTCGATTGAACAAAATTTGTGAACCACGGTGGGAGGAACTGGGTGAACCACCCAGCCACGAGTGAGAACGAGTGCGTCACGAGCACCAGCCCGACGACGACCAAGAAGAGACCGGAGACGAACTCGATCGCCGGCAAGAACCGCTTGATGCGATTGAGCACCGGCAGCACCGCGCCGATCGCGAGCGCCGTCAGGAAGAACGGCACCGCAAGGCCGAGCGAGTAGAACGCGAGCAAGAGCGCGGCCTGGCCGGTGTGCTGTTGCGAGGCGAGCAAGAGGATGCCGGAGAGGATCGGACCGATGCAGGGCGACCAACCGGCCGCGAACGCCACGCCGACGATCGCCGACGTCCAGTAGTTCTGCTTGGCGTGCTGGGCGTGGATGCGCGTATCCATCATCAAGAACGGGATCCGCAGCATGCCCATCATCTGCAGACCGAGCACCACGACGACGCACCCGCCGATCTGAGCGATCAGGATCTGGTTCTGGTGGAGAACCGCCCCGAGGGCGCTGGCGGTCAGGCCGAGGGCGATGAAGACCGCGCTGAAACCGGCGATGAAGGCGAGCGCGTGGGAAACGGCCCGCGCGCGCATCGAGGCGGTCGCATTGGCCTGGAGTTCTTCGAGGCTTGAACCCGTCAGAAACGAGAGATAGGCCGGAACGAGCGGAAGGACGCAGGGAGACACGAATGAAACGAGGCCCGCGAGGAACGCGACCCAGACCGTAGTATGCGTGGTATCCACCGCGCTTGATTAGGGAGAGCCGCGCCTCATGCCTTGCAAAGAGGACCATGGAAACCTGGTTTACGTATCCGCATATCGACCCTGTGGCCATTCACATCGGCCAGTGGGGAATCCATTGGTACGGCATCTCGTACCTTGTTGGTTTTGTCGCAGTCGGCCTGTGGATGGCTCGCCCGGAAGGGCGGAAGCGCCTCGGTCTGACGGCTGACCAGATCCAGGATTTCCTGTTCTATTCATTGGTCGGTGTGCTCGTCGGTGGGCGGTTCTTCTTTGTCTTGAACGACATCCTCAGCAAGCACGTTAACCCGGCGGATCCAACCAGCCCGATCAACGTCGCCGCCAACTTCCACAGCTACTTCGGCAGTTTCGGAAATCTCATCAACGTCATTGCGGTTTGGCAGGGCGGAATGGCATTTCACGGCGGTTTGATCGGCGTTATCGTGGCAGTTACGCTGTTCATTCGGAAACATCCCGGGCTCACGTTCTCGGTGCTCGGCGACGAAATTGTCATCTTACTGCCGATCGGTATCGCGCTCACGCGAGTCGTCAATTTCATCAACGATGAACTCTGGGGCGATATCTGCGTGCCAGTATACAAGTGGTGCATAGCGTTCCCGAATGCGACCGGCTATCGCCATCCGGCCCAGATCTACGAAGCGCTGATGGACATCGCGGTGCTTCCGATCGTCTACTTGCTCTACAAACGCAAGCCGGCCGACGGTGTGGTCGCGTGGACGTGGTTCACGCTCTACGGCATCACGCGCTCGATCGCCGAAGCGTTTCGACAGGCCGACTTCCACATCGGTTTCATCACCGGCGGTCAGCTCTACGCGCTCCCGATGATCGCGATCGGCATTATCATGATCGTCATCTGCGTCCGCAAAGGCGTCCACACCGACATCGCGCCGATTCCCGTCGCGATCGCAGCGCCCATCGAAGAACCGCCGGCGGAGTGACCGTCGCGGAGCGGCTCGCGCGCGTCCGCGTCGAGCTGGCCGAAGAACTCGCGGCGTGCGGCCGCACGCAGGACGTGCACCTGCTGGCGGTCACCAAGAAGCAGCCGGTCGAGCGGGTCGCGGAAGCGATCGCGGCCGGCATCACCGAGATCGGCGAGAACTATCTCCAAGAGGCGAGCGCCAAGTTCGTCGCGCTCCCGCCCGTCCGGACCCATTTCATCGGGCATCTCCAGACGAACAAGGCCAAGGCGATCGTGCAGGCCTTCGACGTGGTCCAGAGCGTCGACCGGCCCGAGGCCGCGGTCGCCCTGGCCAAGGCTGCCGACGGCCTGGGCAAACGCCTGGACGTGCTGCTCCAGCTCAACATCTCGCCGGCCGACCGCTTCGGCGCCTCCGTCGACCAGGCCGAGCGGCTGGCCGAGGCGATCCGAGCGCACGCTTCCCTTCGCCTCGACGGGGTCATGGCGATCGGGCCGATCACCCAGGACCGGGCCGAAATATCCAGGGCATTTGCGCTCGCAGCCAAGACGTTTGCCCTGGTAGGTGGAAGTACGTTCTCGATCGGCATGTCGGGCGATTGGCGCGAGGCGGTGCGCGCGGGCTCGACGATGCTCCGCATCGGGACGGCGCTCTTCGGTCCCCGAACCGGATAGGTCGCCCTCGCTGAAAGGAGAGAGATCTCCAATGGGAATGTTCAGAAAGCTCGGTACGTTCTTCTCGATGCGCGAAGAAGACGACGAATACTACGAAGACGAAGCGCCGGCGTCCAACGGACGCGTCGTGCCGCTCAGTCAAGCCTCGAACGCGCGTCGCTCGGGAACCGAAGTCAGCGTCTACGCGCCGCGGTCGTTCGCGGACGTCGTCGAGATCGCCGACGCGCTCCGTTCGCGTCAGGTCGTGATCATCAACCTGCAGAACGCGGATCGCACGCTGCTGCAGCGGGTCGTCGACTTCACCTCGGGCGTGGCGTACACGCTCGACGGCAAGATCCAGAAACTCGCCGAAGCGATCTACTTGGTCGTTCCGTCCGGCGTCGGGGTCAATGCGGCCGGCCTGCGCGACGCGATGGCCGCCGACGGCACTCTCGATTTCATGGCTAACAGATAAGGTAGCAGATCAGCATGCAGAAGATCACGCCCGTCGACATCCAGCACAAGACGTTCAAGAAGGCTCTGCAGGGCTACGATCGGACCGACGTCGATCAGTTCCTGGACGACGTGATCGAGCAGCTCGAGGACGACGCGCATCAGCGCGCCGCGCTTCAAGCCGAGATCGCCGATCTCAAAGAGCGCATCAGTCACTTCAAAGCGATGGAAGAGTCGCTCCAGAACACGCTGATCCTCGCGCAGCGCACCGCCGATGAGACCAAGGCCTCGGCGCACAAGGAAGCGGATCTGATCCGCGAACAGGCGCGCGTCGCCGCAGACAAAGAAGTCGCGCACCACAACGAATCGATCGGCGAAGTCCGTCGCGAGCACCAACGCGCGATCGAGGCCTGCGAGAAGGCCAAGAGCGAGTTCCGCTCGCTCCTGATGACCCACATGGCATTGCTCGAAAAAGCGACCCTTCCGGGCCTCGCGACCGATACGCTCGCCAAGAGCGCGCCGGCCGTTCAACCCACCCTGATCACCTCCGAAGACGCGACCCCGGAACTCGCGCTCGAGACGTCCCCCGACGAGACGCCCTCCGGCGACACTCAGCGCATCACCGTTTACTAGACGCGTGCCAACCGTAGCGGTCCTGCCCGGCGACGGCATCGGGCCTGAAATCACGCGCGCCGCGGCTGCCCTGCTACGGCAGGTGCGCCCGGACGTCGAGACGATCGAGTCGCCGGTCGGCGGCGCCGCGATGGCGCTCGGGAAAGCGGCCTTCCCCGACGAGACCCGGGCGCTCTGCGACGGCGCGGATGCGATCCTGTTCGGGAGTGTCGGTCTTCCGCAGTACGACGGCAAGACGCTCGCGGAACGGCCGGAGTACGCACTCTTGCAACTGCGCGGCGACTACGAACTCTACGCGAACGTCCGCCCGGTGCGCGTCTTTCCAGGGCTCGAAGACGCCTCCTCGCTCAAACCGGAACTGGTGCGCGGCCTCGATCTGGTGGTCGTACGCGAACTGACCGGCGGCATCTACTTCGGCACGCCGAAGGAACAGCGCACGATCGACGGCGAGGACGGCGCAGTCGACACGATGGTCTACAAGGCCTCGGAGATCGAACGGATCGCGCACGTCGCCTTCGACCTCGCGCGCAAGCGCGACAAGCGCGTCACCTCGGTCGACAAGCAGAACATCCTCGAGACGTCGCGCCTGTGGCGCCGGATCGTGATCCAAGTCGCCGCCCAGTATCCGGACGTCGCGCTCGACCATCTGCTCGTGGACAACGCCGCGATGCAGTTGGTGCGCAGGCCCGGCGACTTCGACGTGATCCTCACCGAGAACATGTTCGGCGACATTCTCTCGGACGAAGCCGCCATACTCACGGGCAGCATCGGCACGCTCCCGAGCGCAAGTCTCGGCACCCGCAAGACCGAGTACGGCCGGTTCGGAATGTTCGAACCGATCGGCGGCTCCGCCCCCGACATCGCGGGCCTTGGCATCGCCAATCCAACCGCCGCGATTCTGTCGGCAGCGATGCTACTACGCCTAAGCCTGGGAGACGAAGCCAACGCCACGCGCTTAGAACGCGCGGTGGAAGGGGCCTACGCCGACGGCGCCCGCACCCGAGAGTTGGGCGGCACGCTCGGCACCGAAGCCTTCACGGAAAAAGTTCGCGCCGGTTTGTAGCAACGAGGGACGAGCAACAGCTTTATACCTTCCCCGTCTCGGTGAAGAATAGCCGCCCGTGATAGTCCAATAGCCGGACCGTCAGCGTCGCGTGCTGGCCGGGGTTCTCGGCGCTCCAGGCTTCTTTCCAGCGTTTCATCGCGTCGTCTTTGATGGCTTGATCGGCGTCGTCGTCGATGGTCTCCCATTCGTTGAGGTCGATCGAGACGTCCATCCGGGTGCCGTGTACGTCGAAGCCGACGACGGTATCGTTGTTGCCCTCGCGCATCGGCTGCATGTGCGCGATCTCGCGTGCCTCGCTCGCGGCCTGCGGCGATTGCGGGGCGGAGCAAGCCATCACCACGGCGAGCGCGAGGCCGGCACAAAACACCCGAGAAATCGTCATAATGCGGACACGATTCGCTCATCCCGAGTCGCTACCATGCAGATATGGATGGTATGGCATGGGCGTCGAGCGCGATGGCTGCCGCGCAGACCCGACTGGATATCGCAGCCCAGAATCTCTCGAATCTCTCGACCGGCGACTATCACCGGCGTGAGGCGCGCGGTACGTTGACGTCCTCCGGGGTGAGCGTCGTCGCGCGGACCACGAACGGACGGGTCGACGCCGTCGCCGAGATGATCGACGTGCTCGGCGCGCAGCGCGCATTCGAGGGAGCGGGCAAGGTCGTGGGCGCGATCGATCAGCAGCGGCAGCATGCCGCCGAAGCGGCGCGGCTGCGATGAGCACCGCCATGATCGCCGCCGCGAGCGGCATGACGGCCCAACAGACCAATCTCGACACGATCGCCGAGAACCTCGCCAACGCCGACGTCGCGGGGTTCAAAGAGTCGAGTCCGACCTTCGCCGAGGTGGTCTCACCCGGCGAGGCGGGGCTTGGCACCGCGCAGACCGGTACGAGCGTCGCGTTCGTCCAAGGCAAGCTCGAACGGAGCAGCGGCGCCTTCGATCTCGCGATCGACGGGCCGGGCTTCCTGGTCGTCACCGACGGCAACGGCGGACGTGCCTATACGCGCGACGGATCGTTCGCCCGCGCCGCCGACGGTTCGCTTCGCAACGCGCAGGGCTGGCAGCTGCAAGGCGTTCGCGTTCCCGAGGACGCGTCGAGCGTCAACGTCGGCGCACACGGCGAAGTGAGTGCGCAAACGCCGCGTGGCTCGCGGATGCTCGGGCATCTTCGTCTCGCGGAGTTCGCTTCGCCGCAGGGACTCCGCTCGATCGGCGGCGCGACGTTCCGCGCGACGCGCGCCTGCGGTGCGATGCATTTGCTCGTGCCGGGAAGCGCCGACGGCCCGACCGTTCGCTTTGGGATGCTCGAGAAGTCGAACGTCTCGATCGTCCAGTCGATGATGCAGATACTCAGCGCCCAGCGTGCGTACGAGGCGAACGCGAAGGGCGTTCAAGCCGCGGACGAGATGCTGCGCATCGCGGACAACTTGAGCCGTGGATAGCGCCGTGCAACCGCGCGTGCTGCACGCGCTCGAAGCTGCGATCTTCGCACCGGCGATGAAGCCGTTCGAAGAGTCGCTCGGCCCGGTCGGTTCGACCGTCTTCGCTACCGTCCTGGAGCGCTGCTTCGATGCAGGCGATCGCTGACGTCGACGCACGCGAAGCGACCATCCGGGGATTTCTGCCGTTGGTCCGCAAGATCGCCAAGCGCATCCATCGGCTCGTCCCGAGCGTCGACTACGAGGACCTGGTCGGCGACGGCTGCATCGGACTGATCCGAGCCGTCGATGCCTTCGATCCGACGCGCGGCACGTCGCTCTATCACTACGTCCGCCGGCTCGCGCTCGGGAAGATGCTCAACGGCGTTCGCCGGATGGACCCCGTCTCGGAACGCGCTCGACGCGAACTACGCGATGCCGAGCGCGAGCGCTTCGAGATCGCCTCGCAGACGCACCGCCTTCCGACCCGGACGGAGATGGAGCAACTGCGGCCGGGCCTCGCGGATGCGCGCATGCAGGCGTACGCAATGCCGCCGCTCTCGCTCGATCGAAAGCTCCCGGACGATCTCGAAGCGCCCCTCGATACCGAAGCGGATCCCGCGCTACTACACGCATGTCGCGCCGATCGGGCGGCGCTGTTCGCCTTGATCCATTCGCTCTCGCCGCGGCAGCAACGCGTGATCGCGCTTCACTACTACGGCGAGCGGAGCATGCGCGATATCGGCGATACTTGGAAGATCTCGGGTCAGCGCGTTTCGCAACTGCATACCAAGGCGCTTCGCACACTGCGAAAGTTCGCGCGTGCCACGCCGGATTGAACGCGACCTCGAGAGTACGCGCGCCGACCTCGCTCCGGTTCTCCACGATCCGCTCGCGGCGGTCGGCCCGGACGCCGAACTCGAGACGCCGCCGCTCCCGCGCGATCTGCCACCCTGGGCGCGCGACGCGATCGCGATTTCGCAACGCGCCCGCGATCTGCTCGCCCAGCTCAAACCGGCGATCCTCCGCGTGCTCACGTTCTGGGATCACCGCGTCCGCAACGCCACCGTCGCCGGCCGCCGCCTCAACATCGACCCCAGCGGCTCGTATCGTGTAGAACGGTGATATGATAGCGAGACCGGGCTCGGCATGACAGGTGGCGGTGCCCGTGGACTAGCGGCGGCGCCAGATACAACAGAAAGGGAGCGCACACGCGCTCCCTTTCCTTCCCGCGGGAGCCGATGCTACATGCGTGCGATCGTGCCGTCGATGATGGCGGCGAGGCGTGGGCCGGCCAAGTTCGCCTCGTGCATCACTTCGGCGTGGGTCGTCTCGGGGGCGCCGACCACGTTGGTGATCAGGCTGCAGGCGAGCACGCTCATGCCGAACGTGCGGCCGAGAATGGTCTCGAGCACCGTCGACATGCCGACCGCATCCGCCCCGATGCCGCGCAGGTAACGCGCTTCGGCGGGTGTCTCGTAGCTCGGGCCGAGCAACCCGGCGTAGACGCCTTCGCGGACTTTCGGATCCGCGCCGGCGACGTCGCGCGCGATGCCGCGTAGGGTCGGATCGTAGGCGTGCATCATGTCGGTGAACGGATTGTCCAAGCGCGCGCCGGTCAGGGGATTCGCTCCGGTCAGATTGATGTGATCCGAGAGCAACATCAGATCGCCGGGCGCGTAGGCGTCGTTCAGCGCGCCGGCGGCGTTGGTGAGGATCAGCGTTTTGGCGCCGGCGGCATGCGCCAGACGCACGTTGACGGTGACCTGGGCTGCGGAGAAGCCTTGATACATATGCACGCGGCCGGCGAAGGCGACCACGCGTTTGCCGTGCATGGTGCCGATCAGCGCGGCACCGGCGTGGCCGGCTAGCGGGGCGACCGGAATCCCGAGCAGGCGATCGTAGGTGATCGAGGTGAAGTCGGCGTGGGCTGCGAGAGCGTTCGAAAGGCCGCTGCCCAGCACGATCGCGATGTCGATCGGTCCGCCGGCGGCGGACTCGATGGTGGATGCGTCTTTGGCGATCGTCTCGTCGTTGGGGTTAAAGCGTTCGGGGTTCATGGTGCTACTCCGTTAGGCGTGAAAAGATCGCGTCCGGTCATGGCTGCGGGAACGGGCAGGCCGACGATGCGTAGCAAGGTCGGCGCGACGTCTCCGAGTCTGCCCCCGTCGGCCAGCGTTCCGTGCAGGTCGCCGATCAGCAGCAGAGGCACCGGGTTGGTCGTGTGGGCGGTCAGCGGGTTGCCGTCGGCGTCTATCTTCTCCTCGGCGTTGCCGTGGTCCGCCGTGATCGCGAGCAGGCCGCCCCTGCCGAGGACAGCGTTGGCGAGCCGATCGATGCAGCCGTCCAGCACCTCGACGCCCTCGATGGTCGGCGCCCACTTGCCGGTATGGCCGACCATATCGGCGTTGGCGTAGTTCATCACGATCACGTCGACGCCGCGTTCGAGGGCCGCGATGGCCGCATCCGTGATCTCCCGCGCCCGCATGGCCGGTGCCAGATCGTAGGTCTCGACCGAGCGGTCCGAGGGGATCAACTCGCGCCCTTCGTTGGCGAACACATCCTCGCGGCCACCGTTGAAGAAGTAGGTGACGTGCGCGTACTTCTCGGTCTCTGCTAGTCGCAGTTGGTGAAGGCCCGCGTTCGCGACGACTTCACCGAAGGTGTCGAACTGCGGTCGCGGCCCGAACAGGACCGGGTTCGGAAAGCTCTCATCGTAGCGCGTCATGGTCGCGAAGAACAGATCGCGGTATCCGTTGTTGAACGCGGACGTCAACTGACGCGCTCGGTCGGGGCGGAAGTTGAAGAAGACGACCGCATCGCCTTCGTGCACGGGGCGGGCGGCGGCGCCGACGATCGTCGGGACGACGAACTCGTCGTTTTCGTCGCGCGCGTAGGCTTCGTTCAC
>JBBRTL010000033.1:0-16650 GCA_038244445.1 Vulcanimicrobiales bacterium
ACGGTCACGATCGCGGTCAAATTCGAGGTATGGCGCTTGAGGCCGCGCAGCAAGGTGGAGAGGCCGGTGCCGCCGCCGACAGCGACGATCTTATAGCCCTGGTTGAGACGCATGCCGAGCAGCGTGTCGACCAAGCTGCCGGTCGCGCCGCGCACCAAGGTCGCGCGGACGATCGCGCGCAGCCACCTGCGGATGCCGACCACGATCAACAGGATGCCGGCGCCGCCGAAGATGTAGGCGAGATACGACGGTGAAATGTAATCGTCGACGATGCCGTCGAGTACCTCGTTGACATGTAGAGTCAAACCCTCGGCGACCATCCAGCGATCGACGCCGTTGACCAGCAAGACCACGCCGATCAGGGCGAGCACGAGCCATCGCTTGACGCCGAGCCCAGGAAGCAGCCATCGGAGGCGGACCATTGCGCTGCTCATCAGCGCGCGGTGTCCCGCAGATCGAGGACGCGCGAGACGCGCACGTCGCCTTCGAGAAGCTTGGCGAGACGGCAGGCCACATAGACCGACCGATGCCGGCCGCCGGTGCAGCCGACCGCGATCGTGAGTTGGGCCTTGCCTTCGGCGATGTAGCGTGGGATCAGGAATTCGACCAAGGCGAACAGACGCTCCAGAAACGGCTCGAGAAACGGATCGGCTTCGATATACGCCGCCACGGCCGGATCGGTTCCGGTCAGCGGGCGGAGCGCATCGTCGTAGTTCGGATTGCGAAGGAAGCGGACGTCGAAGAGCAGATCGGCATCTAACGGTACGCCGTATTTGAACCCGAAGGCCTCGACGCTCACGGCCAAATGCGGTGCTCCGTCTTCGGCGGCGAAGAGTTCGCCGATCCGCTCCTTGAGCAGCGCGTGCGTCATGCCGGTCGTATCGAGTTCGTGGGTGGCGCGCTCGCGCAGAGCCGAGAGCGCGGCGCGTTCGACCGCGATCGCATCGCCGAGCGAACCCGCGGAGGCGAACGGGTGACGGCGTCGCGTCTCGCTATACCGGCGAACCAACACGTCGTCGCGCGCGTCTAGAAAGAGCACGTCGACCGGGCGCTTCTCGGCGACCAGCGCGATGGTGGCGAGCGCATCGCCGAGCGGACCGCCGCTGCGCACGTCGAGGGCGAGCGCAGCCTTCCCGACGCGCGCGTCGCCCAAGAGCGCGAGCGTCTGCACGGCGAGCGCCGGAGGCAGGTTATCTACGCAGTAAAAGCCCAAATCCTCAAACGTCTTCATGGTCTGGCTCTTGCCGGCCCCGGAGAGGCCGGTCACGAAGACGACGCGCTCGGACATCACGATTTTGGGGAACGTTGTAGCGGCATGAAGTCCTTTTCGCTCGAACGCGCAAATGCCCTGATACCGCGCATCGCGCCGCTGGTCTTCGACCTGCTGGCCAAGCGCCGGGACCTTGCGATCACCCTGCTCGAGCAGAGCGCTTCGGCCGGTGGGGTCGGGATGCCGGCGCCGCGGTTGGCCGGCGTGCGTACGCCGTTCCCGCCGCCGAAGTTCGGCGAGCGGAAGAGCGAGATCGTGCGACTGATCCATCGGATCGAGGCGTTCGGATGCATCGTCAAGGACATTGACTTAGGCCTGCTCGACTTCCCTGCGCTCCAAGACGGCAATCCGATCTACCTCTGCTGGAAAGCGGGCGAAAAGCAGATCACCCACTGGCACGGAATTGACGAGGGCTTCCCGTTCAGGAAGCCCATCGATGTATCACCCTGAGGAGCGAAGCGTCTCGAAGGGCTAGGCGGGCGAAGCGGTGGCTTCGACCGCGATGAAATCCTCGGCGAGTCCTTGCAGGCGTACCTCGCCGAACTCGGCGGTGTAGGCTCCGCTCTCGAGGCCCGTGATTTCGCCCGTCTCGGGAAGGCCCGCGAGCTGGGGGATCTTTGCGCGGATCTCGTCGGGGATCCGGACCTTGTCGCCGATCGAGAGACCGCCCTCGTCCCAGAGCGCGTTCAGGCCGCCGAGCAGCATATCGAGCGGAATACCGTAGTCGGCGCTGACGGCACCGATGGTGTGGCTCTCGCTGATGGAACAGTTCGAGCAGCCGCCAAGGTGGAAGCGGGCGAAGACGCGGCGCGCCCCGGCGTGCAGTTTGAACGCCTGGTCGACGGTCATTTCGGGGGTGAATTTCTGGTCGCTCACGATGACAGTATAGACTCCTGAAGCTCGGGTTTAGTTGCGGAGCACGCCTGTAAGCCGGATTCTGTCCCCTTGCGGGTGACGATCATCTATCTGGGGCACGCGTCACCGCATACCTCGGTGCGATTGCCGGCGTCGGGCGGGCCGCCCGGCCTCGCGAACGAGGCAATCCCGCAATCTTGCTTCAGGTGGGGTTTACCCGGGCCCGCGTCTCCGCGGAGCCCCGTGAGCTCTTACCTCACGATTTCACCCTTGCCGGGCAAGCCCGGCGGTTTGTTTCTGTGGCACTTTCCTTCGAGTTGCCCCGACAGGACGTTATCCTGCACCCTGCCCGATGAAGCCCGGACTTTCCTCACCGCCCCGCGGCGCGATCGTCCGGCGTCCTCCGCGGGCAGAGTATACCACGAATGCAAAGCGCGATCAGCGTGTTCCCGGGAACGTCATGAAGTATCGGCCGTCGTGCTTGCCGATGGTCACGGTGAGGTTCTCGGAGTACTTCACGATGCGTCCGTCACCCGAGACGACGGTTTGGGTTGCGCCCCGGCATCCTTGCGGCTTGATCTCCGCTCGAACCCGCACCTGCGGTTGCAGGCTGGGGTGATTGTACGAGATATGATGCTTGTAGCTCTCTTTGGGCTTCAGGCAAAAGGCCTTGTCGATGTGCCAGCCCTGGCCCCAATAGGACCACGAGACATCGACCCACGTCTCGACGTCGGAAAAATTGTAGACGTCGATGTTCGCATGGTCGCCCCATTCGGGGCCCTGCGATGCCTGTGCGGCACGAGGTAAGACGATGAGCCCGAGAGCGATGACGAGCGCTCCGAACATCGCGACGCGAAGCGACCGTGAGATGAGAAGCATGGCGAATCTCCGATATGGATGCATGGAGTGACCGGAATCGTATGGCAAGCGTCGGCGCCGGGATTCGACGAAAAGACGAAACCCGCCGAAATCTGCGTTTCGCGCGGGTTTCCTGTTTTTGGAGAATATCGGACTCGAACCGATGACCCCTTGCATGCCATGCAAGTGCTCTACCAACTGAGCTAATCCCCCGCGGCCGCGCGTCTCGCGACGACCGGGCCTGATTCTCGGAGCGCGATATGAGTCCTTCAGCGCGGCACGAGAACTTCCTCATAAGATGCGACGGATGTCGCTTCCGGCGGGTCGGGGAACCTTGGGGGAGGTACTCGCCGAAAGGTACGAAAGCGACACGCACGTGCGGGACGCGCGACCGAACATCTGCGCATCACGCCGCATCGCGAAGGCATTCCGGGGATTCGCGATGTCTGGGTCGGATCGAACGGTGAGATATGGCGCGCGATCGTCGCGCAAGTGCTCGACGGGTCGGCGCTCGCGGGCGTCCGCGGCGCTATTCTGGTCGACTGTACGATCGAGGTCCGCGAGACTGCCGGTCACGCGGTCGTCGCGGCGGTCCGGTTCGATGACCGTTCGCTACAACTCGACGAATCGTATGCGTTCGGCGACTACGCGTTCTCCGACGCGGCGCCGTCGGGCACGTTCCCGCCCTAAGCGGAGAAAAACGTGGAGACGTGGAGACTCGAACTCCAGACATCCTGCTTGCAAAGCAGGCGCTCTACCAACTGAGCTACGCCCCCGGGCGACGCGCTTTTTTCCCCGGTCACGGGACGTTCTCCCCCACCGTCCGTGTAGTTCGGGCCGCAAGGGCGGATACTAAAAGGTGGCGGTCTCCTGACGTGCTGGCTAGCGTTCTCGCCCTCGCGACCGCGCGATGCGCAAACGTCCTCCCACCCGAAACCTTCGTCTTCGGCACCCGCGCGGTGATGTAAAAAAAAAGCCCCGTCGTTTCCGGCGGGGCTTTTCGATATGGTGGGCCATCCTGGTCTCGAACCAGGGACCTCATGCTTATCAAGCATGCGCTCTAACCAACTGAGCTAATGGCCCGGAACGGAGAGAGTATACCATGCCGTGCAAGTCCCCCTCTCCGCTATTCTTCGCGCTCGAAGCCTAGATCATCTCGATCCATTTGTGGAGATAGCCGTCTTCGGCTTTCAACTGAGCGAGCATCATGTCGCGGAGAGCGTTGGCCTCGCGCTGGAGTTCGGCGCGCTCCTCGAGATCGAAGTCGAAGCGGGCCCGTTGGAGGGCGAGTTCCCGCATCTGGGCGACGGTCGTATCGTCGGGCGCGGGAGCGACGGCGGGCCCGGTCTCCGCGCCCGCGTCGGCCTGACGCGGGGCGGGAGCAAGCGGCGCGGTCATTCACTGATGCTCTGAATGAACTTTTTAGTAATCGAGTTGTCTTCTTTGCGCTGGGTCATCTCGACGTCGCGGAGGGTGTTGATCTGGCGCATATTTTCCGAGCGCTCGTCCATCGCTTCGTCGAACATGGTCGACTGGACGCTCATCTGCTCTTGGTGCTGCATCTGCTCGGCATAGAGACCCATCTGAAAGGTCTGGTCGGCAGCGTTGAGGCCTTGCATGGCAGCGGATCCGGCGGCATTGCCGGCGGCGCTGCCGAGCATGCCGATGGCCGCGGGGGCGAGAGCTGCGAGAAACGACATGGCGGGCTCCTTACTCCGAGGGAGTGTCGTCGCCGAGGATTCCGGCGAAGGGGTCGCGGTCCGACTGCGGCGCGAGGTCGCGGAAGGAGCGGTGGTGGTAGTCCGAGAGGGCGTTGACCGACCCGAGGTTGGTCGGTCCCTCGGCGATGGCTTCGCCGAGCAGTTCGGCCGGAGCCGGGATCGGGCAGGCGGCCGGGCCGGTCGTCTTGCCCGGTGCCGGCGGGGCGCCGCCCGCCGTCCCGGCGATCCGGCGGTAATGACGCATCACCGAGTCGGCGTAGCCGAGCACCTGGCCGTCTCCCCAGCGGGTCGGCGTCCCGCGGGCGGTCGGCGAGCCGGCGTTATAGGACGAGAGCGCCGAACGGATGTTCCCGCCGAACTTGTCCATGAGCCCACGGATCATGTGGGCAGCATACTGGGCGTTTGCGGCCGGTTTCATGGCCTCGGGGGTCTGGGCGAAGGCGTGCCAGCGATCGTCGATCTGGAAGACGCCGTGGCCGTGGCCGCCGTCCCCGACGACGTTAGCGCCGGCGTTGGTATCCGGCCCACCCGTCTCCTGAGCGGCGACGGCGGCGAGCAGGGTTGGGTCGAGCCCGTTCCGCGAGGCGGCGGCGGTGATCTCGGGAGCGAAGGCTACCCCTCGGGTGGCTAGGTCGGACGTGCTGGAAACATTCATGGCGTCCGTCCATCCCTCAGACACCTCCGTTTGACAAGCCCCCTGGTCGGCTCTACAATGTCGTAGACCTAAAGGGGCCCCTTGGCGGGGCCCCGATATGTTTCGATGGCTATGGTTCAAACGCACAAAGTTGATATCGGCGGTCTGCTGGCCGGAAGCGGGCAGCGCATCCTGGTTGACGACGTTGTGGCGCTCGAGCCGTTCGAGGGCCTCGATTTCCCGCGGCCCGCGCAGGTACACCTCGAGGTGCGCTCGGCGGATCGCTGGCTCGAGATCCTAGGGGACGTCGAAGCACAAGTCCATGGCGCGTGCGATGCCTGCTTGGAAGATGTCACGCGCGAGATGCGCGTGGAGATCGACGAGCGGATCGATCCGTCGGTCGCCCGTGAGGACGATCCGTTCGGAGAAGGTAACGTGGTGACGAGCAATCGTCTCGACGTCGCGGACCTCGTGCAACAAGTACTGCTCAGCGCGTTACCGCTCGGCCTCCGCTGCAAAGACGATTGTGCGGGGATGTGCGGGACGTGCGGAATGAATTTCAACACGGGCGGTTGCTCGTGTACTATCGGAGACGATCGTGGCTAACCTTAAATGGAAGACTCCGCGCAGCAAGACGCGCAGCCGCCGTGCGGCCAACTGGAAGCTCAACCCGGTGACGGTGGTGGAATGCCCGCAGTGTCATCAGCCGAAGCGTCCGCATTTCGTATGCGGCACCTGCGGTACGTATGACGGGCGTCAAGTCGTCGCGGTCAAAGACGATCACGCCGGCCATTCGCACGGCTAACGCAGCTTGAGCGCTACCGGCGTCAAGATCGCCGCGGTCGGACGCTATGCGCCCGATCGCATCGTGACGAACGCGGACTTCGAGAAGTCCCTCGAGACGTCCGACGAATGGATCGTCTCGCGGACCGGCATGAAGCGGCGTCACTACGCCGCGCCGGACCAGGCGACGAGCGATCTTGCGATCGCCGCCGCCCGCGACGTCCTCGGCCGTACGACGCTTAGCGCATCGGACATCGACTGCTACATCGTCGCGACCGCGACGCCGGATTATCCGTTCCCCGCGACCGCCTGCATCGTCGCCGCCGCCCTCGGCGCGACCGACAAACCGGCCTTCGATATCGAGATCGCCTGCAGCGGGTTCATCTACGGTCTGACCGTCGGTTCGAGCCTGGTGCGCGCGGGCGTCTACAAGCGCGTGATGCTGATCGGCGCCGAGACCCTCTCCAAGATCACCAACCAAAAGGATCGCGGCACGGCGATCCTGTTCGGCGACGGCGCGGCCGCAGTCATCCTCGAAGCCTCCGAGAGCGATTCGTTCCTCTCCTCGGAACTCGGTTCTGACGGCATGAAGCCCGAGTTGCTCCAGGTCGCCATCGGTGGCTCGCGCAAGGCGGCCGACCCGGCCTCGCTCGAAGCCGGCGAACAGTTCATCAAGATGGAAGGCCGCGAAGTCTTCAAGTTCGCGGTCACCAAGATGATCCAGGCGACCGACGTCGCGCTCGCCAAGGCGAACCTCCAGAAGAGCGACCTCGACTTCCTGATCCCCCATCAGGCCAACCGCCGCATCATCGATGCGGCGGCCAAATATCTCGAGATGCCGCCCGAAAAAGTCCTGATCAACATCGAGGAGTACGGAAATACGTCGTCCGCTTCGATTCCGCTCGCGCTCTCCGAAGCGCTCGATGCGGGACGGATCAAAGCCGGCGATACGATCGTGTTCGTCGGCTTCGGCGGCGGACTCTCGTGGGGCGCGGTCTGTTGGCGGTGGACGGCCTAGTGGCTCGCGTCGGCGTCGTCTTTCCAGGACAGGGTTCGCAGGCCGTCGGCATGGGCGTCGATGCCGCCGAGAACGCCCCGGTCGCGAAGGCGCTCTTCGATCGTGCGGCTACCGTGCTCGGCTACGACCTGCTCGCGCTTCAGCGAACCGGTCCCGACGAGAAGTTACGCGAAACGCTCTACAGCCAACCCGCCATCTTCGCGACCAACGTGGCGCTCTATACCGCCGTCGGCGATACGTTCGCCCCGGTCGCGAGCGCCGGTCATTCGTTCGGCGAACTCTGCAGCCTGACGATCGCGGGCTCGCTCTCGTTCGACGAAGCGTTGCGCATCGTAGACGAGCGCGGCAAGGCCATGCAACATGCGGCCGATCTCGCGCCCGGCGGGATGTCTGCCGTCCTCGGGCTGGATGCAGAGAAGGTCCGTGCGGTCGTCGACGCCTTGCGTTCTCGCACCGGCACGCGGGTGCAACTCGCCAACTTCAACTCGCCGACCCAGATCGTGATCAGCGGCGACCTCGACGGCGTGCTCGAAGCCGGCGATGCGATGCTCGAGGCCGGCGCCAAGCGGGTCGTCCCGCTCAACGTCTCCGGCGCCTGGCACAGCGCGCTGATGGAGCCGGCGATCGACCGCTACCGCGCGGCTGTCGAGTCGGGGACCTTTGCGCTTCCGTCGTTCGATGTCGTCAGCAACGTCGATGCGCAGCCGTACCGCGACGTCGCGAGCATCCGCACGAATCTCGTGCGTTCGATCACCGACGAAGTCCGCTGGCACGAGACCGCCGAAAAGCTGCTCTCTTACGGACTGGATCTGGTCGTCGAATTCGGGGCGAGCCCGGTCTTGGCGCCGCTGATGAAACGTCTGCCGAACGCTCCCGATGTGATGAACGTCGGCGATTTTGCGGGCGTACAGAAACTGCGCGCGCGGCTCGAAGGAGTGACCGCGTGAGATTCGCCGGAAAAGTCGCCCTGATCACCGGCGCGAGCCGGGGCATCGGTCGCGCGATCGCGGTCGATTTCGCGCGCGACGGCGCGGAGGTCGTGTTGGTCGGCCGCGATTCCGCCGCGCTCGGCGAAGTCGCAGCCGCTTGTACGGAAGCGCGGGCCGGCGCCAAGGTCAAGACGGTGGTCGCCGACGTCGCGGATCATGCCGCCGTCGACGCGTTCGTCGCCGAGACGGTCGCCGAGTTCGGACGCCTGGATTTCGCGATCGGGAACGCCGGCCAATCGATCGACTCGCTCCTGATGCGCCTCGCGCCCGAAACCCTCGATACCATGCTCGACGTGAACCTCAAATCGGCGTTCTACCTCTGCAAAGCGGCGACCAAGCCGATGATGAAGCAGCGCTCGGGTTCGATCGTCCTGGTCTCCTCGATCGTGGGCCTTTCGGGCAACGCCGGGCAGTCCGCTTACGCCGCCTCGAAGGCCGGGCTCCTCGCTCTGGCCAAATCGGTGGCAAAGGAGTTGGGTTCGAGGAATATAAGAGTCAACGCCGTCGCACCGGGTCTCATCGAAACCGCGATGACCGGAAAGATGCCGGAGGCCTCCCGCGAGCAGATGCTCAAACAGATCTCCCTAAACCGGCCGGGCACGCCGGACGACGTCAGCGGCGTCGTCACGTTCCTGTGTTCGGATGCCGCCGCTTACGTCACCGGTCAGACGCTCGTCGTCGACGGTGGCGTGTTAATGTAAACACCCACTCGAAGGAGAGTTATGTCGTCCACTACGTTCGATCGCGTCAAGAAGATCATCGTCGAGCAACTCGGCGTCGACGAAGCCGAAGTCACGCCCGAAGCGTCCATCACCGACGACCTGGGTGCGGATTCACTCGACCAGGTAGAACTCGTGATGGCCTTCGAGACCGAGTTCAACATCGACATCCCGGATGAAGAAGCCGAGAAGATCAAGACCGTCGGCGATGCCGTCGCTCGCGTCGATGCAGCGGGAGCGCCCGCGGCCGGCTAGGCCTCGACCATGTTCGATCAGCTGAGCGACCGGCTGGGCGCGATTTTCGCGCGTCTGACCGGCCGCGGCCGCCTTGGTGAAGACGACGTCAACGAAGTGATGCGCGAAGTGCGCATCGCTTTGCTTGAGGCCGACGTTTCGCTATCGGCAGCCAAGGCGTTCGTGGCGCGGGTCAAGGAGAAGGCGGTCGGCGCCGACGTCCTCGCATCCCTTACGCCCGGTCAGACGATCGTCAAGATCGTCCATGCAGAACTGGTCGATCTCTTCGGCGGCGCCCAAGCCCGCCTGAACTTCTCGGATGCCCCGCCCTCGGTCATCATGCTGGTCGGCCTCCAAGGCTCCGGCAAGACGACCCAGGCCGGCAAGCTCGCGCTGCGCCTCAAAGAGGGCGGGCGTCGCACCATGCTGGTCGCGGCGGACGTCTATCGGCCGGCCGCGGTCGCCCAGTTGCAGACGCTCGGCAAGCAGATCGATCTCCCGGTCTACGATCAGGGCCAGGGCGACCCGGTCAAGATCGCGCGCGACGGCGTCGCCGAAGCCAAGCGACTCGGCATCTCGACGGTGATCGTCGACACCGCCGGACGCCTGCAGATCGACGACGGCTTGATGGACGAACTGGAGCGCATCAAGGCGGCGATCGAACCGAAAGAAATACTCTTCGTCGCCGACGCAATGACCGGGCAAGAAGCGACCAACGTCGCCAAGGGTTTCCACGATCGTCTCGGCATCACGGGCGTGATCCTGACGAAGATGGACGGCGATACACGCGGCGGAGCGGCCCTCTCGATCTTCAACGCGACCGGCGCGCCGATCAAGTTCGTCGGCGTCGGCGAGAAGCTCTCGGCGCTCGAGCCGTTCTATCCGGACCGTCTCGCCTCGCGCATTCTCGGCATGGGCGACGTACTCACGCTGATCGAACGCACGCAGAGCGTCTATTCCGAAGAGCAGGCCAAGACGCTCGAGTCGCGTCTGCTCAAGTCACAATTCACTCTCGACGATTTTCTGGAGCAACTGCGCCAGGTGAAGAAGATGGGATCCATGAGCGAACTCATGAAGATGATTCCCGGACTCTCCCGCGCGTTGCCCAAAGATTTTGACATTCCCGAAAAAGAAGTCGGGAAGGTCGAAGCGATCATCTGCTCGATGACGCGCCGCGAACGAGCCAATCCGACGATCCTCAACGGGTCACGCCGCAAGCGCATCGCGCTCGGCAGTGGCACGCAGGTCGCGGATGTCAATCGTCTCGTGAAGCAGTTCGACGGTGCAAAGCAGATGATGAAGCAGTTCGGCGGCAAGAAGGGGCGCATGCCGCGCCTTCCGGCCGGTATGCTGGGCCGCTGAATCCAGAGACGACCTCAACCCAAAACGAAAAGAAACAACAGGATATCATGGTACGAATCAGACTCCGCCGCATGGGCGCCAAGAAACAACCGACGTATCGCTTCGTCGTGGCCGACGGCCGCTCGCCGCGCGACGGCAAGTTCATCGAGATCCTCGGGCACTATAATCCGCGCACGGAACCCCGCACGATCGAAGTCGACGACGTCAAGGCCAAGGAATGGCTCGCCAAGGGCGCACAGCCCAGCGAGACCGTTCGCCGTCTCTTCGCCGAAAAGGGCATCATGGAACGCGGTACGGTCTCGACCGTCAAGCGCGCGCCCAAGAACAAAAAGGACTCGTAATGAGCGCGTTCGATGACGAGTTCGGCCTCTTCGGTGACGAAGGGAGCGAGGCGGAGCGCACCTCGACTCTCGGCGCGCGCAAGATCTCGTCCAAGAACGACGCCGGTAGCGGCGTGGAATCAGAATCGGCGCCGCGCCGCAGCGGAACCGGTCCCCGTCCGCCGCGCCCGAGCGGCGGCGCCGCACCGCGTCGCAACGATCGCGATCGCGATTCGCGCGAGTCGCATCTACCGGCCGATCCGGTCGCCTCGGCCAAACGGGCCAGCGGCGTACTCGAGTTTCTCGCAAAGAAGCTCGTTTCGAAACCGGACGAAGTCAAGGTCGATCTGTTCGCAGATGAAGACGGCCGCCCGGTCGTAGAGCTGGTCGTCGATCCGGACGATCTCGGCAAGGTGATCGGACGGAGCGGACGGGTCGCACAAGCGTTGCGTACGATCGTTCGCGCCACCGCCGAACAGCGCATCGCGGTCGACATCCTCGACAGCGAAGAAGCCGCCGAGACGGACGACGACGAGGACGCCGAAACGGATGCCTGACCTGCCGGTCGGCCGTCTCGTCGGCCTCTTCGGCATTCGCGGGGAACTCAAGTGCGATCCGTCGAGTGCGGGTCGCACCCTTTTTATGCGCGGTGCGACGTTCGAGTACGCGATGGCCGATGGCACTCGCCGCAGGGTCGCGCTTGCGACCGTGCGCGAGCACAAGGGCCGCCTGGTCGTGACGCTTGCCGGCGTCGCCGATCCGGACGTCGCGAAGGCGTACGTCGGTGGCACGTTCTACGCCACCCGCGATCGCGTCGAAGAAGAACTCGAAGCCGGCGAGTACTTGGACGTCGACCTGGTCGGATGTTCGCTCTACTCCCCGGATGGGACGGTTCTGGGCGTCGTCGGCGAAGTGCGGCACTATCCAACCAGCGACATGCTGATCGTCGGCGACAAGATGGTCCCGATGGTCAAGGCCTTCGTGCGCGAGATCGACGTGCCGAACAAGCACATCGTCGTCGACCTGCCGCCCGGCCTCCTCGACGACGACGCGGAAGAGACATAATCTCCTAGGGAGGGCCCGCTACGTCTTTCGCGCCATGACGGCGTTGTAGACCCACGCTGCCGCGCCGCCGGCGATCGCGCCGCCCAAGAAGCCAGAAAGCAACGCGTAAACAAAGAACCCGGCGCCGCCCATCATGCCGCCGCCGCCGCCCATCATGCCGCCGCCGCCGCCCATCGTGCCGCCGGCACCCATCATGCCCCAAAAGAAACCCATCACGATGCCGAATAGGAAGACAAGAACGACGCCGGCAACGCCAAAGCCGGCGGCCAGAGCAAGTGGATTCAAACGTGTGGCTGTATACGTCGACGCGGATGGAATTGGTTGCTGTATCACAATTGCGCCGCATCGGAAATAGCGAGTTGCAGGCGCGTATTGACTTCTTCCGCCACGCTGTTCAAAGCCGCGCTATCGACAACAGCCATCATCGCTCTTGCATTTATCGCACTTATAAGCGTCTTGCCGTCTTTCCGCCGTACCGTCACGTTGCAAGGAAGCAGCAACCCCAACTGTTCTTCGATCGCCAAGGCTTCGTGCGCGAACTGTGGATTGCAAGCGCCTAGAATCAAATAGGCGTCTCGATCGACATCCAGTTTCTCCTTTAGCGTCTTGGCGACGTCGATTTCCGAGAGAATGCCGAACCCCTGTTCCTTAAGGGACGCTTTTACCCGCAAAACTGCATCGTCGTACGTCCGCTCGGTCTGTACGGAGAAGCCGTAACGCTCGTGGTCAACTGCCGACATAATCGCCTCCTCCCTCAGCATACCCGCTTTCACGCCGCTTCGACCGGAATAGGCTCATCGTCCGGTCGAGCGCGCCGGCCGACTTGACGAGTCTAGGAGTTTGTCGGGTGGTCCTTGGCGTAGGCGTCGACGGCCGCTCTGATGGCGCCCTTCACCGAGTCCGCCGTTGCGGGAGTGCCGGTGAAAAGGGTCGCGCCGAAACACGTGTAGACGACGAGCGTGAACGTGCTTTCGGTGTGCCCGCGGAACCTCCCGACGTGCCTTTGCGCGAGCGTCCCGCTCGTGACGGTTGCGTTGCGGTTGGTGCCGCAGATCGCGCTTGCGTACTTGCCGCCTTCGACCGCAGACGCAGCGGTCGACGTGTGGAAATAGCGGTCGAGTGCCGGACGTAGCGCGTCGGTCGCTTCGGTCAGCGCGCCGCCGTCGGCGGTTCCGGTTACGCGCGCGACGATCGCGACGCGCGACGGCTTGTCCGCCTCTGCGACGGTCGCGGCGACTTCGCCCTTTTCGCCCTTGTTGCGATGGAACACGTTCAGGAGCGAGCCGATGCCGCCGAGCGAGACGTTCGAGCCGTTGCTGGCCGATGGCGCGGGCGTCGACTGCTGGTTGGTGTCGTCGGCGACGGACCCGACGCCGGAGCGTGAGATCATCACCTGGCGCGCTGCGAACGCCTGCGACGAAGCGTCCTGCGCGCTAAAGACCTGCGAGGTCTTGGTGTAGATCATGATGCCCGTCTGCGTGCTGACCAACTGCATCACGAGCGCCGCGCCATCGCCGACCGGCGTCAGGTAGCCACTGATGTAGTAGTCAGCCTTGAGGCCGCGCGCGTTGGTGAGATAGTCGGTCCGCTTGATGCCGTTCGGCGTCGGCAATACCGAGAGGCCGCCTGCGACCGCGAGCTGTTGATCGATGATGCTCGCGACGGCGGCGCCTGCATCGGCTTTTAACTCGCCGCTCACTTCGAACGGATAGACGAGCACCGAGGGCGCGAAGGCCGGAACCGGCGTGGCCGGATTGGTCGGCAACGGCACCGGCGTCGGTGTCGGTACGCCGGCCGGACCGGCCGACGCTGCGTTGCCGGTGCCCATCAGTGCGAAGGCGCACGAAAGCGCGAGCACGGCGGCAGCGAGGCGATACGAACCCGATCGGAACAAAGCGGACTCCTTCGGTGAAAGATCTTACGATGTGACAACGAACGCGCGGAGCGCATCGTTCGTTTCGGCGGGGCGCTCTGCCATAGCCAGATGCCCGGCGTCGGTAAGTATTCGCATCTCCCCCCCCGGTATCCGGTTCGCGAGGGATTGCCCGAAGCGAGCGGGCGTCAGTAGGTCGTGCTCCCCGGTCAGGACCAGCGCCTGGAGCGCAAGGGTCGACGCCCGATCGCCGATATCCCAGATATCGCAGGCGCGGAAGTCCGCGAGGGTGCGTGTTTGCCCGACCGCACGGAGTTGCCGAACGGCCTCGCCGGCGAGAGCGGGCGTCGGAGCCGCGAAGAACGCGGGTGGCATCGTGGCGACGAACCCTTCGAAATCGTTCTCGATCGCGGCGAGGATCTGCGGAGCGACGCGAAGCTTGGGACCGCACCCGATCGCGATCAGGGCGGAGGGGGTAGGACCGGTCAACGCCGCTTCGAGTGCGACGGCTGCACCCATCGAACTCCCGACGAGGGCGAACGGCCCGACGATATCGGCCAGTACCGCGTTCAAGACCTCCGCATACTCCGCGACGGTCGCGGCGTCCGGAGCGAGTGCATGCAGATCCGGCGCGAGCGCATCCGGAAACGCGGCGAGCTGCGCGGCGAAGACGTCGGGCGTACATCCGGCGCCGTGCACGAATATGAATCTCACGTCGGGTTGTCGTGTTTGGCGATGGGTGCGAGCGTATCGACCATCGTCGGCACGGGATCGGTGCCGTGTGCGGCCGCCCACGCCGTGCAGTACTCCGCGCCGTACAGAAAGATCGAGCCGACCAGATAGAACCAGAGCAGGAGCACGAGAGGTGCCGAGAGCGCGCCGTAGATATGGGTGAAGTCGACGTGCAACGTGTACTGTTGGAACGCGAACTGTACGAGCGGCCACATACACGCGACGAAGGTCGCGCCGGGTACGCCGAAGTGCCACGCCAGTCTGCGGTTCGGGAGAAACGCGTACAGCGTTGCCGTGACGATGAAGACCAACGCCAGCGAAAGGAGGTAGGCCGCGACCTGACCGATATGGCGGCCGTCCGGCACGCGATACATGAAGAGCAGGATCTGCAGGATGAGCGGCAGCGCCATCGAGAGCAGCAACAGCACGCCCATCGCCGGCAACATCACGATCGAGAGCGCGATGTCGTGGAGGAGCGGTCGGCCCTTCGGCACGCCGAGCGCACGATCCAGTGCGTAGGTGAGCGCCATGAACAAATTCTTTCCCGACCAGATGAGGAAGGCCGCAGCGATGAGGCTCGAGATGCCGCGGCCGCCGTTGTACGACTGGATGTTCGCCTCGACGAACTGGTGCGCTGTCGGCGCGAAGGTGTCGATGAAGCCGAGCAGCCGCCCCTCCGGGAGCGGGAAGAAGTAGGACGAAATCGTGAACGCGATCACGACCAGCGGGAAGAGCGCGAAGAGGCTGTTGAACGCGACCGCTTGAGCCAAGAAGGCGCACCCGTCCCGGGAAAATCGAAGGCCCGCTTCGCGCACGGCTAGGAGTAGTCGCCTCATCGGGTGCGGTATATCGCGAACACGTGGCGATTCTCCCACCCGTGGCGCTCACGCTGCTGCTGGATGGCCGGCCAGTCCGGTCCTACGAGCCGCTCTACCTCGCACGCGGCCGCGTGCTGGGGCCGGTCGACCCATTCCTGACGCGCGTCGCCGACCGGATCGCTTATGCCGGTGGATTCGCAATCATCACCCGGAACGGGCGGAACGTGCGGGTGAGGCTGATCGCGGTATCGCCTTCCGGCCTCGCACAGACCTACGTGGCGCTCGTTCCCCTGCTGCGAGCGCTCGGCGAGAGCGTTCGGCTCGACGTCGCAAGCGGCACGCTCGACGTGCGAAGCCCCGCCGCTGCCGGTATCGGCGCGCTCGGCCCATTCGATCCGCGCGCGCAACGCGTCCCGAAGCGTACCGTCTTCACTCCGACGCCGATCGCGACCGATCGCCCGGTCTGGAACGGGACGCCGCGACCGCGTCGGACGCCGATCCCATTGCACGCCTGGGCGACGCCGAACCCGCGCTAAGCGAGTAATGCGGTGCCTGCGCGCTCCGCGATCATCGCAAAGACGCCGCCGTCGAACGGCGAGCGCAGACCCGCGGATCGGACGAGAGTCTGGAAGGGCCTCTCACCGCCGCGTTTGCAGAGCGCGATATAGCGTGCGATCGCGTCCGCCGAATCGTCGAGCGACGCCATCCAGAACTGCAGCGCGCCACTCATCGCGAGGATGTAGTCGATGTAGTAGAACGGGAACGTGTAGATGTGGCGCTGCTGCTGCCAGAAGGCGCCGCGCTCGATGGGCGAGATATCGCCCGAGACGCGCCAGGGGAGATAGAGGGCCTCGAGCGACTTCCACATTCCGTTCCGTTCGGCGGGCGTCGCATCCGGACGAGCGTAGACGAGATGCTGGAAGTGGTCGACCGCACACCCGTACGGAATCATCATGATCGTGGACGCGAGATGCCGGCGCCGATAGCGTTCCGCTTCCGTGCCGAAGAACGATTCGAGGTGGGGACGCACCAAGAATTCCAGTCCCATCGAGTCGATCTCGGCGCCGTCGTAGGTCGGCCAGAGATAGTCTGCCAGCGGTTGTTCGCGGCTCTCGTAGCATTGGAACGCGTGCCCGAGTTCGTGGATGAGGACGTTGACGTCGTGCGTCGTGCCGTTGACGTTGGCGAAGACGTAGGGCACGCCGTAGTCCGGAAAGGACGTGCAGAACCCGCCGCCGGCCTTGCCGTCGCGGATCGGCAAATCCAGCAATCCGCCTTCGCTCATGAAGTCCGCGAAGCGCCCGAGGGCCGCATCGGTCTGCGCGAGGGCGGCGCGGCCGGCCCGTTCGAGCGCTTCGCCCTCGGGCGGACGTAACCGCGCGCCGGTGTCGTAGAGATC
>JBBRTL010000034.1:0-16619 GCA_038244445.1 Vulcanimicrobiales bacterium
CCGCGATCAGGCTGACGAGAAGTCTCTTCACGATGGTTCCTCCAGCGCAGCGGTTACCCCGATTGAACGAGGCGACGCCTCGCTTGGTTCCGTCGCCCGAGCGATTCACCTCGCGGACACATCCCGTCCACGAGCGGATAATCCCAATCGCGTACGCTTTTCCGGTTATGGATACGCGCGCCGAACTCTATGCCGAACGCCTCTTGCAGCGCGGATGCGCCGCCGACGAACCCGCGACGGTCACGACCCTTGCGCGCTTCGGTGCCGGGACGCTCCGCTACGCTGCAGCCCGGCGCGTGCGCGTCACCATCCTCACGCCCGGCGAACGCTACGATGAAGCTTCGCCCGCGCTCGCGCGTATGGGCGTCGACGTCGACGCCTGGCCCGCACCGCCCGCCGGGCTCTTCGTGGTCGAGGAACGCACCGTCTATCTCCGTTCCCGGTCCGCGATGACGGTCGCGCACGAGTTCGGCCACGCGCTGGACTGCGCGCTCGGCGGCGGCGTCTATCGATCGGGATTGGATCCGCGCGTCCGCGCGGCATTCGCCGCGGCGCGCGAGTACGTGACGCCATACGCGTCGACCGGTCTGGACGAATATTTCGAGGAAGCGCTTCGCGCCTATGTCGAGGTCAACGATCCGGCTTCACCGTGGCCGCCGGCTACGCGCGAACGACTACGGCGAATCGACCCGGATATCTACGCGTACGTCGACGGACTCTTCGCGATCGAGTTCGTCGACGACGCGGCGGCGTAGCTACTTGGTCGAAGCGGCGACGTCGGCTTCGGTGACGGCGGCGGCTTTGTTGCCCCAGGACGAGCGGATGAACGTGACCGCGGCGGCGATATCGGCGTTGCTCAGGTTCGGTGGTCCCCAAGCGGGCATCGTGCCGTTGTAGGTGCTGTGACCGACCGTGATGCTGCCGGTCAGGCCGTACTTGACGATGTGCACGACCTTGGCTGCGTCGCCGGTGACGGTCGGATTGGCGGCGAGCGGCGGAAACGCGCCCGGCGAGCCTTGGCCGTTCGCGCCGTGGCACGACGAACAGTTGGTGTCGTAGACCTTGGCACCGTCGGCGGGCGCTGCGGCAGCCGATGCGGCGGGAGCGGCCGAGGCCGTCGAGGACGAGGACGAGGACGAGGAGCCGCAACCGGCGACCAACAGTCCGAGCGCGCACCCTGCGAGCACCATCGAGAGAATGGGTTTCATCCGCGATACCTCCAGCAAATGTCGATTATCACCCCTACCATACCCGGTTCGGCGATGCCTGCACCAGCCTTACGGAGCGAACGCCACCAGATCGCGGCCGTTGCTCTTTGCGAACGTCCGGAGCGCCTGGAGGCTGGCGGCGCGCGGGTGCATCAGCGCGACTGCCCGCCCGCGGATGGCCCCAAGCGCAACCGCGCGCTGGAGCATGTAGTCGACGTAGCCGGTCGCATCCCGATCGTCGACCGAGAGATCGCGCCGGATGAGCGGCGTCCCGGCCTTGGAAAACAGTGCCGGATCGATGTCGCCGCGCTCGTCGAAGTACGCAAGTCCGCTCCCCGCAAGCGCGGCCGGCATTGCGCGGCCCGCATCCGACGCGAGTCCGGTCGCGCCCTCGAACTTCTTCAGCAGACTCGCGAGTTTCGCAGGCGACGGCACGCGCCCGACCTGCACGTAGAACGGCTTGCCCTGCGAGCGCGCGAGGGCGGCTGTGGCCAGCGCATCCACTCCTGCCGGATCGATCACGAGCGCGATCGGCAGATCCAGACGCGCGAACGCGGCGTCGAGCGCTGCATTCGTGCCGCAGGGTCCGACCGCGATCGCGATCCGCGCGCTGCCGTCCGGGTTGGGCTCGGGTGAACGGTCGACCACGACGTCCCAGTCGGCGCCGAACGTATCCGACCCGCGGAAGGTGGGCAACGGCGTCGGGCTTGCGGGCCTGGTCGTGGGGCTCGGATGCGGCGTCGGGCGGGGCGCGTTGCGGGCGTCGCTCACGAAGCCCGAGACGATCGCCGCCGTGCCGCAGGCGGCGATCAGACTCCAGAAGATCAGCCCGAACCGGTTCACGCCGGCGGGCGCACACGCGGACGCGCGCTCATCGCCCACGCCAAGCCGACCAGCAAGACGTTCGCGACGAGCGAACTGCCGCCGTACGAGACGAACGGCAACGTGATCCCGGTCAGCGGAAAGAGCCCGATCACACCGCCCACGATGATCGCGACCTGCACGCCGAGCGTCGCGGCCAGACCGACGGCGAGCAACTTGGTGTAGAGATCCGGCTGCTGCGTCCCGATCGCGAAGATCCGACGCACGACCGCGAGGAAGAGCACCAGCAACACGCACGCGCCGATCAAGCCGAACTCTTCGGAGAGCGAGGCGTAGATGTAGTCGGTCGCAACGTCCGGGATGTAGCTCGGATGCCCGAGCCGATAGCCCGTCCCGAAGATCCCACCGGCCGCAAGCGCGTAATAGCTCTGCGCGGCTTGATAGCCGGTGCCGAGCGCGTCCGCGAACGGATTGCGCCAGACGTCGATGCGCGTCTGCACGTAGGTGTAGTGATGCATCGCCCAATACGCGACCAGCCCGAAGACGGCGAGCCCGCCTGCCACCAGGTCGACCCGGCGGGTCGCCGCGTAGAGCAGTACCGCAAAGGTCGCGAGCAGCAAGGTCGCCATCCCGAGATCGCGCTGTAGCACCAGGATCGCCATCGAAGCGCCCCAGCCGATGAAGAGCGGCCCGAGATACTTCAGGTTCGCGCGGATCGACCACGGTTTGGCAGCCGCGATCACGTCGGCCGTCTCGGCCAGATACGCGGCCAAGAACAGGACGATGAAGAGCTTGATCAGTTCGACCGGCTCGTACTGGACCGGCCCGAATTTGATCCACAACTTCGCGCCGTTCACTTCTTGTCCGAAGGCGATCAGCAACAAGAAGAGCACGAACGATCCCAAGATCCAGATGTACTTATAGCCGGCCAACCGCCGGAAGCGCGTGAACAGCGGACCCGCCGCCACCACCAGCGCAAGCGAGATCAACAGCCAATACTGCTGTTTGTGCGCGAGATCCGGCGAGAGCCGCGCGACCAGCAACAATCCGAACGACGAGAGCACCACCGCCAGCGCCGGCAACAGGTCGTCGCGATCCGCATCGAACGGTTGGAGCGCGACCCAGAGCACGGAGCCGAGCGCGAGCGCCGCGACCAGCCACGGTGGCCCGATCGCTCCCGGCGGCGCGAACGAAAGCAGAAAGCCCGAAATCGCAAGCGCAACCAGGACGGGCCAGAGGCGGCGCGCGGTAAGTGCTATCGGATGCACAGAAACGCAAGCGCGAAAAAGATGCCGGCGGCGACCCGCACGATCGCCGCGCGGCTCGCCCCGCTCGCGCCCATCGCGAACGTATCGAGATCGTCGTGCCGGAACTCGCGTACGATCAACGGCCGGTTGACGGAGTCGGTCAACACGAGCGTATCGCCGTCCTCGATATCGAAGCTGGCCATCGACGGTTCGCAGACCGGCTGCGCGCCGCACGCGCGCGTCAGCAGGCGCACGGGCAGATCCGCGATCACGTGCCGGGGCGTGAGCGCGCGCGAATGGCCGTCGCGCGTGAGGTACGCCGCGGTCGCGCCCAGATGCGCGGCAATCGCGTGATTACCGACCAGCAGCACGCCCGTCAGCGAACAGCTCGCCGAGACGAAGTCCGCGTGCGACGCGCCGCGCGCGTAGATCTCTTCGTTGAGGCGCGCTACCGATTCACAGAGCAACGCGGCCGCGCTCTCGGGCCGTTCGAGCGCGCGCGCGATCCGGTCGCCGCGATGATGTCGTTCGAAAGCGATCCGTAGACGCTGCAACGCTGCGTTCGCGACCGGTACGCCGTCGATCCGCCCGAAGCCCTCGGCGACCGCCAGCAACTGTGCGCCCGAGCAGAGCGCGATGCTGACGCGAGCGGCGCGATCGCCCGAGAGTGCTACGCCCACGTGCCGCTCCCCACGAACGTGATCCGGGTCGCACCGACGTCGATCGTATCGCCCGGGCGAAGTTCGATCGCGCCATCCAAGCGCCGTCCGTTCAAGAAGGTGCCGTTGCTGCTGCCCGCGTCGCTTGCGTAGACGATGCCGCCCTGCGATTCCAGACGCGCGTGCGCGCGGCTGACTTCGCCGTCCATCACCATCACGTCGGCCGAACTCGCTCGCCCGATCGTGAGCGGGCAGAGACCTTCGTAGCGTCGCGACGTGCCGCGTTCGAGGATATCGAGGGCAACCTTCGCCGGCGCGAACGTGCCGGCATCGCGGACCGCGCGCGTGCGCGGCACGGCCGCGATAGCGGCGAAGAAGGCGAGCGCTCCGACGATCTCAAGCGAACCGATCCGCAGAGTCGCGAGCGGGTTCACGCGCCGGCGACCTCGAGTCGCAGCTCGGTCTTGCCGAAGGCGACCAGATCGCCGGGAGAGAGGCGGCGCGTCTCGATCTTCTCGCCGTTGACGAACGTGCCGTTGGTCGATTCCAAATCGTGGACGATCGGCCAGCCCGAATCGACGTCGATCTCGGCGTGTTTACGCGAGACGGACGGATCGACCAGAAAGATGTCGCTGTCGTCGCACCGCCCGACCATGATCGGCCCGTCGATCGGGTAGACGCCGTAGGCCGGAACGCCGCGAACCATGCGTAGTTGAAAGCGCCTGATCGAGGGCGGCCGCGGCACTTCGATCCGCTCGGTCGGGTCGTGGACCTCGAGATCGATCTCGATCGCGCCCTTCGGAATCGAGACGCGCGAGAGCATGACGACGGCACACGAGCCTGTCGCGAACGTGATGCTGACGCGGGCCGCCATGTCCTCGAGCAGTTCGGCCCACTCGCGCTCGAGATACTCGCGGTGCGGAACCAGACGCTCGTAGTCTTCGGGATTGACCAGAACCGCATAGCGATCCGGCGCGACCAATCCGGTCTCGCCGGTGCGCGTCTGGGCTTCCATGGTCGCGACGAGCTTGCGCGCGATCTGAGCGGGCTCGAGGTCGCTCGGGAACGTCTTGGCAAACGTGCGTTCTATGAACGCCGCGCATGCCTGTTCGATCCGTGCAAACCAACTCAATGTAGTCCCGCTACGTTCGCCGTTCTAATCTTGCAATAAAGAAGCCATCGCGACCGTCGATGCCGGGCGGTACCAGAACGTCACCCTCGCCCGTGAGGAACGCCTCGAACGCTGCCGGGATCAACCCCCGCGTGAAATCGTGCGTTCGCAGGAACGCCCCGACGACCTCCGCGCCCTCGCGCGGATCGGTCGAACAGACGGCATAGACCAATGCGCCGCCCTCGTGGACGTGGGTCGCGGCCCGCGCCAGGATCGCCGCCTGGGTTCCCGCCAAGCGGGCCCCGTCCTCGGGCCGCTTGCGCCAGCGCGCCTCCGGGTGCCGGCCGAGAATGCCCAGCCCCGAGCAAGGCGCATCGACCAGGACCCGGTCGAACCGTTGCCCGGGCTCGAGCAGTTCGTCGGTCGCGTCGCCGATCAGGATGTCGGCCGTGAGGCCCGCCTCGGCGAGCCGCGCCTTGAGGACCTCGGCCTTGGGCGCGTCGCGTTCGATGCAGACCAACGTGCCCTCGCCGCCGATGCGCCCGCCGATCTGGATGGCCTTGTTGCCGCGACCGCTGGCGACGTCTAAAAGCGTTTCGCCCGGCTGCGGGTTGAGGATCGCGACCGGCATCGCGGCGGACTCGCCTTGCGAGAACCAGGCGCCGGCGGCCTCGCGTTCGTGACCGCGCGCGTAGGCGGCGTCGTTCACCACCAGCGTCTCGTCGACGAACGGCGAGCGCTTCGTCTCGACACCGGCGCCGGCGAACGTCTCCTCGACCGCGACGACGGTCGTGCGCGCGAGGTTGACGGTGACCGCCGCTTGGGCCGGATCGTTGACGCCCGCGCAGATCGCAGCGACGCGATTCGGAAAGGCGGCTCGCCATTGGCGCACGATCCAGGTCGGCAGCGAGTTCGCGACCGCCAGAAACTCGTCGAGATCTTCGAAGTCGTCCGGAGCCGGTTCGATCGGCTTGTCGCGCAGAAACGAGCGCAGGACGGCGTTCGTCAGTCCGACCAGACCCTTGTGACCGTGCTTCTTCGCCAGGTTGACGAACTCGAAGACGGTCGCATGTTCGTCCGCGCGCGTGAACACCAGTTCGTAGATCGCCAACCGCAAGACGTCGGCGATAACCGGCGGCAGTTTGGCCGCTCGATCGCCGAGGAAGGGCGCGAGATACCAATCCAGCGTGCGCCGCATCTTGATCGAACCATAAGCGAGTTCGGTCGCGAACGCGCGGTCGCGCGGTTCCAGGTTGGCTTTGCGGATGCGATAGTCGAGGGCTTCCTGTGCGCCGCGTTCGGGTGTTCCGGGCAACGCCGGAAAGACGTCGCGAACGACCGCGAGAGCGACTTCGCGAGCGCTCATGCGTTCCTCGCGGTGGCCGAGCGCGCGTAGGCCTCGCCCGTCATCTTGCCACGATTCGGCGCGATCAGTTCGTCCACGATAACCTCGTCGTTAGCGCCCAGGTGGGCGCGGAGCAGTTTCACGGTCTCGCCGTGGAATTCGCCGCGCGCGGCGGGTTGGGGTGCATACGCCCGGATCTGATTCACGATCGAGCGCGCATCCGCGTTCCAGTCGACCGTAAGGTCTTCGGGGCCGATCGGACGCGTCAGGCTCGGATCGCCGATCTGCGGTGCGCGGGCGAGGGTTCCGTCGGCCGCGGCCGCGACCGCCTTACCGAGCATCTTCGCGCCGACACCGGCCAACCGGTCGTGCAGGCTGCCATAGTCGTCCTCCTTGGCGATCGAGACGCGTTCTTGGGACGCGATCTCGCCGGTATCCATTCCCGCATCCATCAACATGATCGAAACGCCCGTGACCGCATCGCCGTTACGCAAGGCGGTCTGGATCGGCGTCGCACCGCGATACTTGGGCAGCAGGGATGGATGCACGTTGAGCGCGCCGAGGCGCGGCAGATCGAGCAGCGCCTGCGGCAAGATGCGCCCGTACGAGGCCAATCCGAACAGATCGAACGATTCGCCCGCCATCTCCTCACAGAACGCGCGCAGTTTTACCGGCTCGTAGACGGTCAGCCCGAGTTCCAACGCGGCCGCTTTGATGGGCGTCGGATGCAGGCGCTGACCGCGACCCGAGGGCCGGTCCGGTTGGGTGACGACCCCGATCAGATCGGTGCGCGACGCGAAGACGCGCAGGCTCGGCACCGCGAACGCGCTGGTGCCGAAGAACAGGGTGCGTAGCATCACTCGCGCGCGGCGGACGCTTCGACGGGTTCGACGGCCTCGCCGCCCTCGTCGCTCTCTTCTTCTTCGTCTTCGGTCGCGAGATGCACGTTGCGCGCCTTCTCGAGATAGAGCACGCCGTTCAAGTGATCGATCTCGTGTTGCAGGCAGTGCGCGAACAGGCCGGTGCCTTCGAGTCGGATCTTCTCGCCGTAGCGGTCGAAGCCACTCACGATCACCCGGGTATAGCGTTCGGTTTCGCCGACCCAACCTTCGTAGGAGAGGCAACCGTCCTTGCGCCATTCGGCGCCTTCGGTCAACTCGAACTTTGGATTGACGACCACGAACGGGCCGTGCGCATCGTTGTCGTCCTGCAGATCGATGGTGAAGATGCGCTTACCGATATTGATCTGCGGAGCCGCGAGCCCGATCCCCGGTGCATCGTACATCGTCTCGAACATATCGTCGAAAAGCTGCTGCATCAACGGATCCTTAAGCTCCTCAAGATTGACCTTCTTGGCGATCTTGCGAAGCGTGGGATGACCTTTTTGGATGATCTCGCGGATATAGGGCATGGGCGCCAGGGATTCGACACCCCCCCACCCCCTGTCATCCCGAGCGTAGCGAAGCGTAGTCGAGGGACGAGGGAAGACATGCGCGGCCGCCTCGAAGGAACACGGATGCTCTCCACAACGGCCGCCGTTCTAGCCGCGCTCGTAGACCTGATGGTCGTCGCCTTCGCGGGGCCACAGTCGGCCGTGCGCGTTCTCACGAAGCCTCTCCCCGCCGTCATTCTGGCGATCGGCGCGTTCCGAGCGACGTCGGTCGCGAACCGGCGCCTGGCGATCGGCTTGCTCCTGGCCACCGTCGGCGACGAACTGCTCCTCCACGATGACTCGACGGCGTTCTTGGTCGGGATGCTCTGTTTTGCAGCCATGCATGGGTTCTACATCGCCTGCTATGCAGCGCTCGGAGCCTTTCGTACCGCGCTCCGTATCCCGATCGCGATCGTGCTGGTCGCGGCTGTGGTCGGCGTCGTCGCGATCATCGCGCCACACGCCGGCACCTTCGCCGCGCCGCTTGCGATCTACAGCTTGCTGTTGGCGACGATGGTCTGGTTCGCGCTTCGCCTGTACGGCAACGTCGACGTCCGCGCCGGGCGTTTGATCGCGACGGGCGCGCTCGTCTTCATGGCGTCCGATACGACGCTCGCGTTTGCGAAGTTCTATCCGGGCTTTCCGCCTTCGGGCAAGACCGCCGAACTCGCGATCGTCGGGAGCTACTTCCTCGCGCAGATCCTGATCGCGACCGGCGTCAGAGGATGTATCCCGACAGGTCCGCGTTCGTGACGATCTCTGCGAGACGGAGCCGTACGTAGGGTCCGTCGATCACGATCGTACCGGCCTTCTCGGGCGCTTCGAACGAGATCTCTTCGAGGAGTTTCTCGAGCACCGTATAGAGCCGGCGCGCGCCGATGTTCTCGCTGGTCTCGTTGACCTGCATCGCGAACGCCGCGATCTGCTCGATCGCGTCGTCCTGGAAGTCGAGGGTCGCGTTCTCGGTCGCGAGCAACGCCTTGTACTGTTCGATCAGCGCGTTCTTGGGCTGGGTGAGGATCGTCTTGAAGTCTTCGGCGGTCAGCGAGTCCAGCTCGACGCGGATCGGCAAGCGCCCCTGCAGTTCCGGGATCAGGTCCGACGGTTTGCTCAGGTGGAACGCGCCGGCCGCGATGAAGAGGATGTGATCGGTCTTGATCGCACCGTGCTTGGTCGCGACCGTCGAGCCTTCGACGATCGGGAGGATGTCGCGCTGTACGCCTTCGCGCGAGACGTCCGGACCGCCGGCGCCTTGACGCCCGGCGACCTTGTCGATCTCGTCGATGAAGATGATGCCGTCTTCGCCCGCGCGGCGAAGCGCTTCGCGTTTGACTGCATCCATGTCGATCAGCTTGGTGGCTTCGTCCGCTTCGAAGATCCGACGCGCCTCGGCGACGGTCACGCGCTTGCGGCTCTTCCTCTTGGGCAGAATTCCGCCGAGCATCTCGCCGATGTCGCCGCCGCCTTGATCGAAGCCGCCGCCCATGATGCCGATCGGCATGTTGGGCGTCTCTTCGACATCGATCTCGATCAGGCGCACGTCGTAGAAGCCGCGCGCGATCTCCGCGCGGGCTTGTTCGCGAGTCGTTTCCTTGTCGCCGGCGGGCGCGCTCGCCGCGGGCACCGGTTGCACCGGCGGCGGCGTATAGCTGTTGCCGAAGATCGAACCGAGCGTGGCGGCCAGCGGGTTGGTACCGCCGCCTTGCGGCTGGGGTGCGCGCGTGTCCGGATAGAGCGCGTCGATGATGCGTTCGATCGCCTGTTGCGCGGCCAGATCTTTGACCTCGGCGCGGCGCTCGTCGCCGACCATGCGAACGGCCTGCTCGACCAAATCGCGGACCATCGACTCGACGTCGCGGCCGACGTAGCCGACTTCGGTATACTTGGTCGCTTCGACCTTGACGAACGGTGCGTCGACCAAGCCGGCCAGCCGCCGCGCGATCTCGGTCTTGCCGACGCCGGTCGGGCCGATCATCAGGATGTTCTTGGGCGTGATCTCGTCGCGTAGTTCGCCTTCGACCTTGGAGCGCCGATAGCGATTGCGCAGCGCGATCGCGACCGCGCGCTTGGCTTGGGCCTGCCCGACGATGTACTTGTCCAGTTCCGCGACGATCTGTCGCGGGGTCAGGCCGGCCACGTCGGTCGGATCGAATGTCTGCGTCGTGCTCACGATAACGTCTCTACAACGATGTCGGCGTTGGTGTAGATGCAGATCTCGCCCGCGATTTCGAGCGCCTTGCGCGCGATCTCCTCGGCCGAGAGGTCGGTGTTGCGAAGCAGCGCGGCGGCCGCCGCCTGCGCGTAGGCGCCGCCGCTTCCGATCGCAGCGATCGGTTCGTCGGGCTCGATCACGTCGCCGGTGCCGGAGAGCACGAAGAGATGGTCGGGCGTGCCGACGATCAGCAGTGCCTCCAAGCGACGGAGCGCTCGGTCCTGGCGCCAGTCCTTGGCCAACTCGACGGCGGCCCGCGTCAGGTCTTTGAACTCGTTATACTTCTTCTCGAACTTCTCGAGCAACGTGATGCCGTCCGCGGCAGAGCCGGCAAACCCGGCGACCACCTTGCCGCCCGCGATCTTCCGCACTTTCCGGGCGCCGTGCTTCATGACGATCTTATCCAGCGTCACCTGGCCATCGCCCGCTATCGCAAGCTGGCCATTTCGCCGGACCGCCAAAATCGTCGTCGATCGAATTCTCATCGAGCCCCTCTACCCCGGCCGTACGCCGAGGGTTTCAGTCCGTAGTCTTACGGACGCCCCCTCCGGTCGCCTGGCGGTAGGGTTGGAGCATGGACGATCAATCGCTCCTCGCTACGTTCGGGCCGATCGCGCTGGCCCTCGCCCTCCCGACCGCGCTCTACGCTGTCATACGACCGACCCACCGGGTCTTCGCTCTTCGCATCGGCGGCGCCGTACTCGCTACCCTCGGCTTCTTCGCTGCAATACTGATGAACGCGACAGGTTGCACCCCGTTCTTTTTCGCCATTTTCGTCGGGCCGATCATTGCCATCGTTGCGGCGGACGGTGCGCGCAGGCTCCCACAAATCCGAACCGTCAACGTGATTCTCACCGCGTTGTTCCTGCTGGCACCGCTTGCCGGCCTCGCACTAGGACATGGCATCCATGCCGGTCCGGGCGATTGCCCGTAAAAGAGGTCCGCAGCGCACGTCTGCGTCTTCTAGGAAACCGCGACCGGGTCGATCTCGATCTTGAAGCGTTCGAGAGCGGCGAGTGCGCGTTCGGCCATCTGATTACGGCGCTCTTTCTTGTCGCGGATCTTCTTCTCGAGATCCGGGAACGGCGCCCAGGTGACGTTGGCCGGCTGGAAATCGTGGGTGGTCGTGTTCTGCAAGTGCGCGATCACCGCGCCGAAGGCGGTCTCGCGCGGGAACTCGACCGGCGGTTGTCCGAGGATCGCGCGGGCCGCGTGGATGCCGGCCATCATGCCACAAGCGGCCGCTTCGACGTAGCCTTCGGCGCCGGTAATCTGTCCCGCGAACCAGATCGCGTCGTGGCCGCGCAGCTTGAGCGACGCATCGAGCAGTCGCGGCGAGTCCAGGAACGTGTTGCGGTGCATCACGCCGAGCCGCAGCCACTCCGCATTGGCGAGGCCCGGGAGTTTCCCGAACGCCTCTTTCTGCGCCGGCCAGGTCAGGCGCGTCTGGAAACCCACCAGGTTGAACGCGGTGCCCTCGGCGTTCTCTTTGCGCAACTGCACGACGGCGTACGGCGTGATGCCGGTCACCGGATGGCGCAGGCCGACCGGCTTGAGCGGACCGAAGCGAAGCGTCTCTTCGCCGCGGTCGGCCATCTCTTCGACCGGCAGACAGCCTTCGAAGTACTTCGTCTTCGCGTCTTCTTCGAAGCCCTTGGGTTGGTGGCGCGGCAAGGTGCGCAGGTCGTGGATAAGCTGCGCGTATTGCTCGCGATCGAGCGGGACGTTGATATAGTCGTCGCCGTCGCCCTTCTCGTAGCGCGACTTGCGGTACATCTGGCTCTCGTCGAGCGAGTCGGCCGCCACGATCGGCGAGGCCGCATCGAAATAGTGCATCCGCTCGCCTACCAGAGCATCGATGCTCGCCAGCATCTCGTCGCTCGGCAACGGCCCGCACGCGACGATCACCGGACGATCGAGTGGAATCGCATCGACCGCCTCGCGATGCAGCGCGATCAGCGGTTGCGACGCGATCCGACTCTCGACGGCTTGCGCGAAGAACACCCGATCGACCGCGAGCGCGCCGCCGGCCGGCACCGCCGCTTCGCGGGCCGAGACGATGATGACCGAGTCCAGCCGTGCCAGTTCTTCCTTGAGCAGTCCGACCGCGTTCTCGATCGCCGCACCGCGCAGCGAGTTGCTACAGACCAGCTCCGCGAGATTGCCGGTCTGGTGCGCGGGCCCGCTCCGAGTCGGCCGCATCTCGTACAGATCGACCGCAACCCCACGCTTCGCCGCCTGCCACGCCGCCTCGCATCCGGCCAGGCCGCCACCGATGACCGTGAGCCGCGCCGTCATGCCGCACCGCGCAGGCGGAGCAAGAGATCATTCAGGGCGGGTCCGCCCGTCGGCACTTTGGGAAGGCGGCTCTCGGATGATGCGGCCAGTAGCATCCGCTCGAGTTTCTCATATTCGGCCGTGTAGAAATCTAAACCATGACCCGCAGCGAGCTCGTCCTTCTCGTAACCGGCCTGCTTCTGTGCGACCAGCTCCGGAATGTACGGCAGCTGAAATGCGTCGTTCAATTCGAGGATGTTCGAACAGACCTTACCGGTCCGCATCAGGTGAATGCCGGTCAGGAGCACGCGGAAGACGTAGAGGATACGCTTGACGTGCTTGGTCGGTTTGGAGACGAACTTCGTCCACTCCTTATAACCGAAGCCCTTGTAGTGCAAGGCGTGGTCCGATGTAATGCACTCTTGGGCGATCGCCCTAAGCTCGCCCAGATGGCCGGAGTCGAAAAGTACGATCGGCGAGAATATCTGCTCGAGCACGTAGCCGTTGTTCTTGAGCAACAGCCGGAAATACTTACCGACGTCGTGCGTCACCAGTTCGTCTTCCGGGCCGTCGTCCCAGGTCTCGTCCTCGACCGTCTCGCGGCCGATGCCATGCAGGCTCAGGACCTGTGAGGACGGCGTGACATGCACGCCGCGCAGATCGTAGTCACTGTCCGCCGATGGGAAGCCGTAGATATGCGAGCCGCTCAACGTCACGAAGAGCAGCGGATACGGCTGACGGCCCAGGATCGAGAACCTCGTCCTGGAGATCGAGGCGGGCACGCTATGCGTCGGCCGGTTCTTGCTCCGCCGACTCCTGTTTTGCGCCGAGCGCGGAGACGTCGTGCTCCTTGTTCGCGGCGCACGCGAGCAACACGTTGCCGCCGCGACGCGCCTTGGCGGTCACATACGAACCGCAGACCGGGCACGGTTCGGCGATCACGCGATCCCACGAGACGAAGTCGCAGTTCGGGTAGTTCGCACAGCCGAAGAACGTACGGCCCTTCTTGGAGCGGCGCTCGACGATCGAGCCGCCGTCCTTGGGACACTTGGCGCCCGTATCTTTGAGGATCGGTTTGGTCGTCTTGCACTCCGGATAGCCGGTGCACGAGATGAAGCGGCCGAAGCGGCCGGTCTTGATGACCATCGGCTTGCCGCAGTTCACGCAGATCTCGTCGGTCGGCTCGTCCTTGAGTTCGACCCGCGGGATCTTCTTCTCGGCCTCTTCGAGTTCGATCGCGAACGGACCGTAGAACTTGCGCAGGACCTCGACCCAATCGCCGTTGCCGACCGCGACCTTATCCAGGTCGCCTTCCATCTGGGCGGTGAAGCGCAGATCGACGATGTCCTTGAAATGTTCGGCGAGCAGATCGTTGACGGCCATCCCGATCTCGGTCGGTGCGAAGCGTCGTTCGGCTTGCACCACATATCCGCGCGCCTGGATCGTTTCGACGATCGTGCTGTAGGTAGACGGGCGACCGACGCCGTTCTCTTCGAGCGCCTTGACGAGCGTGGCTTCGGTGTAGCGCGGGGGCGGCTCGGTGAAGTGCTGTTTGGGATCGACGCTGCTGCAGTCCAGTGCGTCCTTCTCGAACAGCTCGGGCAGGCGGACCTTGCCCTTCTTCTTTACCGCGCCGTCGGCGGCGGCGGGCTCGATCGCATCGTCGTCGCGGCCCTCTTCGTAGACCTTGGTAAAGCCGGCGAATTTGACCACGCTACCGCTCGCGCGGAACGTGTAGCCGTTGGCGTCGATGTCGACGGTCGTCTGATCGAGCACCGCGGCCGACATCTGCGAGGCGACCAGGCGCTCCCAGATCAAGCGGTAGACGCTCAGCTCCTGCGGCTTGAGAATGCCCTTGAGCGAGTCCGGCGTGCGATGGACCGAGGTCGGACGGATCGCTTCGTGGGCGTCCTGCGCGCCTTCTTTGACCTTGAACGCGCGGCCGCCGTGGAACGCTTCGCCGTAGGTCTCGACGATGTACTCGCGGGCGTTCTCGCGGGCCGAATCGCTGATGCGCGTCGAGTCGGTACGCATGTAGGTGATCAGACCCTGGGTGCCTTCGCTCCCGAGGTCGACGCCTTCGTACAGGGCTTGCGCGATCTGCATCGTCCGGCGGACGCGCAGGCGGAGTTTACGCGAGGCTTCCTGTTGGAGGGTCGAGGTCGTGAACGGCGCGGCCGCGTTCCGGCGGACCTCGCGATGTTTGACCGAGGCGACCGTGTAGGCCGCGCCCGCGATTCCGGCAAGCGCCGCATCGGCCTGCGCCTTGGTGACGATCTCGAGCTTCTCGCCCTTGTGCGCGATCAGGTCGGCGGGGAAGACGATACCGGCATCCCGAGCGGTCGCGAGGAGCGCCGTGATCGACCAGTACTCGCGCGGATTGAACGCCCCGATCTCGCGTTCGCGATCGACGATCAGCTTGACCGCGACCGACTGGACGCGACCGGCGGAGAGTCCGCCGCGGATCTTGGCCCAGAGCAACGGAGAGATCTTGTAGCCGACCAGACGGTCCAGAATCCGGCGCGCCTGCTGGGCGTTGACCCGGTCCATGTCGATCGAATGGGGATTGGCGATCGCTTCCAACGCCGCTTCCTTGGTGATCTCGTGAAGCTCGATGCGCTTGGCGTCGGGCAGTTTCAACAGCTCGGCCAGATGCCACGCGATCGCCTCGCCTTCGCGATCGGGGTCGGTGGCGAGGAACACGTCGCTGGCGGATTTGACGGCCGCCTTGAGCTCCTTGATCACGTCGCCTTTGCCCTTGATCGTCAGGTACTTGGGCGTAAAATTGTTGTCGACGTCCACGCCCAGCGTGGACTTCGGAAGGTCGCGAACGTGCCCGACCGAGGCCTTCACCACGAACCGTGGTGGTAGGAACTTCTTGATGGTACGGGCTTTTGTCGGCGATTCGACAATGATCAGGGGCTTTTTCACGGGCCAAGTATACCCCCCGAGTCAAGGCCCCGGCAACGGCCATCGCGCGCTCGCACGACGCGCGCTCGTACATTAAGTTGCACGAAACCAACTTTTCCTATATTATTCGCTCAAAGCGCCGCTAGTGCGCTGTCCACAGTAATCGTCCCCCCGGGGGGGCGATGGAGGAATGAATGGACGACCTGATCACCAACGGCGCGACCGTCGCCGAAGAGAAAAAGAAACCGCGCAAGAAAGCGCGTCGCAAACCGGCCGCAAAGAAGGCCGCCGCCAAGAAGCCCGCCGCCAAGAAGGCAGCACGTAAACCCGCTGCCAAGAAAAAGGCCGCGAAAAAGACCGGCGGCCGCAAGAAGGCAGCCAAGAAAGCCGCTCCGCGCAAGAAGGCCGCGAAGAAGGCCGGCGGACGCAAGAAGGCTTCCAAGAAGAAAGCCGCTCCGCGCAAAAGAGCTGCCAAGAAGGCCGCTCCGCGCAAAAAGGCCGCCAAGAGAAAGGCTGCCCCCCGCCGCAAGAAGGCCGCTCGCAAGGGCAAAAAGTAAGTCTCTCGTAGACGAACGGAACTGGGCGATCGTGCAAACGATCGCCCTTTTTTATGCCCTAACGCGAGATCTACGCGGGAGCGACGGCCGAGCCATGAACGATGTCCGGCGCCTGGCCGTTGTGTTCTTCGACCCAATGACACGCCGTGAAATGTCCGGGCGAGTACTCGGTGAACGCCGGCTCTTCGACCTTGCAGCGAGCGAACGCGATCGGACAGCGGGTGTGGAACCGACAGCCGGCCGGCGGTTTGACGGGCGACGGAATATCGCCGGTCAGTACGACCCGCTTGCGTTTGCGCTGAGCCGCCGGATCCGGAATCGGGATGGCCGTCAGGAGCGCCTGGGTGTACGGATGCATCGGATGCTCGTACAGGTCCGCATTGTTCGCAAGTTCGACGATCTTGCCGACGTACATGACGGCGACCCGGGTCGAGATATGCCGGACGATCGAGAGGTCGTGTGCGATGAACAGGTAGGTCAGTCCGAGCTTCTCTTGCAGATCCTCGAGCAGGTTGATGACCTGCGCTTGGATCGAGACGTCGAGGGCCGAGACGGGTTCGTCGCAGACGATGAACTTCGGGTCGACCGCGAGCGCGCGCGCGATGCCGATGCGCTGGCGTTGGCCGCCCGAGAACTCGTGCGGATAGCGGTTGGCGTGGTAGGGGCGCAGGCCGACCAGTTTGAGCAATTCTTGGACGCGCGCTTCGGCGGCCTTCCCGGTCGCGATCTTGTGGATCTTGAGCGGCTCGCCGACGATGTCGCCGACGGTCATTCGCGGGTTGAGCGAGGCGTACGGATCTTGGAAGATGATCTGCATCTCCTTGCGGAGTTTGCGGACC
>JBBRTL010000035.1:0-16576 GCA_038244445.1 Vulcanimicrobiales bacterium
ATTGCGCTCGTGGATCCCGCTCACCGAGTCCCTGCGGCGAACGGCTGCATTTTGTCGCACATCTGGAAGGACCGAATCCCGCGCATGAAACTCTCTGACTACGTCGCGCACGTTCTCGCAACCGATTACGGCGTACGAGATCTGTTCCTCGTCTCCGGTGGCGGCATTATGCACCTCTTGGATTCGGTCGGCTCGCACCCGAACATACGGTATCATGCGACCTTTCACGAGCAGGCTGCGGTGGTCGCCGCCGAAGGGTATGCGCGCAGAACCGGGCGGCTCGGCGTCGCGCTGGCGACGGTCGGTCCGGGTGCCGGCAATGCCGTCTCCGGTCTGCCGGGAGCATGGATCGACTCCGTTCCGGTCCTCGTTTTAGTCGGGCAAGTCCGACAAGACATCATCGCGGATTACACGGTTCAGCGCACCTATGGCCCGCAGGAAGCCAACACGCTCGGCATGGCGCGGCCGGTCACGAAATACTGCGAGAGCATTCGCGACCCGAAGACCGTCCGAGAGCATCTCGACCGGGCGATCCACGCCGCCCTCTCCGGACGGCCGGGGCCGGTCTGGTTGGAGTTCCCGCTGGACGTCCAGGGAGCCGAGATCGACGAAAATGCGCTCGTCGGTTGGAGCCCGCCGGTCGAACCAGGCGAACGCGAACGCATCCGCAGCGAGGCCCGTCACGTCGCGAAACTGCTCTCCGGCTTCGAGCGCCCCCTGTTCGCTCCGGGCAACGGTATCCGGCTCTCGGGCTCGGAGGATCTCCTCGAGCGCGTGCTTCGCAAGACGAACGTTCCCGTCGTGCTCCCAATCACGGCAAAGGATCTTCTCGACGAGAAGCATGCCAACTACGTCGGCATCTTCGGGACTGCCGGTCAGCGCCGCGCGAACTTCGCGGTTCAAAATTGCGATGGACTGATCGCGCTCGGTGCCGGCTTGAACATCCAGAAGTGCGGCTTTAATATCGCCGGCTTCGCACCGAAGGCACAGAAGATCGTCGTGGACATCGACGCCTTTCAGTTGACGCACCAGGCGTTCAAACCGGACGTGCCGATCCGTGCGGATGTGAGGCCCTTCTTGGAAGAACTCCTCGACGCGCTCGACGAATTTCCGGCGCGCCCGTCGACGCGCTGGCTCGAGGCATGCAGCCGTTGGAAGGCGCGCTACCCTCTGATCACCGACGACTATCGAACCGAACCGGAATTCGTCAACAGCTACCTGTTCATGGATGCGCTCTCGGATGCCATGCAGCCGGGAGACACGCTGGTCCCGGGCGCAGGGCTCGACACGGTGAGTGCCTACCAAGCATTTCGTGTGAAGCCGGGCCAACGCGTACTGATCAGCGGATGGGGCTCGATGGGCTGGGAACTTCCGCTCTCGATCGGAGCATGTTACGGCAGCGACACGAAGCGCGTCGTCACCGTGACGGGCGACGGAAGCATCCAATGGAACCTTCAAGAACTTCAGACGATCCGGCTTGCGCGGTTACCGATGAAGATCTTCGTCTTCAATAACGCCGGCTTTTCCAGCATTCGCGCGACGCAGAACAACTTCTTCGAAGGGCGTTTTTACGGATCGCATCCGGGGTCCGGAGTCGACAATCCGAACTTCGCGAAGCTCGCGGAGGCGTACGGCATCGGCTATGCGATCATTCGCAGGAGCGATGAACTCACGGAGGCGATCTCGGCGTTCCTCGCTACGGACGGGCCCGGGATCTGCGAGGTGCTGTTGGCGCCGGAGCAGACGGTCTCGCCGAAAGCCTCTGCATTTCGCAAGGCGGACGGTACGTTCGAGTCGCGGCCGTTCGAGGATATGGCGCCGTTCCTTCCGCGCGAAGAGGTCGCCGAGAACATGTCGCTCTTCGAAGCGCCGCTAGAGTAGTGCGAATCCTCGTTGCCTCCCTCGGAAGCATCGGGCGTCGCCATCTGGCGAACATCCGTGCAGCCGAGCCGCAGGCCGAGATTCTCGTACTCAGGCACACCCGTAGCGACGAAGGGCCGCCGCCTGGAGCGGATGGGGTCGTCTACTCGCTCGACGAAGCGGTCGGCTGGTCTCCGGAGGTCGCGTTTATTTGCGCTCCTACCGCCATGCACGCGCGCGTCGGCATAGCTCTTGCGGATGCGGGAGCGCACCTGTTCGTGGAAAAGCCGATCGCCGCGACGACGGCCGACGCCGCAGCGCTCGTCGAGGCGACGACGCGCGCCGGTCGGGTCCTACTCGTGGGTTACAATCTGAGGTTTCTTCCTTCGCTCCGGGCGTTGCACCGGGAGTTGCAATCGGGTTCGATCGGGAGGCCCATGAGCATGCGCGCGGAGGTCGGACAGTACTTGCCGGATTGGCGTCCCGGAGCGGATTATCGCAACACGAACACCGCCCGGCCGGAACTGGGTGCGGGGATCGAGTTCGAGCTGAGCCACGAAATCGATTACGCGCGATGGCTCCTAGGAGACGTCGAGAGCGTGTTCGGAACATTCGCGCGAACGAGCGATCTGGAGATCGAAGGCGACGACACGGCGGAGATCGTCCTGCGCTTTCGAAGCGGGGCACTGGGGAGCATTCACATGGACATGACGCAACGCGTCGCGACGCGCTCTTGTCGCGTCGCGGCGACCGAAGGAACGCTGACGTGGGACGGAATAGCCGGGACCGTGCGCCGCTTCCGCGTCCACGAAGGCTGGACGACCATCCACGACGGCGACGGCGATCGGAATGAGATGTACGTGGCAGAGACGCAACATATGTTCGCTTGCGTTCGTGGCGAGCAGACACCGGTATGCGGAGGCATCGACGGTACGCAAGTGGTCCAAATCGCCGAAGCGACGCGGAAATCCGCCGGTAGCGGAATGCGGATCCTGTTGTGAGGGGCGTTCGCGAGCTTTTCGATCTTCGCGGACGCGTCGCAATGGTGACCGGGGGTGCCGGACATATCGGTTCGACGATTGCTTCGGCGCTGGCGGAGTTGGGTGCACGCATCGCGATCGTCGATATGGACCGCAAGCGCTCCGACGATGCGGCGGCCTCCATCGCCTCGACTAGCGGGAACGATGCGATCGCGCTGGTCGCCGATCTTGAGGATGAATCGGCCGTCCGCGCGCTACCGGCGCACGCCGCCAAGGCTCTTGGTTCGCTCGATATCCTGGTGAACTGTGCGGCGCTGGTGGGGACCTCGGGTCTGGAAGGCTGGGCCGTGCCGTTGCGCGATCAGAGCGTTGCTAGCTGGCGGCGCGCTCTCGAAGTCAATCTCACCGCGCCGTTCGTGCTCGCGCAGGCGGCAGCCGACCTCCTCTCCGCGAGCGGTCGCGGATCGATCATCAACGTCCTTTCGATCTATGGTCTGGTTGGTCCCGACGAGCGCCTTTACGAAGGCACGCCTCTCGGAAACCCCGCCGCATACGGCGCGAGCAAAGCGGGGCTCTTGCAGTTGACGCGTCATCTGTCGACGACCCTAGCGCCGAAGGTGCGATGCAACGCGATAACGCCTGGTGGCGTAGAACGCGGACAAGCCGACGCCTTTCGCGACCGATACATGGCGCGAACGCCGCTGGGGCGAATGGCGATCGAGGAAGACTTCAAGGGCGCGGCGGCCTTTCTGGCCGGCGATGCGTCCGCCTACGTCACCGGTCAGAACGTCATCGTGGACGGCGGCTGGACCGCCTGGTAATCACTGGGGACCTCTCGAGAAGAAGTGGAGTTTGTAAATGTTGAAGTTCGAACATGGGATGCCGGTATTACTGCTGACGACGCTGATCGCGTTGCTCGGTGCGACAAGTGCTGACGCATCTTCGCCGAGCGCGAAACCGCGTCATCAGCCAGCGGTAAGCGATGTTGGACTACCCATCTTCACATCGATCAACGTACGCGGGAAGTCGCTTTCTAACAGGGTTATCGCACGCGACATCTATATGTTTGGTGGAGTCGATTTCGACCGATGGCCGTATATCGAGCACAGTGGCCCTGATGGAGACGGCATTCAAGGGATGAACTTTATGCTTCCCAACAATTCAACATACGGATGGCGGTTCATCACGCGTATTAGCGAACCCAATCTTACGGTGCGAGCCACGATCTTTGCATCCGGCGACGCGATGTTCCAAGGAACCGTCCGAAGCGCGGGTTTGCAAGTGGGTACGCCCGGACTCTATACGCCCGCGGCCCTCGCGTGGGGTAATCATCTCGGAGGCGACTTTAGATCCACGCTGTTCTCGTCGGCATCGATTTCAGTGCAAGGCGTCGCGGCGTCAGTCTTTGGAATTTCATATTCCGGTATTCCGGTATTCGCGCAGAATGCTTACGGGAACGTGGGCATTTATGGTGATGTAGCGGCGAAGAACGTCACCGCGGTTGCGTCGGTCTCGGCGAACTCGGTGTACGTAAACGGCACGGCGATAACGTCCGGTAACGGTTCGCCCGCCCTGGGCTGTGCGGTCGGCGATCTCTATGCAAGGAAAGACGGTCGAGCGGGATCGACGCTTTATACGTGCACGTCGCCGAATAAGTGGAACGCGGTCAGCGTTTCGCCTTAGCGTGGATCCTTGCAAACGAGGAGTGATGATGAGGGATGTCTCCCATGATATTGCGTGTTTGGTTTGCGCGGCGAACGCCGGGGAGCGCGAAGTCCCGGGCGGGGTCGTTTTTCAGAACGACCTCTGGGTCGTCGTTCCGGCTGCGCCTCCCTACGGAGTGCCCGGCTGGATGACGTTGCAGACGCGGCGGCACGTAGGCGGGCCCGCGCATTTCAACGATGCGGAGGCGGCGAGCTTCGGCCCGACTTTGCGACACCTAGAACTCGTCCTGGAGCAGGTGACCGGGGCGTTGCGCATCTACACCGCCGCGCTCGGCGAGAGCTTCCCGCACTTCCACGGGCATATGGTTCCCCGCTTCCGGGAGATGCCGAATGATGCGAAGGCATGGGAGGTCTTCGATCTTCCGCGCTTGGCGAGTCTAGGTGCGATCAGCGTCGACGCGACGGAGGCCGAACGGATCATCGAAGCCTATCGGATTCGGCTTGGTTCTTACGGCCCACCGGGCTAAATGAGGAGAAGCGAGGTCGCTACTTCCGGTGCGGCGAACCACGGGGTCTCTCCTGAAAGGACGTATCATGGGCCCCGACGATACCTTTTCGGTGCAGGGAAACGGATCGACCGACGTGCGCGTTAGGACCCGCCCGAGGACCGACGTTTCAGCCATCAGCATATCGCCGAACGCGACAATCGAACAGGCGATCGCCTGCATCGACCTCAGTGGTTCGCTGAGCATCGCGCTTATCGTCGACGACGACGGGCGTTTACTCAACACCATCACCGACGGCGACGTCCGTCGCGGGCTGCTCGCCGGGCTCGCGCTCGCCGACAGCGTCTCGGTCCTGATCGCGATCAAATCGAGCATGCCGCATCCACTTCCGGTAACCGCGCCGCCGGGTGCCGACGCAGATACGTTGCTCCACCTTATGAGTGCTCGCGCGGTCCGACAGATTCCGATCGTCAAGGAGGACGGTCAGGTCCTCGATGTGGTGACGTTCGACGACCTCCACCCGGACCACCAGCCACCCGCGCTCCAGGCCGTCGTGATGGCCGGAGGCTTCGGCACGCGCTTGGCACCGCTGACGGAGCACACGCCCAAGCCGATGCTTCCTGTCGACGGCCGGCCCTTGATCGAGCACGTCGTCGAGCAACTGCGCGCAACCGGCGTCAAGAAGATCAATATCAGCACGCACTATCGCGCGGAGCAGATCATGGGGCACTTCGGAGACGGCTCCGACTTCGGCGTCGACATCTCGTATATCCAAGAAGACACGCCGCTCGGAACGGCCGGTGCGCTTGGTCTGATGAGCGTGCCGAACGAGCCGGTGCTGGTGATCAACGGCGACGTTCTGACGGACATCGATTTCCAGGCGATGCATTGCTATCATCAAAAGCTCGGCGCCGTGATGACCGTCGCGGTTCGACGTTACGCCGTACAAGTGCCGTACGGCGTGATCGAATCCGAAGGTGCAGATATTCAGCGGCTGCGCGAAAAGCCGCAGCTCGATTTCTTCGTCAATGCCGGCATCTATCTGCTTGAGCCGGAGGTCTATCGGCATATCACGGTCGGCAAGCATCTCAATATGACCGACCTTATCGAGACGCTCATCGCGCAGGGACAAAGAGTTGTCAGCTTCCCGGTACGCGAGTACTGGCTCGATATCGGACAACCCGCCGACTACGAACGGGCTCAGACCGACGCGAAGAACGGGAAACACCGTGCGCGCGTCGCTCCGGTGTAAGCGGATGCTCTTCTAGCCCTTCTTCTTGAAGTATTTCACCAGGATCTCGCGCGCGATCGGGGCGGCGATGCTGGCGCCGTAGCCGCCGGAGCGATCGACGAACACCGCCATCGCGAGCCGCGGATGCGCCGTCGGCGCCCACGCGACGAACCAGGTCGTGTTGGCTCCCGCCCCGTTTCCGGTCTCGGCGGTGCCGGTCTTGCCGGAGAACTTCAACCCGTCGATCGCGAGCCCGTACGCGGTTCCGCCTGGATCGGTGACCTTGGCCATGCCCTCGCGGACCGACGCGAGCGCCTCTTTCGTCGCGGGGATCTGGCGGATGATCTCGTGCTGGTACGATTTGACGATCTTGCCGCTCGGATCGCGGATGTAGTCGACCACGTGCGGACGATAGAGCGTTCCGCCATTGATCACCGCTGCGGCGACGTTGGCGATCTGTAGCGGCGTGGCTTGCATCGCACCCTGCCCGATGCCCAGGAAGCAGACCTCACTCGGTTCCATCGGTACGCCGAAGTTCTTCAACTCCCAAGCGTTCGTCGGCCAGTTGCCGGCATTCTCGCCGGGCAGGTCGATGCCGGACTTCTTCGCGAGCCCGAAGAGCAACGCCCATTTGCGCAGGCGTTCGTGTCCGAGGCGCCATGCCATCTGATAGAAAAAGCCGTCCGACGAAGCGGCCAGTGCGGGCACGAAGGTCGTGTTGCCGAGCCCGCCCGAAGCGATGTCGCGCGCGTAGTAGCCGCCGCAGTTCCAGCCGCCGCTATCGTAGACGACTTCGTTTGGGCGCACCAATCCCTCGGAGATCACGGCCGTCCCGGTCACCATCTTGAACGTCGAGCCGGTCGGGGTCGCGGCCGCGATCGCGTTGTCGAAGAGCGGGTTGCTCGGGTCGAGCAGGTAGTGCGCGATGTTCTTGTTATTGCCGGCCGCGAAATCGTTCGGGTTGAAGGTCGGATACGACGAGAGCGCCATTACCCCGCCGGTCCACGGGTCGAGCACGACGACCGCTCCGGAGATCTGCCGCCCGAGCGCGTGACTGAGCGCCTTCAGGTGCTCGGCGAGCGCGTTGTCGACGATGCTCTGCAAGCGCGCGTCGATCGCGGTCACCAGCGAGTCGCCGGGAACGGCGGGCTTGGCCGGCAGCTTCGCGTCCGCGATCACTTGTCCGGCCGCGTCGACCACGATGCGTTGTCCGCCCGGCGCGCCGCGCAGATACTGATCGTACTGCGACTCGAGGCCGTCTTTGCCGATCACGTCGTTCGGCGAATAGCCTTTGGCTTGGAGATGTTTGTACTCATCCTCGGTGATCTGTCCGACGTAGCCGAACAGATGCGCGCCGCCGGTCTGCAGCGGATAGTCGCGGATCGGCTGGGGCTCCAGATCGACGCCGGGAAGATCGTTCAGCAGCTCCGAGAGACGCGCGACCGTCGGTACGGTCAGGTCGCTTGCGAGGATTACCGGGCCGTACGGTTCGTACGTGGTGACTTCGTCGAAGTTCTTGTAGTTGATGCCGCGGTGGTGGAGCAGACGATCCCAGAGCTTTTCGACCGGCACGCCGATCGTTGTGGCGAGCGTCGCGAGTTCGCCCTTGGAGTCGACCACCTCGGAGGGGATCAATCCGACCACGAACGACGGCCGGTTGCGCACGAGTACTTTGCCGTTGCGACCGAAGATGATGCCGCGCGGAGCCGCGACCGGGATCAGCCTGACCTGATTGGCCTGCGCTTCGGCCCGATACTCGGCGCCGTGGATCAGCTGCACTTGCACGAGCCGCACGATCAGCACGATCAGGATCGCCGCAAGGCCCGCGATGAAGATACCGACTCGCCACGGCGAATCCCACGCGGAGAAGCGCGAACGTCCGACGATCATCGCGTGATGTAGTTCTCGCGCCAACGCGCGATCAGCATGGCGAACACGATTAGGGCGGCGTCGAGCAGTCCTTGCCAAAGCGTTTGATGGAAGTGAATGCCGCCGAGTCCGGGCGGATAACCTTCGAAGCCGAGCATGATCCAGAAGATCGCGTTGCGCACCAGCGTCGCGAGCGCCGCGACGATCGCCGCGAGCGGCAACGAATCGGCGAAGAAGTTGCCCGAGACGAAGCCGAGGCCGGCCGCCACCAGCGTCGTCGAGACGGTCCACCCGCCGCCGGTTCCGTTCGAGAGCAGATCCTCGCAGAGCCCCGCCGCCAAGCCGAAGATCGCGGCGCGACGCGCGTCGACGCGGATCGCATACCACACGACGCCGACCAGGATCGCGCTTGGAACCACGCCGCGAAACGCGAGCGCGTGCGCGATCGTGAGCTGGAAGACGATCGCGACCAGCAGGATCAGGCCGGCGTGCCACCAGGCCGGACCGGCGTAGGGTGTGTCGGGAGTGGCGCTACTTCGCGACGACGACAACACGATCGATCGCTCCGAGATTGACCGCCGGCTTGAGCACCGCGGTCTGGTAGAGCGCGGCGTCGCCGCGTTCGATCGAGGTGACCGTGCCGATCACCGCGCCGGAATGGAACGACCGCGCTTCGCCGGTCACGATGACGTCCCCGACCTTGAGCGGCGCGTCCTGCGAGACGTACTCCATCCGAACGCTCGAGAGGTTGCCGCGCGCGATGCCCCACCAGCGTCCACGTTGCACGACGGCGGGCAATCGCGAGGTGTAATCGGTGATCAGCAACACGTGGCTCGAGAGCGGTCCGACGTCGGCGACGATGCCGACCACGCCGCCGGCCGAGAGCACGCCGTCATCTTTCTTGACGCCGGCCTGCGAGCCGCGGTCGATCGTGATCGAGCGCGATTCGTTCTCGGGTGGGAACCCGATCGCGCGCGCGGGGATCGCGTGCGGATAGGTCGTGACCATCGGCTGGAGCGCGGCGTCTTGCTTGTAGGCCTCGATCAGTTCGTGCAGGCGCGCGTTCTCGGCCGCGAGCGCTCCATTGCGCGCAGCCAGATCGCGATTGTCGCCGGAGAGGTGCGGTAGGCTGAGCAGGGTCGACGCGCCGCCCCCGATCCCGCCGGAGATCGCGCTTGCGGTGTTCTGGACGGTTGCGAGCACCGCCGAGCCGACCGCCGTCAGCGGACTGGTCGTGCCGTTGCGCGCCGCCGAGATCTGCAGCAGCGCGATGAGCGCCGCCACGATAATCACCCCGATTACCGCGAAGAGTTTGTGCTCGTCACGATATACCACTTCGTCAGCCGCGGTTCGCCGCCGGAGGGGCGAAACCCGACCTGCGAAGCGAGCGGACGAAGCCGCCGAGCGGGAAGCCCATGACGGTGTAAAAGTCCCCGTCGATGCCGGCGACCAGCGCTGACGCGCGGCCTTGGATCCCGTAGGCACCGGCCTTGTCCATCGGCTCGCCGCTGGCCACGTACTCGGCGATCTCATCGGCTGTCAGCGCGTGGAAGCGGACGCGGGTGGTCTCGACCTCCTCGAGCGGTTCTTCGATCCCCGGTAGCGCGACGGCGTAGGCGGTGTGGACGAGATGTTCGCGTCCGGCCAGAGCCGCGAGCATCCCGGTCGCTTCGGTCGCGTCGGCCGGCTTGCCGAGAGCCACGCCGTCGAGATCGACGACCGTATCGGCGGCGACGGTCGCCGTGCCGTCCACGCGGGCGATGCTCGCCAGCTTTTCGCGGGCGTGCGACTGCGCGAGTTCGCGCGGGTTCAGGTGCGGCATCGGGGGTTCAGCGTAGCCGCTCGGAGCGACCGTCACCTCGAACCCGAGCGAGCGCAGCAACTCCAAACGCCGCGGCGAAGCGCTTGCGAGGACGATGCGTTCGAGGACGGTCACTGGTACATCGTTCCGCCGACCTTGACGTAACCGCCCGGATGGCGGCCGCGCGGGTCGTGATGTGTCCAGTGGATCACGCCGCCGATCGCGTAGTATTCGTACTCGCCGCGCAGCACCACGTCGTCGCCGCGCCGGACCGGCACGATGCCGGTGAAGTCGGTATTGGCTTCGACCCGGACGGTCACGCCGCACGGTTGCAACTGCACGAGGAAACCGGTGTGCGGACTCTGCTTGCCGGCGCGCGTTCCGAGGACGCGAGTGACCGTGCCTTCGGCGTCGACCTCGACGCCGGAGCGATGCTGGGCGAACGCGTTGCAGACGACGGCGTTGTCGATCGGCATACCGGTGCTCGCGGCGTTCGGCGCGCAACCTGCGAAGGCGATCAGCGCGAGCGCGAGCAGACTACGCTTGCGCCGCATTGCCGTAGAGTCCGTGGACTTCGATGTACCGCCAGACCGCGTCGGGCACCAAGTAGCGTACGCTCCGGCCCTGCGCGAGCAGGGTGCGAAGCAACGTCGCCGATTCGGGAAGCTCGGGCAGATTGAGCGTGCTGATCCTCTCGCGCAGATTCGTCGGCACGGCCGCGATCACGCGCTGGAGCGCGTCGGCGCGCACGCCCGCGCGCGGCGCGATCACGAATTTCTCGAGATGCTCGAGCACGTCGTCGAAGCGCTGCCATTCGTTGTTGACCACCGAATCGGCGCCGATCAGGAACGTCAGGCTCGCGCCGGGATACTTCGCGCGGATGCGCGGCAGCAGGTCGGCGGTGAAACCGCTCGCGTCGGCGGTCAGATCGCTCTCGTCCAACGCGAAGGCCGGGTTCTCGGCGATCGCGCCCAGGATCATCGCGCAGCGATGGGCCGGATCGACCTGCGCCTGGCCGCGATAGTGCTGGTTGTTGGTCGGCACGAAGAGCACTTTGTCGAGCCCTTCGAGCAGGCGCGCAGATTCCGCGACGAACAGATGCGCGTTGTGGATCGGATCGAAGGTGCCGCCGAACACGCCGATCTTCACGAGTAGCTGAACTCGAACTCGCCGATGCGCACCGAGTCGCCCTCTTGGACACCCAGGTCGCGGAGCTTCTTCTCGACGCCGAGCTTGCCCAGGATCCGTTCGAAACGTGCCAGGCCTTCATCGGATTCGAAGTTCGTCATCGCGGCCAGCCGTTCGACGCGCGCGCCCGAGATCACGAACGTGCCGTCTTCGTCGCGTTCGATCGTGAACGCGTTCTTGGGCGCGAGCGCGATCTGTGCGGGCGGCTGATCGGCGAGCGCCGGAAGTGGCGTCTCCTTAATGATTTTGCCGATCGCGTAGACGAGTTCGGAGACGCCGTCGCCGGTCGCGGCACTGATGCCGTGGATCTCGGGGAAGCGCTCGCGCAACTCTTCCATGCGTTCGCGCGCGTCGGGCAGATCGAGCTTGCTGACCACGATCATGGTCGGCTTCTCGGGCAGGGTCGGGTTCCAGGCGCGCAACTCGGCTTCGATGATCTCTTTGTCGTGGAGGATCTCGTCGAGCGGTTTCGCGCCGTCGAGCATATGCACGAGCACGCGCGTCCGTTCGACGTGGCGCAAGAACTGATCGCCGAGGCCCGCGCCTTCGTGCGCGCCTTCGATCAGGCCGGGCACGTCGACCGCGACGAACGACTCTTCGTCCGAGACGCGGACGACGCCGAGCTGCGGTTCGATGGTCGTGAATGGATAGTCGGCGATCTTGGGCCGGGCCGCCGAGATGACCGAGAGCAGGGTCGATTTGCCGGCGTTGGGCACGCCCACGATGCCGGCGTCGGCCAACAGTCGCAGCTCGAGGCGCAGGCTGCACTCCTCGGCCGGTTCGCCGTTCTCGGCGAAATGCGGCGCCTGGCGCTTGGGGGTGGCGAAATGCTGGTTGCCGAGGCCTCCGCGGCCGCCCTTGGCGACCACGACGCTCGCGCCCGGCTCGTTCAGGTCAGCGAGAAAGGCCTCGCTCTGGCCCTCCGCGCTCCGGTAGACCAGGGTGCCGACGGGCACCGGGATGACCAGGTCGTCGCCGGCCTTGCCCGATTTGCGCGATGTGCTGCCCGGCTTGCCGGTCTCGGCCGCGAAGTGACGCTTAAAGCGGAACTCCACCAGGGTCGAGAGAGCCGGGGTGGCCTCGAGCGTGACCGTGCCGCCCGCCCCGCCGTCGCCGCCGGCCGGACCGCCCATATCCACATACTTCTCACGGCGCCACGCGATGATCCCGTTGCCGCCGCTGCCGGCCGCCACCGTGATCGTGACCTCGTCGATAAACTTCATCGCTTAAGGCCTTCGCCGAAAATGAAACGGGGGCCTGACGGCCCCCGTACACCTGTGGTCCTGCGGCGGCCTAGGCGGCGGCGCGGACGTTGATTTGCTGCTTGTTGCGGCGGGTTGAGAACTCCACCGTGCCTTCGATCAGCGCGAAGAGCGTGTGGTCCTTGCCCATACCGACGTTTTCACCCGAGTAGAACTTGGTCCCACGCTGGCGGATAAGGATATTCCCCGCGAGGACGCGTTCGCCGCCGAAGCGTTTGACGCCGAGGCGTTGCGCGTTGGAGTCGCGACCGTTGCGAGTGGAGCCTGCGCCCTTTTTGGACGCGAAGAGTTGAAGATCAAACCGGAACATAGCTGGCAGAGTATATCAGGGCGGCACCCCCGAGTCAAACGACCTTTGATGGGCGAGCGGGCGTGGGGGCCGAGCCGGGTATTAAGCCCCGAGGGATTCGACCTGGCGGACGCCGCGGGCAATCTCGTCCTCGGAGAGCGGTCCGGCCGGAGCGACCAGCCCCGCGGGAAAGGCGTCGGCTAGGGCCGGCGCGGCAACCGAAGCAGCTGCTAGGGCGGTTGCGGCGGTCAGAAAGATAGATCGAGAGGCCATAGGACTCCCGCTTCGCGAGAGGGGACGTGCCGGGCCCGCCGTATCTTCGAGAAGTTTTGAGCAAACGACGAGTCGTCGTCACGGGCCTCGGCGCCGTGACCCCCATCGGGAACACCCGGGATGAGTTCTGGCGCAGGGTCGTCGCCGGTGAATCGGGCATCGCCCCGATCACCGCGTTCGATGCCGCCCCCTTCACCACGCAGATCGCGGGCGAGGTCAAGGACTTCAATCCCGAGGATCTGATCGGGCGTAAGGAAGCGCGCCGGATGGACCGCTTCACCCAGTTCGCGATGGTCGCGGCCAAAGAGGCGATCGAAGACGCCAAGCTGCCCGAGGATGCGGATTTCAAAGAACGCGTCGGGGCGGTGATGGGCACCGGCATCGGCGGCATCATCACGTTCTGGCAACAGTCGCTCAAGGCCGAACAGGTCGGCAACTGGTCCAAGACGTCGCCGTTCTTCATCCCGATGCTGATGAGCAATGCGGCGCCCGCCAACATTTCGATGGCCTACGGCTACCGCGGTCCGCTCTTCTCCACCGGCAGCGCGTGCGCGTCGGCAAACGATGCGATCGTGGTCGCATACAACTACATCGCGTACGGCGATGCGGATGCGATGATCACCGGCGGATCCGAGGCCGCTATCTCGCCGCTCGCGGTGGGTGGGTTCTGCTCGATGAAAGCGATGTCGACGCGCAACGACGATCCGACCCGAGCGAGCCGTCCGTTCGACAAAGAGCGCGACGGCTTCGTCCTCGGCGAGGGTTGCGGCGTGCTGGTGCTCGAGGAGTACGAACGCGCAAAGGCGCGCGGCGCAAGGATCTACGCCGAAGTGCTCGGCTACGGACAGTCCGGCGATGCCTACGATATCGTCGCGCCCGACCCGGACGGTAACGGCGTGAACCTCGCCCTGCGTCGCTCGCTCGCGCACGCGAACATCAAACCCGAAGACGTCGATCACATCAACGCGCACGGCACCTCGACGCCGCTCGGCGATACGGCCGAATCGCAGGCGATCGAGAAGACCTTCGGCGAGCACGCGAGCAAGATCGGCGTGACGTCGACCAAGTCGATGCACGGACACGCGCTCGGCGCGGCCGGCGGGATCGAAGGCGTCGCGACCGTGCTCGCGGTCCATCACGATATCATGCCGCCGACGATCAACTACGAGTTCCCGGATCCGGATTGCCGGCTGGACTACGTGCCGAACGTCGCGCGCAAGGCCACCGTCAACGTCGCGCTCTCCAACTCGTTCGGATTCGGCGGTCACAACAGCGTGATCGTGTTCGGAAAGCCGTCTTAGCGCATTGAGCGGCGAAGCACAGCGCCGGCGACTGCGGGCGCTCGTGCGCCGGGCCGGCGTCAAAGCGAGCGAGGCCGGCGATCTCGAACTGATCGAGCGCGCCTTCACGCACTCGAGTTTTTCGAGCGAGCAAAAAGTGCCGTCGTACGAGCGGCTCGAATATTTGGGCGATTCGGTCCTCGGATTTGTCACGGCGACCTGGCTCTACGAAACCTATCCCGGGGCCCCCGAAGGGGAGTTGAACCTGCGCCGAGCCAGGATCGTCAACGACGGCCAACTCGCCGAGACGGCCCGGGGCCTGGGATTTTCGCAACTGCTCAAGCTCGGAGCCGGAACCCGGGACATGGGCGGGGCCGAGAACACCTCGATCCTGGCCGACGCCTTCGAGGCCTTCGTGGCCGCGCTGTTTCTCTCGTACGGACTCGAGACGGCCCGTCGCTTCGTCCTCGTGCGCCATATCGCGGGCCTCGACCACGGGGTCGCCCTCCAGGACGTCAAGTCGCGCCTCCAGGCCTACATCCAGCGGACCCTGGGATCCATGCCGATTTACCGGGACGAACGGACCGGGCCCATCCACGCCCCCGCCTTCACCTCGTCGGTGGAGGTGAACGGACGGGTGTTGGGAACCGGAAGCGGTTCCTCGAAGAAGGCTGCACAGGCGGCCGCAGCCGAGGCCGCTCTCGACGCTTTGCCCGACGCCACGTAAGGTAGCCCGTGAAACTCAAGAAGATCAAGGCCTTCGGATTCAAGAGCTTTGCCGACCCGATTTCGCTGGATTTTTCCGCCGGCGTCACGGCGATCGTCGGACCGAACGGCTCGGGCAAGTCCAACGTGGTCGATGCGGTGCGTTGGGTCCTCGGCGAGACGTCCACCAAGCAGTTGCGCTCGGACAAACTCGAAGACGTCATCTTCAAAGGGAACGATCGTCGCAAACCGCTCGGCCTGGCCGAAGTCGCGATCACGTTCGACAACACCGACGGCAGACTGCCGGTCGAGTTCAGCGAAGTCGAGTTCACCCGTCGCGCGTACCGCGCCGGCGAGAGCGAGTATTTCATCAACCGCAGCCAGGTCCGGCTACGCGATATCGTCGAGATGCTGATGGGCACCGGTCTCGGACCGGGTTCGTATGCGATCGTCTCGCAGGGACATATCGATTCGATCCTGCAGAGCAAGCCGACCGAACGCCGCGCGCTCTTCGAAGAGACGGCCGGCATCAACAAGTTCCTGGCGCGCAAAAAAGAGTCGCTCCGTCGGCTCGAGCAGACCGAGACCAACGCGATCCGCTTGAACGATCTGCTCGCCGAGATCGAACGCCGCATCCCCGAACTCGAGACCCAGGTACGACGGGCCAAGCGCTACCGCAAGGTGAGCGCGCGCGTGCGCGATCTCGAGATCCTCTCGTACATGCGCGCATCGGCCTCGCGCCGCGTCGAGCGTGAAGAGCTGCGCGTCGAAGCGGAGAAGACCGAAGAACGTCGCAGCGTCGCGGCGGCCAAGGCCGCCTCGCTCGGCGCGACCCTTGCCGACCTGCGCACCCGCACCTACCGTCACGAACTGCAGTTAGAAGAGCTGCGCTCGCAAGGGCAGCAGCGGCGCGCCGAACTCGCGCGCACCGAAGCCGACTACGCGGCTGCGCTCGCGCGCCGGCAGACGCTCGAAGCGCAATCGACCCAGACCGACGAAGACGTCGCGCGCGTCGCGCTCGAACGCGAATCGCTCGCCGCCACCATCGCGTCGCTCGACGAGCGGCTCGCGCCGCTGCAGCGCGACGTCGAAAGTGCGCGCGAAGGCGAACTCGTCGCCCAGACTACGCTCGCCCAGGCGCGCGCCCAGTTGGACTCGATCTTCACGCAGCTCCGCGCGGTCGAAGCGGCCGCCTCGGAGAACGCCGCCCGCAAGGCCGAGCGTCGCGTGCAGACCGAGAATCTGCGCAGCGAGGCCGAGCGTCTCGAAGCCGAGACCCACGGCGCCCGCGCTCGTGCCGAGCAGATCGAGATCGCGGCCGGTGCGGCCGCCCATAAGTTCGGCGAACGCGAACGCGATTTGGTCGCGCGCGAATCCCAAGCGCAGGAAGCCCGCGCCCAGTTCGACGCGCGCGAACGCGACGTCGCCGTCGCGCAAGCGGCCCTCGCCGCGACGGCCGAAGAGCATCGCCGCTTCTCCGGCGAGATCGCGGGCGCCGAGTCGCGTCTGCACACGATCGAAGAACTCGAAGCGACCCTCGAAGGCCACGTGCCGGGGACGCGCGCCGTGGTCGAGGCCTGGCAGCGCGGCGAGCTGCGCGGCGTCGAAGGCATCGTCTCGAATCTGATCGACACCGACGAGCGCTTCGCGCGCGCGATGGACGTCGCG
>JBBRTL010000036.1:0-16390 GCA_038244445.1 Vulcanimicrobiales bacterium
GACCCGCGTCTCGGGTTCGTCTACCGCCCGAACGGTTCGTCGGCGGTCCGTTTCGCGGTAGGGAGTTCGATCGCTCCGCCATTCATGGGACTCCTGATCGGGATCACCTCGACGCCGTCCTACGATTCGACGAACCTTGTCGCCATCGAATCGCAGAGCAACGGGAACCTGAAGCCGGAGACGGGCTTCGGCTGGGACCTCGGAGGCGATCTTCGGCTGAAGGACCAAACGGTGATCTCGGGCGACCTGTACAGCACGAACCTCTACAATCGTTTCTTCGGTCAGACCGTCGCGACCGGCTTGACGTGCGGTCCGGCCAACCCGTGTACGGGCGGCGCGCCCGACGGCACGCCGATCCTGAACCAGACGAACATCAACATCAGCAACGCGCGCTTTCAAGGACTGGAGCTTTCGATCACGCGCGCACCGGCCGTCGGGTTCGGGTACACGATCGAGGGCGCGTTGCAGCGCGGCTACTACTATAACCTGCCGCAGTACTTCTACTGCTCGGTCCCGGGACCAGGATGCACGATGGACCAGAACCTCAACGTGATCGCCGGGCAGAACACCAACGGCGTGGGCGTCGGGATCGGCGGCCAGTCGTACAACGGCAATATGCGCATCCCGTACTCGCAGGCCAATGCCGAGATCTCGTATCGCTTCGCGAACGGCGCGTACGCGTCGCTCGGCGACACCTACTACGGCAACAACAACTCGCTGAACGAACCGGCCTTCGGCATCGGCTACGCGACGTTGCGCTATCCGATCAGCAAGACGCTCTCGTTGCAGCTCTCGGGCGACAACATCTTCAGCGCGTACCCCGCGATCCTACCGACCTACGGCGGGGGGCGCCCGATCAACTTCGCCGACGGTACGACCGCGGCTACGACCGGCAACGTCCTGGGGCCGGCCACCTTCCGGCTGGTATTGTCGACCAGGTTGCCGTAGGCAGGCCGATCACCGCCGCGAGATCATCCTCACCGCGAAGGAGACGTTCGTGGATATCCTCATCTCATGACAGTACGCCGGTGGTGAGCCGCCCCTTGCACGACTGCTTCAATGAAAGTTTCGACCGTGAAACGTTCCCTTACAGCCGCCCTTGTGATCTTCGCTCTCGCCGCCAACGGTGCCAGCGCCCTTGCATGGGGTCCGAAGGGTCACTACATTGTCAATCATCTTGCGGCCGCGTCGCTGCCCGCGACGCTACCGTCATTTATGCGCACGACGAGCGGTGTCTATGAAATCGCCCATCTCGGGATCGAACTCGATCGCCAGAAGGGCGCCGGAAAGGCGTGGGATGCCGCGAACGACCCCGGACATTACGTGGACCTCGGCGACGACAACACCATCTTCGGCCTCTCGCTGAGTGCCCTGCCGCCCACCCAAGAAGCGTACGATACCGCGCTGCGCTCGCGCGGCTACGATCAGTACAAGGCGGGCTACCTGCCGTATTCGATCGTCGAGGGATGGCAGCAGCTGCGCATGGACTTCGCCTACTGGCGCGTCGATGCGTACGAGTCTGCTCACGCGCCGACCGGCATCATCCGAGCGAAGGCGACACTCCGGCGGAACCTCGATGAAGCGCTTGTCCTGCGCGACGCCGGCGTGTGGGGCCATTACGTCGCGGATGCATCGCAGCCATTGCATATCAGCGTACACTTTAACGGGTGGGGTAAGTATCCTAATCCGCACGGCTACACGAACTCGACGCACGTCCACGATCTGTTTGAAACCGAGGCCGTGAATCGTGACATCACCGAAGCGCTGGTAGCGAAAGTGCTCGCACCGCTCGAGGTGCCGACCGATACGGGCCTTGTCAGCGAAACGGAAACGATGAACGCGGTGGCGCGCTATTTGCTCGGGTCCAATGCCACCGTGACGAAACTCTACAGCATCGACAAAGCCGGCGGCTTTACCCACGGCAGTTCCGAAGCCCGAACTTTTCTCGCGCAGCGCCTGGCGTACGGCGCGGGAGAACTACGCAACCTGATCGTATGGGCCTGGCAAGACAGCATCAACCAGACGATCGGCGACGACTTCCCCCAACGCGTTCGCGACATCGTAAATGGCTCCGCGCCGTACAAGGGCACGTATTAGCAGGGCAGCAACAACCCGCTGAACGAACCGGCCTTCGGCATCGCCGCATCTACGGCGGCTCCCGTTTTCGGGGGCCGTCGCGCTATTTTGGAGAAGGCGAATGACGATGCGACTGCTGATCGTGGAAGACGACAATCCACTGCGAGAGCTTTTGGCCCGCGGACTTCGCGAGGGTGGGCATACCGTGGACGCCTTGTCGGACGGTCGAACGGTGCGCGCCTATCTGGATGCCGCCCCGTATGACGCGATGGTGCTGGACGTGAATCTGCCCTTCGTCGATGGCTTCCAGCTCCTGCGAGGCCTGCGCGCGGACGGCGTGCGAACGCCGGCCCTGATGCTCACGGCGCGGGACGGCGTCGCCGACATCATCACCGGGCTCGATGCCGGCGCCGACGACTATCTTCGCAAGCCGTTCGTCTTCGCCGAACTCGAGGCACGGCTTCGTTCCGTCGTCCGGCGGCCGCCGACCTGGCGGGAGACCCTCCTGCGGGCCGGCGACATCGAGATGGACGTCGCGACGCGGCGCGTCGTTCGCGGGGGGCGCGAGATCATCCTGACCGCCAAGGAGGGGGCGTTCATGGAGATCCTCATGCGTCACGCGCGTCAGACGGTCGTGCGCCGGACGATCGAAGAGCAGCTGTGGGATCTCGAGAAGGAGCGGACGTCGAACGTTCTCGACGTGTATGCGCGTCGTCTGCGAGCGAAGCTCTGCGAGGGTGGCGAGGCACAGGTCATCCACACGGTGCGCGGCATCGGCTATCGTTTGGACCCGGTGGAATGAGCATCCGCACGCGCATCGTGGTCGCGGTGGTGGCGGCCGCCGCCCTCGCGACCATCCTGTTCGCGGCGATATCCGTCGTCTCGATCGATCGCGTGCTCCGCACCACGCTGGATACTCGGCTGCGGGTGACCGCCCTCGCGGTGGGCGGATCGATCGACGTGATCGGAGGACGTCCGCACCCGGATGCGGACGACCTCGGGCAGACGGCCACGCTGCGACGCGACATCAACGAGGCGATCGTCGATCTCGACGGTCGCGTGTTGGCGGGTGATCGGCCACCGGTATCCGGAATACCCGTGCAGAATCCGACCTTCGTGAACGGGAGCGTGCTCGACGAACCGATCCGCCTCCTGATGCAGCCGATCGTCCGTAACGGGCGCACGGCCGGCGGCGTGCTCGTATGGAGATCCAGCGATTGGATCGACGATGTGGATCGCGCGATGCTCGCGGTTTTCACCGTGTTGGGTCTCGCCGTCATCGGCCTGGGCGTGCTGTTCGCACGGCTCGCCGCCGACAAGATCGTGGCACCGATCGAGCGTATCGCCGCACTTGCAGCTCGTATCGAGGCGAAGGATCTGTCGCTACGTCTGCGCGCGCGGGGCACCGACGAACTCGCACGGCTAGCGTCCTCGTTCGACCATATGATCGACCGGCTCCAGGAGTCGTTCGAGACGGAGCGCCGTTTCGCGGCCGACGCTTCGCACGACTTGCGCGCTCCGCTCACGGTGCTCCGCGCGGAGACCGAGTTGGCCCTGCGACAACCGCGCAGCGTCGCAGAGTACCGAAAGGCGCTCGAAGGCATTGCGATCGAGGCGGAGCGATTGGAAACGCTCGTCAACGATCTGCTGGTCGTCGCGCGGGCGGATGTGGACGCGGCCGCGGGTAGTCGGGTCGACGTCTTTGCGACGGTCGCATCGCTGGTCGGGCGGGTCGATGCGACGGCGAAGGCCAAAGGCGTGGCGCTGACCGCTCGCGGCGATCGCGCGTTTGCGATCGTCGATCCCGACGGCCTGGAGCGCACCCTGATGGCCATCCTCCATAACGCGATCGCGTTCGCGGTGGTGTGCGTCACCGTCGGCGTCCGCGCGGGGGAGCAGTTCGTGACGATCGAGGTGAGCGACGACGGGCCGGGCTTTTCGCTCGAAGCCCTCCGGCACGCGACCGAACGCTTCTGGCGAGCCGATGGCTCTCGTCCACGCGGAGGCACGGGTCTCGGCCTGTCGATCGCCCAGACGATCGTCGAAGCCAACGGCGGCACGATGACGATCGAGAAGGGGCGGGACGACGGTGGAGTTGTGACGGTCTCGTTGCGGGCGGCTTCCGCTACGGATTGACTTGACGTCGCCCGGAGGCAAAGTGCGAGAGATGTTCGACCAAGCCGTACGCGCGATCGCGCGACGCACGGGCTTAACCATTTTTTTGAAACGACGTCCTGTAACACTTTCCGGTCGGGCTGAGATCGGCGACGAGTTGCTTGAGCTTGCGGTTCTCTTCACGTAGCTCGCGGATCTCCCGCACCCGGGCGTCCCGAGCGACCCGTATTTCTTCTTCCAGAGGTAGAGTGTGTTTTCGTGAATGCCTATCTTTCGGGCGATCTCGGCGGCCGGCGTGCCGGCTTCAAGCTACCGGAGCGCGATCGAGATCGATTCGGGCGAAGTCGCGTTTTCCCAAGGCAAGAACCTCCGTCGGTGGGCGAGTATTCTTGCTGGCGAAAATGGAGCCCCGGTGATCTGGTTTTTGCCACCCCGGTCAGTTGTGATCGATGCTCGGGGTGGCTTCTAGGGCCAGGATCTCAGAACGGCGGGTTCTCGTTGCGCCAGACACTACCGTCTGCGTATGCGACTTTCAAGACCGCGCAGTTATATGGAATGCCGTCGCCGCCAGCTTCGACGGGGAAAAGGCGGGGGAACACGGTTCCGGGTATTGCGAACTGGCCGGTGACCAGTGCGTTGTGCGAGAACGCGCCGATCTGGTGAGCGGCTGCAGAGTCGTGAGCGACCGCGATGAGCTTTCCGTACGAAACAAGACCGAACACTACGGCGGTCGCGGGAGCCGTGGACGTGTTGCTGTACGAGATCTGGAGGAAAGCTTGATTATTCGCGAGCTCGTGGTGTGTCGCTCCGAACGGATCGGACCATGGTCGCATCGTCGATTGCCACGACACGGAACAGCCCGTCACGTCGATATGGGGGAAGCTCGGGCTCGGAGCGAGCGAAGATCGGCCGGGAATTTTTTGCGCGGACGCACTTAGTGCACTAAGCCCAAACGCAAAAAAAATTGCTGCCGTAATCTGCGCAATGAGAAGAAGTCGTTTCATGAGATCCTCCTGCTGGGCTAGCGTTCTCCGGTCGCCATACGAATGTCTGCTTTAGGCCATTAGAACCATCCCCGACGGCTTCCTGACGATAAAGGCTATGGCAAGACTTGTACGCCGCCCACGAACCCCTGGAATTTCCGGGTATCGCTGGATTCGGGCGACCGGTGTCGACGCCCGGCCCGTACGGGCCGACGTACAAGGCGCTGCTCATAGACGCGCTTCTGCAGCAAACGTCATCGTAACGGGAACGGATCTGTTCGCCGACTACAAGCTCACGAAGAGCCTGCTGCAAATAGGACTGAGCGCCAGCGATACGCGCGATTTCACCGCGAGTAATTCAGCCGTTCGGGTGACTGGAGTAGTCCGAGGGGATGCGTCTCGTTCAACGGGGCGACGTGCGTGCAAGGCGGTCTGTTATCGACGTCGAAATCAGATACATGATCCTCGACGGTTTCGGTACCAACGGACAGAACGGCGCGAACGCCGCAGCGACGCTGTCGTTCGCGCCGAACTACAACAATCTGCGTAATACCGGCATTCATCCGCTCTATGGAATGGATTGTCTCTACGGCGAGGTCTGCGGGCGGGCGGGCTTCAGATCGACGTGAACTTCCACGGGCAGCTCGCTGGGGAACGAAGATGGTAGAGTTATCGGCAGCACAAGAAGCCATGGTGGCGCTGTTCGAGCAGCACGTGAATGCGGAGCTAGCTGGCGACCTCGAAACCACGATGGCGACGATGACCGACCATCCCCATCTCAACCACGTGCCGGTGATGACCGGCGGGGTTGGCCAAGACGGAGTGCGCGAGTTCTATCGCCAGCATCTGGTCGGAAAGTTCTTTCCGCCCGACGTCACGATCGCCAACGTTTCGCGCACGATCGGTCACGATCAACTCGTGGAAGAACTAGTGATCAGTTTTACGCATACCGCGCCGATCGACTGGCTACTGCCTGGCATCCCGCCCACCGGCAAGAACGTCGAGATGGCCGTCGCCGTCATCATCGGATTCAAGGATGGTAAGATCTCCCACGAGCACATCTACTGGGATCAAGCGGGAGTCCTGGTGCAGGTCGGCCTGCTCGACGCCGGCGCCCTGCCCGTGAGCGGTGCCGAAAGTGCCCGCAAAGTCCTCGATCCCACGTTGCCGTCGCGTCAGATCTCGTAGCCGGTCCGCAGAGGCCGATTTCGCGCTCGGACACAAAAAGCCGGAATGCCGGCAACAATTTCGACCCATTTCGGGAGCGTCGCGCCGAACGGTGCGTATCCCGGCTGCAATGAGGATCAGAGTTGGAACGGGGTGAGGAGTGGGGACGGGAACCCTAGCGCGATCGAACTCCCATCAGCGCGGGTCGGGCATGCTCTTCGGAGCGAGCGCAGCGATGAGCGCGCGCATGAGAGCGCTCGCGCCAATTCCGGAGTTGCCTTTAGCATCGTATGGGCCCGGTGCGTTAGTGGTTTCTACGGCTATGTTCAGAATGTGCCAGGGTAGCTACCGTCGGGTCTCGACGCGTATGCGTGGCGCAAGTACACTAGCCGTCCAGCCGGAAACGATCGCGCAAAACCGAAAAGACCCGCGCGATGTGCACGGGTCTTCAGGTATGGTAGCCCCAACGGGATTCGAACCCGTGCTACCGCCGTGAGAGGGCGGCGTCCTAGGCCTCTAGACGATAGGGCCGTGGCTCCCGGTCAGAGATTCGAACTCCAATAACAGGCTTCAGAGGCCTGCGTCTTACCGTTAGACGAACCGGGAACGGCGACGGTGCCTATACTACAGGGGTTGCACCCATTCTTGCAAGGGCCTTTGCACGTTTGTTGAGGCCGCCGTAGGTATCGGTCTGGCTGTGGCAATTCGGGCAAAGCATTCGGAGATTATCGAGGCGATTGTCATCTCTGACGCCATTGATGTGGTCGATGTGGCACATCAGGCGGCGCCCGAGCCACTCGGATATCCCGCATATTGAACAGCGGTTTTGCAGTAGCCCGGCTTCGAGGAGTCGCGTCTTGACGTTCTGGCGGGATTTTGCCTCGGCCAGGACTCGCGCGATAGGCCAAGCTCGAGCGCGGGCTTTCAGTTCGCCGCGAGCGACCGCTTTCGTCCACGATGCGGCAGCGAACCGGAATCTTGCTCGACACTCCCGATAGCTGTGCCCTTCTTCGTAGTAGACCTGGACTTCGGCCCAATCATGCTTCCGGCGTCTGTCGGCAAATCGCGTCGCCTGCGCGCCGAGCTCCCCGCGTCGGATCGCCTTATTCCAAGCACCGTGAGTGAAGCCGAATGGCCTTGGTCGTAGAGCGCCTGGATCGCCTTCCAATCGTAGATGCGCTTGGGCACACATCAATTGTACCGAACATACGTTCGCCTGTCTGTAGACAAAATGTGAACGGGTATAAGAGGACCGCGAGGCGCATTAGGCTTCCTCGCTTTGCGTCGTGAAAGAGGTCTTTGTGCAAGCTATCGTGCTCGTCGGTGGTGAGGGAACCCGGTTACGTCCGCTGACGTACGGGACGCCCAAACCGATGGTCCCGATCGTGAACGTGCCGTTCCTGGCCCGCACCATGGAGCGTCTCTACGAGGCCGGTATCCGCGACGTGATCCTCCCGGCGGGCTACCTGCCGCAGGCGATCATCGACTACTTCGGCGACGGCTCGAAGATCGGCCTCAACATCACCTACGTGATCGAGGACGAAGCTCTCGGTACCGCGGGCGCCCTCAAGAACGTCGAGCAATACGTGACCGGCCCGTTCTTCGTCCTCAACGGCGACGTCCTGACCAGCCTGGATCTGCGCGCCATGATGGCCTTCCATAAAGAGAAGGGCGGCCTCGGCGCGCTCCATCTGATCAAAGTCGAGGACCCGTCGGCCTTCGGCTGCATCGTCCACGACGACGATCTCAAGATCTCGGCCTTCGTCGAGAAGCCGGCCAAGGGCACCGAGCCGACCGACGAAGTCAACGCGGGCACGTACCTGTTCGACCGGGCCGTGCTCGACATGATCCCGGCCGGCCGCAACGTCTCGATCGAGCGCGAGACCTTCCCGAAGATCCTGGCCGAAGGCCACGCGCTCTACGCCTACACGACTGCCGATTATTGGATTGACCTCGGCCGTCCCGAGCACTACCTGACCGCCCACCGCGACATCCTCTCGGGCGCGATGCCGCTCAAGCTCGAACCGGGTCTGACCGGCGACGGCGCCGGCGGCGTCCGGGCGACCATCATCCAGCCCGTCCACATCGACGCGGGGGTCAAGATCGCGCCGAGCGCCACCATCGGTCCGAACGCCGTCCTGGCGGAAGGTTGCACTGTCGGCGAGCGAGCGGCCATCCGCGAATCCGTCCTTTGGGACGGCGTCAGCGTCGGCGACGACGTCAGCATCGACGAAGCGATCATCGCCAGCCGCGCCCGGATCGGTGCCGGTGCGAAGATCGCGCGCGGCAGCGTGATCGGCCATGATGCGGTCATCGCGCCGGGCACGGTCCTCGCAGAGAACGCCCGCGTCGGCGACCCGCCGAAATAGGCCAAAAGCTCGGACTCCTTCCGAAACACGGGTCTACGCAAGGTTTCTCCTGCAACTCTTCCGGGTAGAAATGTGTATAGGAACCGAAGGCAGCCGCTAGGCAGCTTTTCAGTTCGCTATCCTCGAGCGAACCATTTGGGAGAACCTTCATCGTGATCGCAGCCGCACCGAACCGGGACGAACTACCGACGGTTCCGCGCGCTCTTTTCCTGGGGTCGTACCCGCCACGTGAATGCGGCATCGCGACCTTCACGAAGGACGTCGTAGACTCGTACGATCGCGCCTTCGGTACGACCAGCGACATCATCGCGGTCGACGAGCCGGGCGGTGACGTCCGACGCTATCCGCCCCAAGTGATCGCCCGCCTGCAACAAGACGACCGCGCCTCCTACTCCGAAGTCGCGGCGTTCATCAACTCGCATCCGACCGATCTGCTCAACGTCCAGCACGAGTACGGCCTCTTCGGCGGCGATCGCGGCGAATGGCTGACCGATCTGCTCCGTCAGGTCGAGAAGCCGGTCGTGTTGACGATGCACACCGTTCTGCCCGAGCCCGACGAGGGGATGCTCCGCATCACGCGCGCGCTCTGCGATTTCGCGTCCTGCGTCGTCTTGCTCAGCGAGACCGGTCGCAATCTACTCGAGAACGTCTACCATATCAACCCGGTCAAACTGCGTACCATCCACCACGGCGTGCCCGACGTGCCATTCCGCCCGACCGACGCCGCCAAGGCGACGTTCGGCATCGGCCAGCGCCTGGTGATCTCGACCTTCGGGCTGATCAATCGCGGCAAGGGGTTGGAGTACGCGATCGAAGCGATGCGCGAGGTCGTCAAACATCACCCGGAAGCGCTCTACCTGATCCTCGGCGAGACCCATCCGGTCGTGCGCCGGCAGGAAGGCGAATCGTATCGCGAATCGCTCCAGGCGATGGTCGCCGAATACGGCCTCACCAACAACGTCCGCTTGATCGACAAGTACCTGGAGTTCGACGAACTCGTCTCGTACCTCGAAGCGACCGACATCTACCTGACGCCGTACCTCAACCCGGTCCAGATCGTGAGCGGCACGCTCGCCTACGCGATGGGTTGCGGTAAAGCGATCATCTCGACGCCGTATCTCTACGCCGAAGAGCTGCTCGCGAACCACCGCGGCTTCCTCTGCAAGTTCCGCGACAGCGAGACGATCGCCCAGCTGCTGATCGCGCTCTTCGACGATCCCTCGCTCCGCCGCGCGACCGAGCGCCGCGCCTACCGCTTCGGCCGGCAGATGACCTGGCCGCACGTCGCAGCCGACTACGGCCGCCTGTTCTGCGAACTCGCGCCGCCGCAGCCGGTCTACGGCATGGTGAGTTCTGCGTAAGCACGCGCACGAGGTGCCGAGTCTCGATCACCTCGTGACCCTGAGCGACGACGTGGGCGTGATTCAGCACGCCGTCGAGGACATCCCGAACCGTTCGACCGGCTATTGCACGGACGACGTCGCGCGCGCGTTCATCGTCGCGATCGCGCGTTTGCGCATCGCGCCCGACGACAAGGATGCAGCCTCGATCGCCTCGACCTCGCTCTCGTTCTTGCACGACGCCCAGCTCGAGGACGGCGCCTTCCATAATTTCATGTCGCACGCCCGGCTTTGGCTCGACGAGGTCGGCACGCCGGACTCGATCGGTCGCGCGATCTGGGCGCTCGGCTACGGTATGCAGTTCGCGCCGAAAGACTCGTGGCGGCGCCAGTGCGCGCGCATGGTCGAACGCGCGCTCGCCGCGATCCCGAACCTCGGGCACCTTCGCTCGAATGCCTATGCCGCGCTCGGCCTGACTTACGCGCTCGCGGCGGTTCCGGACTTCCACGCCGCCCGCGTGGCCCTGGCGACCCTCGCGGCGTCGCTGCGCGAAGCCTACCTCGCCACCCGTGGCGAGGACTGGGAGTGGTTCGAGGACTTCATGACCTACGACAACGCCCGCCTGTCCGAGGCGTTGATCCGGGCCGGCATGGCGCTCCGCGACGACGAGTCGATCGCGATCGGCCTGCGGACCTTCGCCTTCTATACCAAGACGACGGTCGAGAACGGCATCTACGTCCCGATCGGCAACGACGGCTGGTACGTCCGCGGCGGGAACCGCGCGCGCTATGCCCAGCAGCCGCTCGAGGCGAACGCCTTGATCGACGCCTCGCTGGCCGCCTTCGACGCGACCGGCGACCCTGCGTACAGCGCCCTCGCCCACGTCGGTCTCGAATGGTTCTACGGGCGGAACTCGCGCACGATGCTCCTGGCGCGCGGCGGCGGTTGCTGCGACGGCTTGGACGAATCCGGCGTCAACCTGAACATGGGCGCCGAGTCTACCCTGGCGTTTCTGGCCGGTGCCTACTCCTTGGCCGAGCGCGAAACCGCCGCACTCCGCGTGGCGCGCTGACCTCAGACCTTGTCATCCCGAGCGTAGCGCCGCAGGCGCGTAGTCGAGGGGCGAGGCCGTTTTCGCCCGGACGGCGAATAACTAGGCGAAATGATCCTTGCCACCGAGCACCTCAACGACGTACAATCTGCGGCCGTCGCCAATACCGACGGCCCTTGTCTGATTTTCGCAGGAGCCGGTAGCGGCAAGACGCGCGTGCTCACGCACCGCATCGCGACCCTGCTCGAAAAAGGCGTGAGCCCCGATCGCATCCTGGCGGTCACGTTCACCAATAAGGCCGCCGGCGAGATGAAGGCGCGCCTCGAACGGATGGTCGGAGCGGCCGCGCGCGACCTGTGGGTCGGCACGTTCCACTCGATGTGCGTGCGCATGCTGCGCCGCGACGGATCCAAGATCGGGATCGGTTCCAACTTCGTCATCATCGACGACGCGGACCAACGCTCGGTCATCAAAGACATCCTCGAAGATCTCGATTACGACGAGCGTCAGCTCGCGCCGGGCGCCTGCCTGAGCGAGATCTCGAAGGCCAAGAACGCGCTGATCTGGCCGGAGCAGTTCCACGAGAAGACGACCTCGTTCTTGGGCGAGAAGATCGGCAATGTCTACGCCGAGTACGAACGCCGCCTGGCCGAGTCGAACAGTCTCGACTTCGACGACCTGATCGTGCGCACGATCGATCTGCTCGAAAAAGACAAGCCGACGCGCACCAAGTACCAGGAGAAGTTCCAGTACGTCCTCGTCGACGAGTATCAAGACGTCAACCAGGCGCAGTATCGCCTGATCCGCCTGCTCGGCGACAAGCATAAGAACGTGACGGTCGTCGGCGACGACGATCAGTCGATCTACTCGTGGCGCGGCAGCGACTACAAGATGATCCTGCGCTTCGAGCAGGACTTCCCCGGCGCGGCCGTCTTCAAGCTCGAAGAGAACTACCGTAGCACGCAGACGATCCTCGACGCGGCCAACGCGCTCGTCTCGCACAACACGACCCGTGCCGAGAAGAAACTCTTCACCAAGCGCGCCGAAGGCGACCCGATCGTCGCGTTTCCGGCGACGACCGAACGCGACGAAGCTCGCTACGTGGTCGAGCGCGTCAAGTCGCTCGTGCGCGACGGCGCGGCCTATCGCGATTTCCTGGTGCTCTACCGCACCAACGCCCAATCGCGCGTCTTCGAAGAAGCCCTGATCGCGGACGGCATCCCCTACCGGGTCGTCGGCGGCGTCGGCTTCTACCAGCGCGCCGAGATCAAGGACGTGATCGCCTACCTGCGCTACATCGCGAATCCGTCCGATTCGATCGCGTTCAAGCGCATCATCAACGTCCCGCGTCGCGGCATCGGTCAACAGACCCTGGCCGCGCTGATCGCCGCCGCGAACGTCGCCAAGAAACCGCTCGGAGAGGCGGCCGCCGACGGCGAGCTGCTCCGCCGCGCCGTTCCCAAGAAGCTGAAGGAACTCGAACGCTTCGCCGAGCTGATCGCCAACCTGCGCGCGAGCGCCGGCGGCGTCCGCCTGAGCGACCTGCTGACCGCGGTGATGGAAGAGTCCGGCTACGTCCGCGAACTCCAGTCCGAAGAGACGCACGACGCGCGCGCCCGCCTCGAGAACCTGCAAGAGCTGGTCGGTGTCGCTCGCGAGTACGAAGAGCACGATGCCGAACCGACCCTCGAAGGCTTCCTCGCCAACGTCGCGCTGATCAGCGACCTCGACGCGCTCGATCCGGATGCGTCCTACGTCACGCTCATGACCATGCACGGCGCCAAGGGCCTGGAGTTCGGACACGTCTTCCTGACCGGTCTCGAAGAAGGCGTCTTCCCGCACACGCGGGCGCTGACCGATCAGACCGAGTTGGAAGAAGAACGCCGCCTGGCCTACGTCGCGGTCACCCGCGCGATGAACACGCTGGTGCTCTCGTTCGCGCAGCGCCGCACCATCTACGGCAACACCTACGCCTACCCGCGCTCGCGTTTCCTCGAAGAGATGCCGGGCATCCAGATCCTCGAGACCGAGGCGATCACGATGCCGCGTCCGGCCGGCGGACGCTGGCGCGAGGTCGCGATCCACGAGTCGGCCGGTGCCGGCTTGACGATGGATCTTCAGGCGGGCGATAAGGTCAAACACCCCAAATGGGGCGAGGGCACGATCGAGAACGTCGTCGGCGGCGGTGGCGACGGCCTGGTGACCATCGACTTCCCGAACGTCGGGCAGAAGATGCTGATGCTCAAATACGCACCGCTGGAGAAAATCGGCTAGATCCCGTTCGTCGGTCCGCGTTGCTTGACGCCGGGTCGGCGAGCAGGCATACTACCGTTTAATCTTTATGGTTAGAGTAGCGATCGCGGGCGTGCTCGGGCGGATGGGCACCATCGCACGGACGGCACTCGAAGCGACGGACGATTGTACGTTCGTCGGCGGTTTTGCGCGGGTCGGAAACGCCGCGCAGAAGACCTTCGACGATCTCGACTCGCTCTTCGCCAACGCCAAGCCCGACGTGTTGCTCGACCTCACCACCCATCCGGTCTCGGTCGACGTCTCGATGCGCGCGCTCGCGCACGGCGTCCGCCCGGTCATCGGCGCGACCGGCTGGACGGATGCGGAGCGGGCCGCGCTCGCGGCCGAAGCCGAACGGAGCGGACTCGGCGCGCTGATCGTCCCGAACTTCGCGCTCGGTGCGGTGCTGATGATGCGCTTTGCGGAGATGGCGGCTACGTTCTTCCCGACGATCGAGATCGTCGAACTGCACCACGATACGAAGAAGGACGCGCCGAGCGGCACCGCCCGAGCGACCGCCGAACGGATCCGCGCGGCCGGCGGCCCCGCCGACGTGCCGATCCACAGCGTGCGCCTGCGCGGTCTGGTCGCGCATCAAGAAGTGCTTTTGGGCGGCGACGGCGAGCTGCTGACCCTGCGCCACGACGCGCTCTCGCGCGATGCGTTCTCGGCCGGGATCGTCGCCGCGGTTCGCGCGGTCGGCGATGTGCGCGGCCTGGTGGTCGGATTGGACGGAGTACTCGGATGAAGGTGGCAGTCGTCGGCGCGACCGGCGTGGTGGGCGAAACGATCCTACGGGTGCTCGAAGAGCGCGGCATCGACACCGGCGCGGTCGGGCGCTTCGCCTCGCGCGATCGCGACGGGATCCGCGCGACCACGGATGAGGCCTTGAGCGAGTACGACGTCGTCTTCTTCGCGAGCAGCGAAGACGCAAGCGTTCGGTACGTGCCGGCGCTGGCCGCGCGCGGGGCGTTCGCGATCGACAACTCGTCGAGCTATCGCATGCAGGCCGGCGTACCGCTGATCGTGCCCGAAGTCAACGCCGACGCGGCTCGCCCCGAAGACCGTATCTATCCGGTGGCCAACTGCACGGCGATCGTGCTCTGCGTCGCGCTCGCGCCGATCCGCGACGTCGCCGGCCTGCGAACCGTGCGGGTCGCGACCTATCAGGCCGCCAGCGGCGCCGGGCGCGCCGGGCTAGACGAATTGCTCGCGGGCGAACGCGCCGTCGCGAACGGCGACGCAGAACCCGCGAATGCCGTCTTTCCCGCCCGACTCGCGCGCAACGTGGTGCCACAGGTCGGCACCTTCGACGAGGACGGCTTCAGCGGCGAGGAGCGCAAGGTTGCCGAGGAGACGCGCAAGATGCTCGGCCTTCCCGCGCTGAACGTGATCGCTACGACCGTTCGCGTGCCCGTCCGTACCGCGCATAGCGAGGCGATCTTCATCGAGACCGAACGCGATACGACCGTCGAAGAACTTAGCAGCGCGTTCGAACGTGCGCCGGGCGTGGTCTTCCATCGCACCGGCATCGTCACGCCGCGCGAGGTCGAGGGTACGGATCTCGTCCACGTCGCACGCCTGCGCGCCGAAGAGAACTCGCGTCGCAACTTCGCGCTCTGGGCGGTCGGCGATCAACTGCGCAAGGGCGCGGCCACCAACGCGGTCCAAATCCTGCAGTTACTCACCTCGAAGGGATACATCGGGACATGACGGCCGTGCGACAGGTAGCCGTACTCAAGTTCGGAGGGACGTCGGTCGCGACGCCCGAGCATCGCGCGCAGGCGATCGCCCGCATCCGCGACGCCCGCGAAGGCGGCTTTGCGACCGTCGCAGTCGTCTCGGCGATGGGTCGCGTCAACGACCCGTATGCGACCGACACGCTGCTCGCGCTCGGCGGCGGAACCAGCTCGACGCGCAACGCCGATCTGCTGATCACCTGCGGTGAGACGATCGCGGCCGCGGTGATGGCAAGCGAACTCTGCGCGCACGGGATCGAAGCCGTCGCACTGACCGGCGCGCAGGCCGGCATCATCACCAACGCCACCCACGGCGATGCGGCCATCCAGAGCGTCGATCCGCATGCCGTGCTGGTGCTGCTCGATCGCGGCGTCGTGCCGGTGATCGCAGGCTTCCAGGGCGCGACCGAGGACGGCGTCGTGACGACCCTCGGCCGCGGCGGAACGGATCTCTCGGCGATCGCGATCGGCCATTCGCTCGGCGCGGAGCGCGTCGACATCTACACCGACGTGAGCGGCGCGATGACCGCCGATCCGCGCCGAATCGAAGGCGCCCACACGATCGAACGCGCCTCGCTCGACGAGATGACCGAACTCGCCGAACAAGGCGCGAAGGTGATGCATCGCAAAGCCGCCGACTATGCGCGCCGCACGAATACCGCGTATGCGATCAAAGGTTTGGCTTCGGACGTCGGCACGATCGTCGACGATTCGTTCGACCGCCACCGTCCGGTGACGGGTGTGACCTCGTCCGGACGGGTGACCTGGGTCCGCGCGATCCGGGGCGACATCGAGAATCCCGAAGCGCGCATGCAACTGGAACTGGAGATGTTCCGACGCGTCGCCGAAGGCAACATCTCGATCGATCAGGTAACGATCAATCAGGCCGGCGTCTGTTTCGTGGTCGAAGGCGATCGCGGCAACGAGGTCCGACGCCTGCTCGGCGATTTGAACTTGGCCGTGCGCGTGCGCGAGGGCTGCTCGAAGCTCTCGGTCGTCGGCGCCGGCATGCGGTATGCGCCCGGCGTGATCCGCGACATCGTGACCGCGCTCTCGCGCGTGAACGTCGAGATCATCCACTGTACCGATTCGAATATCACGGTCTCGGTCCTGATCCCACAGGAGGACGCGGTCCGCGCCGAGCAGGCCGTCCACGACCAGTTCCACCTCGCCACCGAGGAAGCAGTCCCGCTAGTATGACGTTCGGAAACCTCCTGACCGCGATGATCACGCCGTTCGACGCGAGCGGCGCGCTGGA
>JBBRTL010000037.1:0-16339 GCA_038244445.1 Vulcanimicrobiales bacterium
CTCGGTTTCGACGGTTTCCTTGTACATGTGGAGAATGCTCAGCGTCTCCGCTTCCGCCTCCACGTCGGTTTCGTGGGCCGTGTGCCCTTCCTGCCAGAGGAATTCGGTCGTGCGCAGGAACATCCGCGTGCGCAGCTCCCAACGGACGACGTTGGCCCACTGGTTGATCAGGATCGGCAGGTCGCGATAAGACTCGATCCACTGTGCGTACATCGTGCCGATGATCACTTCGGACGTGGGACGGATCGCCAGACGCTCGGTCAGCTCTTCGTTGCCGCCGTGCGTGACCCAGGCGACTTCGGGCGCGAAGCCTTCGACGTGCTCCGCTTCCTTCGTCAACAAACTCTCGGGGATCAACAACGGAAAATAGGCGTTCTCGTGGCCGGTCGCCTTGAAGCGCTCGTCGAGATGCTTCTGCAGATTCTCCCACATCCCGAAGCCGTGCGGACGGAGCACGACGCAGCCGCGGACGGGCGCGTACGAGACCAGTTCGGCCTTGATGCAGACGGCGGTGTACCAGGCGGAGAGGTCGGCCGCCTTGGGCGGAATCTCCTTGACGACGGGCGTGAGGCTTTCGGGCATGACCGGGCCCGGTTCGAGCGGGCCCGGTTCGCGGCCTCCCCGAATGGCTTGCCCGATGCCTAAACTGACCCGGATCTATACGCGCACCGGCGACGACGGAACGACCGGTTTGGTCGGCGGACAGCGCGTCAAGAAGAACGCTCTGCGGATCGAGACCTACGGAACCGTCGACGAGTGCTCGAGCGCGATCGGAATAGCGCGCGCCGAGCTACGTCCGCTGATCGCAGCGACGCCGCGGGCCGCTCGGCTGGACGCTTGGCTCTCGTGGGTGCAGGATGCGCTCTTCAATCTCGGCAGCGACCTCGCGACCCTGCCGAAGGATCGCTGGGAGGGCATGCCGCTGGTCGGCGTCGAGGACGCCAAGGCGTTGGAGCGCGGGATCGACGAAGCGCAGCCCGATCTCGAGCCACTCGCCAACTTCATCCATCCGGGCGGCTCGCCGGCCGGTGCGCATCTGCATCTCGCGCGCACCATCTGCCGCCGCGCCGAGCGTCTGCTCTACACGCTACGCGAAGAGGAAGGCCCGATCGTCGACGAACCGCTTCGATTTCTCAACCGGCTCTCCGACGCGCTCTTCGTGTGGGCGCGCTGGATCAATGCAGAGCTGCGCGTGCCGGAGCAACCGTGGACGTCGGATACACAGCCGCCCCCGAGTCCTTGAACGTCTAGGGTTTTGAAACACTGGCGTAGCGAAGCTATGCCGCCACGGTGACCGCATCGTTGATCCGGCCGTCGACGGCCGCCGCCAACGCCTCGGCCGCCGGCACGCGGACCAGATCGATACGTTCGACGTCTTCCTGATCGTCGACGACGTGTTCGATCTCGCGCGCGAGGAAGAGCGAGAGCGGCTTCTCGACGATCGACGGGATCTCGTAGAGCACGCCGAGCGAGAGCCACGAGCGCGCGATCAGGCCGAGTTCTTCCCGCAGTTCGCGTTGCGCGCAGGCGAGCGCGTCTTCGCCCGCGTTCGCACCGCCCTTGACGATCTCGATCGCGTCCGCCCCGAGCGCGAAGCGGGCCTGGTGCGCGAACAGCAGGTCCCCGTCGTCGTCCACCAGGACGCCGCTCGGCGCGGGGACGTCGATCAGAACGTGCTCGCCCTCCACGCCGGACGGATGCACGATCGCGTGCGCCTCGACGGCGATCCAGCGGTTCCGGTAGACCTCGCGCTTGGAGATGCGGCGAAATGCCATGCCCGGCACTTGGGGGGACGGCCTGAAGCCCCCTGCGAACCTCCGGCGCATGTCGTTCGTCCAAAGACTCTTCGCCACAAGCAACGTCGAAAAGCTCCGCGAGTTCGCGAAGGCGAGGACGCTCCGGCGGGCGCTGACCGCGAAGGACCTGATCGCGATCGGCCTCGGAACCATGATCGGCGGCGGTATCTTCACCACCATCGGCACCGGCGTCGTCGGCGCGGGGCCGGCCGTCATCGTCAGCTATCTGCTCGCGGGTCTGACGTCCTTCTTCGCCGCGCTCTGCTACGCCGAACTCGGCGCGATGGTCCCGGTCGCGGGAAGCGCGTACACGTACGCGTATGCGACGATGGGCAAACTCTTCGCTTGGATCATCGGCTTCGCGTTGATCTTCGAGTACGGCATCAGTGCGGCACCGGTCGCCCAGCAGTTCTCGGCCGCGCTTCAGGACGTGTTCAAAAGCTGGGGGATGGCACTGCCGCACTGGGCGCAGACCTCGAACTTCGGCGCGGGCCAGGTCGACCTGTTGGCGGCCTTCTTCGTGATCGGCCTTTCGGTCATCTTGTCGCTCGGCATCCGCGAGTCGGCGACGACCAACAACATCTTCGTCGTGCTCAAGATCGGCGCGTTGCTAGTCTTCATCGTAGCGGCCGCGACGCTCTTCCACCCGGAACACTTCGCGCAGTTCGCGCCGCACGGTTGGGGAGCCCTCAAGCCCTTCGGGGGGATGGCCGATTACGAATCCTCGACGCAGCCGTACGGCATCATCGCGATCTCCGCGTTCGTCTTCTTCAGTTATATCGGCTTCGATACGGCGACGACGACCGCCGAAGAGTGCAAACAGCCGCAGCGCGACATCCCGCTCGGCGTCCTCGGCGCGCTCGCCATCGGCACGGTCCTCTACTGCGCGACCGCGGTCGTCCTCATCGGCGCGGTTCCGTGGGACAAGGTTCCGGTCAACAACCCGCTGATCTTCGCGCTCCAGCCGTTGCACATGCCGGCGCTCAACATCCTGGTGACGATCGGCGTGCTCGCCGGTACGACCAGCGTCGCGCTCGCATCGCTGCTCGGGCAGTCCCGCATCTTCTACGTGATGGCGCGCGACAAGATGCTGCCGGACTTCGTCGCCAAAGTCCATCCGCGCTTCAAGACGCCGCTTACGACCACGTTGATCACGGGCGCCGCCGTCGCGGTCCTGGCGCTCATGGTTCCGCTCACGCAGCTGCTCAATCTTGTGAACATCGGCACGCTGATGGCCTTCACGGTCGTCTGCGCGGGCGTCCTCTACCTGCGCAAACGTAAGCCGGACATGCAACGCTCGTTCAAAGTGCCGTTCGTCCCGCTCTTCCCGATCCTCGGCATCGTATTCTCGCTCTTCCTCGCGATCTTCGGACTCTCGACGACGACCTGGCTGTGGTTCGCCGGCGCGCTTCTGATCGGGCTGATCTTCTTCTTCAGCTACGGCTTCTGGAAGTCCGACCCGGATAAGATCGAAGCGGTCATCGAACCCGAATCGCTCGAATACTAGCGTGGACCTGGATACTCCCGAGTCGCGGCCGGTCTCGTGGATGGTTCCCTACGTCGCGATGGCGATGGCGGTGCTCGATATCGTCCTGTTGGTCGTTCTCGTGTTCTTCTCGGCGAGCATCTTCCCGACGCAGATCGACGATGCGCTCATCAGCGGCATCGGTAGCACGAGTCAGCCGACCGCTGCCGGCGCCCGCGCGCAACTCGTGGCGATCCGGGAACGCGCTCTTGCGACGTTCGCCGCGAACGGCGTTCCGCGCGCCGGAGTCGCCGAGACCCCCGTCGAGATCGAACGGGACGCTCAAGACAAGACGTACTCCGCTACCCAGTCGCTGACGATTCACGCCGACGACTATCCGCGTTTCGCGCGCTTCGCCAACCGGATCAATCGTCTAAAGGACGCCGATATCGGGGTCTCGTTTCCCCACGCGCCGTTCCAGCGTCTCATCACGGGTGCGCTCGTCGTTTTCCTGGTCTTCGCGCTGATCTCGACGATCGCGCTCGAGACGCGTAAGGCGGACGTCAACCGCTCGCCGAAAGGGATGCATCCGCTCATGGTCGGCGTGCAGACGCTGATGTACGGCGTCGTCGCCACGATGGCGATCGTCTACGCACACTTCCTGGGCGACGGAATCGCCGGCATGTTCGCGATCCTGGAAGCGATCTTCTGCGTCACGCTTGCCGTCTGGCTCTATCAGACCCGCCGTTCGTGGGCGCAGTCCACCGGCTATCGGCTCGGATACTATGCGTACGTCGTCGCGCTCGCACTGCTCGTCGGCATCGCGATCTGGGCCTTCGCCCAGCCGATGGTCTAGCTACTCCGTCGACGAGTTGATCTGATCGACGGACGTCGTGACGCCGGTGCTGACGTCGATGCGAGCGGTCCGCTTGTCGTAGCTCATGCGTACGCCGAAGGCGCGGCCGAAGGCCTTCATCCCGATCATCACGCGGCCTTGCACGCGGAAGGGCGCGTGTTTGAGCGTCATCGGCATGCGGTTGAAGGTGGCGTGGACGTCGCCCACCTTCACGCGCAACGATTGATCGCCGCGCGAGACGATCACTTCGCCGGTCTCCTTGTTCTCGCTCGTGGTCGCGCCGATCGCTTCCGCCAACGGACGGAGCGGAACGTAGACCTTGTTCTGTGAGGTCGTGACCGGCGAGACGTCGCTCTGGAGCGTCTGACCGTCCACCCGCATCTCGACCGGGCGGGAGAATGCGAGCAATCCCGAGGCCATGCTCGCGACCGCGGCGGTCAGGACGATCGTCTGCCATGCCGGCCGACGATACTTCATTTCAGGACGACCGTCTCGTGGGCGTAGTCGGGATACTTCTCTACGATGACCTTCTCGATCTCGAGACGGAGCGCGTCGAGCAGTTCCGCTTCCGGGAACGTGCCGACCAGCTCGCCCGCGCGATAGATCGCGCCTTTACCCTTGCCACCGGCGACGCCGACGTCGGCCATCTTGGATTCGCCCGGGCCGTTGACGACGCAGCCCATCACCGCGACCTTGACCGGAGCGGTGTACTCTTTGGCGATCTTCTCGACTTGCTCGCCGAGCGCCAACACCGAGATCTCGGCCCGGCCGCACGACGGGCAGGCGGTGATCTCGAAGCCCTTCTCGCGCAAGCCGAGGGATTTGAGGATGCCCCAGCAGACCGGCACTTCTTCGACCGGATCGGCCGCGAGCGAGACGCGGATCGTATCGCCGATGCCTTCGAACAACAGGATGCCGAGCCCGATCGAGGATTTAATCGTCCCGTCGCGGAGCATGCCGGCTTCGGTGATGCCGAGATGGAGCGGATAGGGCGTGTCGCGCTCGCGCAGACGTTTGTCCATCAAGCGATAGGCGGCGACCGTCATCATCACGTCGTGGGCTTTGAGTGAGATCACGATGTCGCGATGATCCAGGCCTTCGAGGATCTCGACGTGTCGCATGGCCGACTCGACCATCGCGGCCGGCGAGAGTCCGAGCGTCTTCTCCAGGTCCGGCGCAAGCGAGCCGAGATTCACGCCGATCCGGATCGGGATGCCCTTGGCTTTGGCCGCCTGGACGACTTCTTGGGTCTTGGCGACGTCGCGGATGTTGCCCGGGTTCAAGCGGAGTTTGGCGACGCCCGCGTCGATCGCGGCGAGCGCCATCTTGTGATCGAAGTGGATGTCGGCGACGATCGGCACGGGCGAACGCGAGACGATCGCGGGCATACCGGCCGCATCGGGCGCGTCCTTGACGGTCACCCGGACGACTTCGCAGCCCTCCATCGCGAGCGCGTAGATCTGCTCGAGCGTCTTATCCGCATCGGCCGTATCGGTCGTCGTCATGGACTGCACGACGACCGGATGGCCGCCGCCGATCCAGACCGACTTCGCATCGCTCTTGCCGGTCTTGTTCTGCAAGAAGACCGCGCGGCTCTCGCGCCGGACGCTGATCAATTCAGCGCGCCTCCGCCGTTGACGATGCGCAAGATGTCGTGCGCGGCGACGACCAGCATCAGGAGCATCAGGGCCGCGAAGCCGGCGATGTGCACGAACGCCTCACGCTCCGGGTCGACCGGTTTGCCGCGCAGCATTTCGTAGACGATGAAAGCCGCGCGCCCACCGTCGAGCGCCGGTAGCGGCAGCAAGTTGAAGATGCCGAGCGCGATCGAGATCAGTGCGGCGAACCGGAAGTATGCGCCCCAGCCGAGATCTTGGATCGTCCCGGCCGTCTGCCCCATGCCGATCGGTCCACGGATCTGTCCGACGTATTGCGCGAAGTGCGTGGCGATCGCGTAAAGACTGTTCACTTCGGCCGCGATCACTTCGTCGTAGGCCTGTCCCGCAACCACGAACGATTGGATGAAGCCGACCCGTTGGAACGACACCGCCGGGCTGAAGCCGATGCAGCCGAGCTTCGCGCCGACCGCGACCGGGCAGGCTTGGGGCGTGACCGTCAAGCGTTGCGTCGCACTTCCGCGCGAGTACTCGATCGCGACGGGTTTCCCGAGCGATCTATGAATGGTGTCGATCATCGCCTGACCGTCTTTGATCCGGACGCCGTTCAGGCTCAGGATCCGATCGCCGGGAACCAATCCGGCGGTCTGCGCGGGCGATCCGTCGACGACCGGGCCGATCGTGGTCGCGACGTTCGAACTCAGCTGGCCGAACGCGAACGTCGCGATCAGCAAGATGATGTAGGCCAGGATGAAATTGGCGATCGGGCCGGCAAGCACGATGGCCAAGCGCGCGCCGGTCGACTTCGACTGGAAGTTGACGTCGGCATGTTCGCCCGATTCGAGGAACTCGCGACGTTGCTCGGCCTCGGAGGTCTTGTTATCCTCGCCCTCCATCGCGCAGTAGCCGCCGATCGGCAGCGCGCGGATCGAGTAGAGCGTCCCGCTGCGCCGGCTCGTCCAACCGAAGATCTTGGGACCCATGCCGACGGCGAACTCGTTGACCCGGACGCCGTTGCGACGCGCGATCAGAAAATGTCCGTACTCGTGCAGCACGACCAGGATGGAGAGCGTCAGCAAGAAGATCAGGATCTTGCCGATTTGCGCGAACGCGATGAGCCCTAGGAGCATACTACCTCGTCTAAGATTTCCACGGCCCGGAGGCGCGCGGCCCGGTCCGCCGCGCGGACCCCGTCTAATGTTACGCCGGATGAAGGCGTCGTACGCATGACTTTTTCGATGAGCCCGGGGATCTGCCCGAATCGCAGCCGTCCCTCGATGAAGGCTGACACGGCAACCTCGTTGGCGGCTGAGAGAACGGCCGGCATCGTGCCCCCGGCCTCGAGGGCCTCGTAGGCCAGCCGCAAGCACGGAAACCGTCCGAGATCGGGCCGCTCGAACTCGTAACGTAAAGCGGCTGCATCCGGTTTCATGCCGAGCTGGGCCAGGACGTCCTTCGAGACGCGGAGTTTATCCTGAGCCGAGTCGAAGGGTAGCCGGTCCGGCCAAGCGAGCGCGTAACCGATTGGCACGCGCATGTCGGGGGCGCAGAGTTGGGCTTTGACGCTGCCGTCGGTGAAGACGGCGAAGCCGTGGGCGATCGATTGGGGGTGGACGACCACCCCGATCTGCGAGGCGGGAAAGCCGAACAAATGGCTGGCCTCGATCACCTCGAGGCCCTTGTTCATCAGGCTCGCCGAATCGATCGTATTCTTGGTGCCCATCTGCCAGGTCGGGTGAGCCAGCGCTTGGTCAGGTGTCGCGGACGCGATCTCTTCGGCCGAGCAGCGCAAGAACGGGCCGCCCGAGGCGGTCAGGACGATCTGCGCGACCCGCGCACGATCTTCGCCGACCAGGCACTGGAAGATCGCGCTGTGCTCGCTGTCGACCGGCAACAACTGCGAGCCGCTCCGCTTCGCGGCTGCGACCAGCAACTCGCCGGCTGCGACGATCAACTCTTTGTTGGCGACCGCGATGTCGATGCCGCGTTCGACCGCTGCGAAGACCGCATCGAACGCGACGAACCCGTCGGTCGCAGCCAACACGATGTCGGCACGCGTCTCGCACGCGACCCGACGCAGGCCATCCGGGCCATCGCTCGCATCCGTCGCGATCTCCGGCCTGAAGGTCGCGGCCTGCTCGCGTAGCAACGCGACGTTGCGACCGGCGGCGAGACCCGCGACTTCGAACCGATCAAGATGCTGCGCGATCACGTCGAGCGCCTGCGTGCCGATCGAACCCGTGGAACCGAGAATTGCGACGCGCCGACGAGTCATTGAACTGCCAGTACGCCGAGCAGATGCAGCGCGCCGAAGAACGCCATGCCGCCGAAGAGATACGAGTCGAACCGGTCGAGGACGCCGCCGTGGCCTTGGATCACCGTGCCCGTATCTTTCACGCCGGCATCGCGCTTGAGGGCCGACTCGACCAGGTCGCCCGCCTGTGCCGCGATCGCAGTCAGCAGGCCGAGCAACGCGCCCTGCCATATCGACAAATGCGCGGCGGGCCACATCGCGATCAACGCGCCGAGTCCGGCGACCAGGATCAACGAACCGACCGAACCTTCGACCGTCTTCTTCGGCGAGATGCGCGTCAGACGATGACGCCCGATCAGCGTCCCGATCACCATGCCGAGCACGTCGGTCATCGCGATCAGCACGATCGCCATCAACGCGAGCCAGAGCCCGGTGCCCGCAATTTCGCGGATGAAGACGAAGTACGTCAGCGATTTGCCGATGTAGAGCACCGCGAGCAACGTGTAGGCGGTCCGGGCGAAGTAGCCCATCTGTTCGCCGTACATGCCGATCCAGAACGTCACGATCACGATTCCGGCGAGCAGCGCGCCCTCCCACCTGTGGAGCAGACCGAGCGCGGCGAGCACGATGTAGGCGCCGACGCCGAAGACCGCGATCGGATATTCGAGCGGCTGTCCCTTGATCGAACAGAGCGCGTTCAACTCGTAGATACAGGAGAGTCCGATCACGAGCAGCAGCAGATAGAAGCACCACGGAATCGCGAGCGTAGAAAGGCCGAAGACCGCCAGGAGCAACCCTACGATGACGCGCCGCGTGGTGATCGGGTTGCCGCGCACGCCCTCGAGCGCGGGGTTGGCGGTCTCGGTGCTCACGTCCCGAACCGGCGAAGCCGGCTCCGGAACTCGCCGACCGCGCGACCGAACTCTTCGCGGCCAAAGTCCGGCCAGTAGACGTCGGACATCACGAGTTCGGTGTACGCCGCCTGATAGAGCAAGAAGTTCGAGAGCCGATGCTCGCCGCCGGGACGGATCAGCAGATCCGGATCGGGCAGATCCGCAGTGAACAGATACGAGCCTATCTTGGCTTCGTCGACGTCCTTCGGATCCAGCGTCCCGGCCGCGACGTCGCGCGCGATCGCCTGAACGGCGCGTTCGAGTTCGAGACGCGAGCTGTAGTTCACGGCCAGATTCAGCTGCACGCCGGTGTTGCTTGCGGTCGCGTCTTGCAACGAGCGCAGCGCCTCGCGCGAACGTGCGGGAAGTTCTTCCCACGCCCCCAGGATCCGGACGCGGACGTCGTTGCGCTGCAATTCGGCCAGTTCGCTGCGCGCGAAGAAAATGCACAGTTCGAAGAGCCGCGAGATCTCGGTCTTCTCGCGCGACCAGTTCTCGGTCGAGAACCCATAGACGGTCAGATGCGCGACGCCTTCGTCCTTGGCAGCTTGCAGCACTTCGCGCAGCGCGATGATTCCGCGACGGTGGCCTTCGATCGCCGGTAGGCCTCGTTCGCGAGCCCAACGGCGGTTGCCGTCCATGATGATCGCGACGTGCTTGGGGCCGTCCTCGGTCCGGCTCACGTCAACGCGCCGCGTTCGTAGGATGCGTAGCCGAGGGTGAAGTTCAGGTCGTCTCCGTCGGCCCGGACGCGCAATACCCGCAGGTCGCCGACACCGAGCCAGGCGCCGACGGGCGCGAGCACGGAGACGCGAACCCGGCGCTCGCCGACGGCGCGCCGCGCTTCCACGTCGGTCAGCATCACGAGGTCTGCGGCTTCGGTACGGTCTGAGATATCAGACCTCCATCACTTCTTTTTCTTTGCTTGCGACGAGCGTGTCGATCTCTTTGGTGAAGCGATCGGTCAGCTTCTGGAGCGCATCCTGCGACCGCTTGTTGTCATCTTCGGTGATCTCGCCGTTCTTCTGCTCGGCTTTGAGATCGTCGTGCGCCTTGTGACGGACGTTGCGGACCGCGATCTTCCCGTCTTCGGCTTTCTTCTTGATGACTTTGACCAGATCTTTACGACGCTCTTCGTTGAGTGACGGGATCGTCAAGCGGATGCTCTGTCCGTCGACATTGGGCGTGAGCCCAAGATCGCTCTTCTCGATCGCCTTGCGGATATCGCCGACGACGCCCTTGTCCCATGCCGAGATCACGATCGTGCGCGAATCCGGGACGGAGACGCCCGCGACCTGTTTGAGCGGGACCGAGTTGCCGTAGGCTTCGACGTGCAGACGATCGAGCAGTGCGGGCGTCGCCCGACCGGTCCGGATCGAGGCGAACTCCGAGCGCGTCGCGTCGACACACTTGGCCATCTTGTCTTCGACGTCTTTGAGATTGGTGCTCATCGAATCTCCCAGGAAGAAGGTTACGGTGCGTGAGTCGGCACGAGGTCCTTGCCGACGAAGGTGCCGATGTTCTCGCCCCAGACGACCCGGCGAATATTTCCGGCGCCGCCCATGTCGAACACGATGATCGGCAGACGGTTGTCCATGCAGAGCGCCATCGCGGTCGAGTCCATCACTTCGAGGCCGCGCTGGAGCACGTCCATATATTCGAGCTGCACGAAGCGCGTGGCGGTCGGATCTTTCTTGGGATCGGCGGTGTAGATACCGTCGACCTTGGTGGCTTTGAGGATCGCCTGCGCACCGACTTCGACCGCGCGCAGCGCGGCGGTCGTGTCGGTCGTGAAGTATGGGTTTCCGGTACCCGCTGCGAAGATCACGACGCGTCCCTTTTCCAAGTGACGGATCGCGCGACGGCGGATGTACGGTTCGGCGATCTGGTGCATCGCGATCGCGGTCTGAACGCGCGAGGCGACGCCCATCCGTTCGAGCGAGTCTTGGAGCGCGAGCGCGTTGATGACGGTCGCGAGCATGCCCATGTAATCGGCCGTCGCGCGATCCATGCCGGCCTCTTCGTGGACCTTCCCGCGCCAGATGTTGCCGCCGCCGACCACGACGGCGATCGAGACGCCGTCCGCCGCGACCTCGCCGATCTGTTCGGCCATCGCGCGGGTGGTGTTGACGTCGACGCCCGTCTCGGTTCCGGAGAACGCCTCTCCGGAAATCTTCAGCAGGATGCGTTGATATTTCGGGGAGGCGTCCATGCTACCTTACTGCTGGTCGTCGCCGAGCGCGAACTTGGAGAAGCGCCGGACCTTGATCTTCTCGCCGAGGAATCCGACTGCGGTGTTGATCAGATCGGTGATCGAGACGCTGTCGTCTTTGACGAAACGTTGGTCGAGCAGGACGTTGTCCTCGAACCACTTGTTGAGCTTGCCGTCGACGATCCTGGTGACGATCTCGGCCGGCTTGCCCGGGGGCACCGAGGCGGCCAGTTCGGTCTTCACGCCATCCAGGACGTCGGCCGGGACGCTCTCGCGATCGAGGTATTTCGGCGACATGGCGGCGACGTGCATCGCGATGTCGCGGCTGAGTTCGCCGAACTTCGGATTGCGCGCGACGAAGTCGGTCTCGCAGTTGATTTCGACCAGCACGCCGATCTTGCCACCGGCGTGGACGTAGGCCGTCACCAGGCCTTCGTTCGCGGCGCGTTCGGCCTTCTTCTCGGCGGCCGCGGCACCGCGTGCGAGCAGCACTTCTTTGGCCTTTGCGATGTCGCCGGCGGCCTCGATGAGGGCCCTACGGCAGTCCATCATCGGAGCGGCAGTCTCTTCGCGGAGGGCTTTGATCTCGTCGGCTTTAGGTTGATACGTAGCGGTCGACACCGTTCATTCTCCAGACTTCTTCGTATGTATGGGGTTAGGTTCGCAAAAGAGAGGCCGCGAAGCCTCTCTTTCCCCGATTTAGAGCGACTCGCGGGTTAGGCGCGGGCGGCTTCGGCTTCTGCCAGGGTCGGCTCGGCTGCTTCTTCGTAGGCCGGGGCTTCGGCGTAAGCGGCGTCGGTATCGTAGGACGACTCGCTCTCGGTCCGACCCTCGATGATGGCGTTGGCGATCTTGCCGACCATCAGTTTGACCGCGCGGATGGCGTCGTCGTTACCCGGGATCGGGTACGCGATCTCATCCGGATCGCAGTTCGTGTCGATGACGGCGATGATCGGGATGTTCAGCTTCTTGGCTTCGAGCACGGCGATGCGCTCTTTCTTCGGGTCGACGATGAAGATCGCGTCCGGAAGACGATGCATGTCCTTGATGCCGCCGAGGAAACGCTCGAGCTTGCTCAGCTGGTCCTGGAGCTTCGAGACTTCCTTCTTGGGAAGGCGGTCGAAATCGCCTTGCGCCTTCATGTTCTCGAGTTCGCGCAGACGTGCGATACGCTTCTGGATAGTCGCGAAGTTGGTGAGCGTGCCGCCCAACCAGCGCTGGTTCACGAAGTACGTGCCCGCGCGTTCGGCTTCTTCTTTGACGACTTCTTGCGCCTGCTTCTTGGTGCCGACGAACAGGATGACCTTACCGGCACGCGACATCTGCTTGATCACTTCGTACGTCAAGCGCATCTTCTGCACGGTCTGGGCGAGGTCGATGATGTAGATGCCGTTACGCTCTTGGAAGATGTACGGCTTCATTTTCGGGTTCCACCGGCGCGTCTGGTGGCCGAAGTGCACGCCTGCTTCGAGCAGTTCGCGCATCGTGATAACGGACATGGATAAGGGACCTTTCTGCTGGCTCGGGTCGCGATGCCCTCATGGCGGTGCGGCCGGTTCGAACCATAGCATCCCGCCTCGTGCGAGATGAAGTGAACAACCGCGCGAGTATAGCACGCCCGGGCCTTCTGGTCTAGCGGCGAAGGGGGCGGGCGCTTGGGGATTGTAGGAGGGCGTAACGATGAAGAACGCTGCGGTCATCCTGGCCCTCGCCTCCCTGTTCGCGCTGGCCGCCTGCGGGGGCTCGGGCGGCGCCCAGAGCGCGGCCGGATCGCCCGGCGCTTCCCCGACCGAGCAGGGCTCCGCGCCCGCTGCCTCGGAGGTCCCAGCGACGAGCGCGACCCAGGCTCCCGGCGGCACGGATACCCCGGCCCCGACGCCGACCCCCGACGCCAACCTGCTCTCGTTCAAGAACGGGACGCGGATGGTCAGCTACCCGGCACTCCTGGATACGGACCCCGACGACCTCGCGGACGGCGGGATGAACTTCAAGGAGGGCGCGACCGGGCCGTTCGTCTTCGTCTATGAACTCCCGACGACCGAGCATATCGATGCCTTCGAGGTCAGCCTGGACGCCCAAGATCCAACCGACCCGAAGCACAGCGCGACCGTGGCCGTCTCGACGACGAGCGCGATCGACGGGTTTAACGACGTGGGTACCGCCAGCCCGGCGACCGCGGAGAGCGTCCAGGCGATCAAGGCAGGCGTCAATGCGCGCTGGGTCCGAGTCACCTACAACGGCGCCGACGGACGCGGCTGGTCCGGGATAACGGCGACCGGTGCCATGCCCGGCCCACGCACGGGTCCCCCGATTTCGCGCGTCTTCGTCGAACACGATCATCCGTACAAGAACGGCAAGGACGACGGCGCCGACCTGGCCGACGACCCATGGCTGGTGCGCGTCACGACCGTCGGCAACGGCATGACGTTGCTGCATTGCTCTTCGGAGAAGGTCGGGAACTCCGCACCCGGCACGGTCGAGAACGGCCGCACGTTCGACTACACCCACGACGGCCGCCCCGGCCACCTGGTCATCAACGACGAAGGCACCGCGATGGTCGGCGACGAGTCCGATGGGGCGATCCACTACAACGCGACGACGCAAGATCCGAAGTTCTGCGAACCCGACCCGATCGAAGGCCACGGCCCGAATCGTATCGTCGTGCTCGACTCCGAGGGCCACAGTAGCCCCTATCCGCTCGGCGACTACCCCGCCCAGTCGAAACCGTATACGTTCGCCCGCATGCCGGCCGCGATGGTCGATCCGAGCGCGCTCGCCGATGCGAACATGGTCGTGCTTAACGGCATCTGCGACTCGTCGCACTACCTCTCGCCCGCGCAGGGCAAGATGCTCGTCGACTACGTCTTCGCCGGCCACAAGCTCGCGATCTACAACGCCGACATGTGCGGCGATGTCACCGCGTACGACTTCCTCCCGTACCAGTTCGTCACGTCGAACCCGGGCGCGTCGGGCGCGCACGGCGATCGCTTGATCGAAGTCGAGTCGGACGACCTCGGCTCGCTCGATAAGACCGACGCGAAACGCTTCCTCGACGCGCCGGCCTACGCCGCCAACGAGAGCAATCAGATCGGCGATGCCAATACGGTGACGACCAAGGACGAACACTGGTGCGGTCACCTGTTCGGAACGAACGCGAAGAAGGTCAACGGCTTCATGCAGATGTACGCGCCCTACGGCAAAGGCGTCTTCATCTTCGGCGGCTTCGATCAGGACGACAACGACGTGCCGTCGTATGAGCGCATGCGCGATCTCGAGTTCGGCCTGACGCTGCCGGCAGATCTTCCGTGCAGCGTCAAGGTCGACATGTCGTTCGTGCTCCAGCCCGACCGCGATGCCACCTTCGTCGCCGGCAAAGCGGCGACGCTACCGTTCGCGATGGAAGTGCTTGCCAACCAGGGCTGGAAGGGGCACGTCAACGTCACCACTACCGGCGAGTTCGGCACCACCGTGACGCCTTCGTCGTTCGATATGGATGGCGGAACGCAAGCGCTCGCGCTCTCGGTCGCGATTCCCGCGACGACCAAGCCCGGTACGTACGCGGTGACCGTCACCGGTACCGACGGAGCCGGCAAGACTTCGCAAGCCGTCATCCAGTTCAACGGCGAAGCGCCGCTCAAGAAGATCCCCAAGAAGCAAAAGCGCATCCGCCTCTACGGGATCCACTTCGACTACAACAGCGCGAAGATCCAACCCCGCTCGGAGCCCGTGATCAAAGAGATCGCGGATCTGATGAAGGGCGATAAGACGCTCCGCTTCCAGGTCGAAGGTCACACCGATTCCGACGGCGGCGGACCGTACAACCTGAAGCTCTCGCAAGCGCGCGCGCAATCGGTGGTGACGGATCTGATCCATCGCTATCACATCGCGGCCTCGCGACTGGTACCGAAGGGCTTTGGCCTGACCAGACCGGTCGCTTCCAACGCCACGCCGGGCGGAAAAGCGCTCAACCGTCGCGTCGAACTGCTTCGCCTGTAAAGAAAGCACGACATCAGATGCAACGCATACGCGCTCTTGCCATCCTTGCCGTCATCGCCGCGGTAGCGGTCATCGGTGGCTGGTGGTTCCTCACACACCGTTCGACCGACTCGTCCATCGCCGAGCAGTTCCCGTCGGTCGCGGGCCCGTGTCCCGACAACACGAACGACCTCGCCGGCATCGAAGGCTGGGCGCCGGGCGCCGGCAAGGCCGCGAAGATGGGCGAGAACGGCAGTGGCAGCATGGGCGGTTTCGGCGCGGCGCTGGGCGGCAGCGCGACCACGCCCCAACCCGAATCGACCGGTTGTCGCATCCTCGCGCCGCAAGCGGTCGCATACTTCGCGAAGGTCGACAAGCTTCGCCAGGCGATCCCGGACGACGGCGATCCGACCGCCCTCGGCGCGACTTTGACCGATGCGGACGCCGTCTTCGCCTATGTCCGCGACCGGATCCACACCGAAGCCTACCCCGGCGCGATGCGCGGCCAACTCGGCGCGCTTGCGAGTCACGGCGGGTCGTCGGCGGATAAAGCGGTCGTCCTCGGCGGACTCCTCGGAACCAAGAACATCCCGGCCCGCTACGTGCACACGCGGCTGACCGACGCAGACGCCGCGCGCGTCGTTGCCGCCGCGCTCGCACCGGCGAGCGCGTCGACCGATCCGAATGCCGCACTTGCTACCAAGCTCGCGACCGATTTCAACGTCGACCTCGCGGCCGCGCGGACGACCTTCGACACTGCCCGCGCCGCCCTACAGAAACGGACCGACGAACAGATCGCGGCCGCTCAAACGCCGGTCGCGCAACTCGCGAAGCAGTTGGCAGACGCCAAACGACCACTCTCGACCGCAGACTCGCAGCGGAGCGTACTCCTGGCCGACGTACGCGACCACTGGTGGGTTCAGGCGAACATCGGCGGCGCCTGGGTCGATCTCGATCCGACGCTTCCGGATGCACGATCCGGTGCCCACCTCGGCGGCCCGCCATCGGATCCGCCGGTGACGTCGATGCCGGACACGCTCGACTCCACCGTCACCGTCCGCCTGATCTCGCAGACGCTCGATGCCGCCGGTCTGCACGACGCGACCGTCCTCGAGAGTACGACCAACACGCAAGACCTCTACGACCGACCGGTCTCGATCGGGCTCGGCGTGCGCACGAATGGCGCGTTCGATCCGTCGAAAGCTACCGAGTTCGTCCCGTCCATCCAGGACACGACGGGCGACCCGATCGTCCCGGATGCGAGCGGCATGC
>JBBRTL010000038.1:0-16316 GCA_038244445.1 Vulcanimicrobiales bacterium
CCTCGTGGCGCATCGACTCGCACCCGGTCGTCTCGACCACGACCTCGCAACTCGAACTGGCGACCGATGCGGTGCTGCGCCCGAACCAACTCGCAGATGCGTACGTGCGCGTGCGCAACGACGGCAGCGATACCGCGCACGCGGTTCGCGTGCGCCTCTACATCTCGCCGGAGGCGCGCTTGGAGAGCGTCGACGGCGCGACTCGCGAACGTTCGAGCATCGCGTTCGGCGAGATTCCGCCGGGTGGCCGGGCCGAAGCGCGTCTCGGCTTGCGTTTGTTACGCGGACTCGCCAAGACGTATCCGGTCACCGTCGATGCCGTGCTGACGGCCGATGCGATGTTGCCGGTCCCGCTCGAACGCCTGACGATCGAGACGACCGCCGAACCCGACTTCTCGGTCGGCGGGTTCCGGAGCGAGCCGGGCGAGAGCGTCGACGTGGGCGAAGCGATCGAATGGACGCTCCACGTCCGCAACGGTGGTGACGGCCCCGCGCGCCGCGTGCAGATCTCGCTCGAGCAACCCGCATCGTTGATCTACGTCCCGAACTCGTGCACGGTCAACGACGTCCCGGTCCGCGACGTTGGCGCGCGTTCGCCGCTCACGAGCGAGCGCGGCATCGTGCTGAACGAGGTCGACCCCGGCATCGAGGCGACCATCTGCTGGCGCGACGTCGTGCACAACGGTTTGCCGGCAGGCGAAGCGATCGTGCGGATCGCGCGCATCGGCTACGACGGCGAACGCCTCGACGAGATCGTCGCACCGGATCTGCACGTGCGCGCGGTGCCCTCGTTTGCGAATACGATTCCGGGGCTGCCGTTCGGCGTCGACGGGATGCTCGGCCCGTCGTTCGGCGGTGGCGGCAATCGCGCGATCACCGGCGAGCGCTACGTCGAACTGCCGAACGCGACGCCGGTCGGCGACCCGCGCCCGGTCGTGCAGAGCGCCTTTGCCGACGATCTTCCGCCCGCGATCGCGCTCGATGCGGGGCATCGCACCGGATCGCTCGTGGCGTTCACGCGCGAACGGTTGGCGCGCGCGCTACGCGTCCTCGACGAAGCGCAGATCGAAGGCCTGGTCGCGCACTTGTTCGCCTTGCGTGCGTTTTTCCCGGATGCGATCGGCGACGCGCGCGGTTCCGGCCTCGGCGCGGAGCGCGACGTCCTGCGCGAGACGCTCGACCGGCTCTTCATCAAACTGCGGCTCCCGAACTACACGATCGCCGCCCGCGACCTGGAGACGCCGTCGTCGCGTGCGACCGTGAGCCGGTTCTTGCACGAGAGCGTGCAGGCACGCGGAACGCCGGCCGAGCCGACCGACGCCGCGTTCGTGTTGCGGGGCGATCTGGATGCGACGGCGCTCGCGGAGGCCGCCGAGGCCGTGACCGACGCCCCGCTCGCGAGTGCGGCGCCGTGGCACGCACTCGCGTTGTTGCTCCCCAGCTCGACGCCGGAGGCCGCGACCTATCGCGACGCGCTGCTCGATGCGTTCGACGATCTGCGCGACGCGGAGCCGTCCGAGTTTCTGGATGCGTTGCAACGGCCGGTCGATCCGGCGCTGGAGGGAGCGCTGCTCTCGTTGCGGCACGCGTGTTCCTGATCGTACTGCTCGGGCTGCTCGTCGTCGGCCTGGCGATCGGCGCCTACGCACTCTTTGCGCCGCGCCGCGCGGTGCCGGTCGCCGCATCGCAAACGCCGGTCGCGCCGCCGCCTGCGAACATCGCATCCGAAGCAGAACGGGTCGATGCGGTCTTCGCGATGGGTGCGCTCGATGGCGACGAAGCGACGCGCCGACTGGCCGAAGCCCTCGACGATCCATCCGAGACGGTCGCCCTTGCCGCCGCCCACGCCCTCGCATCGAGCGGCCGCTCGGCGGTCCTGGACGCGTACGCCGCGTCGCATCCGGGCGCGCGCTCGTCGCAGTTGACACAGACGATCGGGTGGATGCACGGCGATTAGGGCGCCTTGGGCTGGCGCTTCTGGGTTCGCTATCGATCCATCTTGCGTTGGCCTCGCAGGCATGGCGCATGGTCGCGCGCGACCCCCACGACCGGACCGAGACGGTGACCGTGCACCGCGAGCGGATCGCGAGATGGGTCGTGCCGACGCCCGTTCCGCTCCCGTCGCCGCCGACCCGATGGTCGCAACTCGACCGAAGCCTGTTGAAGACCGTCCGCTTCACGCCGGCCGAGGAGCAGATCGTCGTGATCGCCGCACGCGACGGAAACGGCAAGCCGAGCCGTGGACCGCATATCCTGCGCGTCGAGATCACGCCGGCGGTCGTCCGCGAGCGTACCGTGATGCACATCCGCGTCTTGACCTCCGGCCAAGCCGACGGCGTCTACGTCCGCTTTGTCATCTGGGAGATCGGCGTTCCGCCGGTCGGCGCGTTTCGTCTCCCGTCGTCCGATCCCGACTACCCTCGGCGCGCCTACGAGCTGTTCGAGCGTGACTACACCGTGCCGGCCATTCCGTACCTGTATCGCGGTAGGACCTATCAAGCCGAGGTGATCGCCACCGGGCGCGAAGGCATCGCATCCGGGGCCCTCGTGCCGATCCGGGTGCGGTGAGGAGACGCCGCTTAGGCCTGAACCTGGAAGAGCCGCGGGAACAACTCCTCCGCAACGTCTTGTGGAAAACGGAGTGAGAGCGGCCCCTTCGGCGTATCCGACCCGAGCATCGCAAGCGAAGTCAAATCGTTCACGACGCGTCGCGCGGTGCGCTCCGGCAAGCCGGTGATACGGGCGGCCTCTCCGCGTTCGAACTCGCCACGGATGGCTGCTTCTTCCAAGAGATTCGCTGCTTCGGGCTTGAGCGACTCGTGCGTCTCGACGAACCGTCGAAGCCGCCGGGCCAGCGTATTGAGTTCGAAGAGCCCGCTCATGAACCGTACTTGATCGAGGCAGATCCGTAAGAACCACAGCACAAAGGCCGAGAGTTCTCGCTGCGAGAGGTTGCCGCGTCCATCCAGATCGTCTTCGCGCGGAGCGTCGGCGCGATCGAGCATCGCCTTGTATTCGGAGCGGTCCGCGAGACCGCGGGCGAGCCCGCGCGAGACCGACCACAAGCCGTGCGCCGCGATGCCCGCTTGGTGCGCCATTGCGTGGCTCATCAAGCGGCTGACGCGTCCGTTTCCGTCGGGGAACGGATGGATGTAGTTGAACCGGTGGTGCGCCGCGGCGATCGCGAGAATGCGCGCGGCCTTTCCCATATCGCGAAAGCGATAACGCTTTTCGAAGTACTCCATGAAAGCGTCGACTCGCGCGCTGGAGGGCGGTTGATGGCGCCCGACGACGACATCGTCGCTCTGGGCGGAGCGCAACTTCCCGGGCCGCATCACGTAGGATGCATCGTTCGGTCGTACGGCGAGCGTCGACGCCGGAGCTTCGCGGTAGAATTCTCGATGGAGAGATTCGATAAAACGGATGGACGCCGGCTCGGGTAGATCTCTCGCAGCGGCTCGTGCGTCCACGTCGGCTTGCACGCGGACATGAGCCGCGGCCTCGAGCTGCAGGTTACGGCGGCCCTCGTCCGGGTCGAACTGACCGGCGAGCGCGCGCGCGATGTCGCGCGGGAGGGTGTTGTGCCCTTCGATCAGGTTGCTATAGTACGCGTTCATGATTCGCACGAGTTGCGCCAAGCTGGCGGCGGTGCGGGGGTGGAGCGCTTGCCCGAGGGCGGCGGACTCCGCGGCGAGCTCGGCGAGCGCGTCGGCGACCTCCATGGAAGGCTCGTCAAGGCGGGTGGGCTCGATCCGTTGAACCGATTCCAGGGTTATTTTGGCCGATGTAGATTTCGCCATTTATGCACATCTTACGGAAAAATCGAGCATATTACCAGAGTTATGGCCGATTCGTTGGCCGATTATTCCAAGCGGTATCGCCGGCGTAACATTGGCCGTCTTCGACCGGTCGGGCCGATACTATAGGGTGCGCGAGCAGACAACAAGAACGGTAGGCGTATGGCAGGCACCTCGTTAACGGGTATTTTTGCGCCCGGCGCTCCGGCTTTGGCCGAATCGCTGCGCACCCTGGTCCTCACGCCCCAGCGGGCGGTCGCTCCCGGCGAGGTCATTCGTACCGAATTCGCCTTCTCGAACCTGGGCGGCGCGTCGGCCACCGGCGTGCGCGTCCGGTTCGCGCTCCCGCAGGGCGTTGCGCATGTCGCCGGCGAGGATCTGGTCGACGATCGGCCCCTCGCGGACGGCGAGACCTTCGTGGATGCCGGCGGCGCCGACGTCGGCGATCTCGAGCCGGGTTCGCAACGCAAGGTCGCCTGCAGCGTGCGCGTCCACGATACCATCGAAGACGGCACCGAGCTGATCTTCCAAGCCGCCTTGGTGACCGCCGAGACGCCGCTGGTCGCCTCGAACATCGAGCGCCTGACCGTGCGCAGCAAGCCGGTCCTGGAGAGTGCCCAGACCCTGCTCACGCTCTCCGCGCCGGATTCGCCCAAGCCCGAGAACGTCGCGACCGTGCGCGCCACCATCGTCAATACCGGTTCGTCCTCGGCGCGCGACGTGGTCGCGATGCTCCCGGTCCCGGAACACACCCGCTACGTGCCGCGCAGTTCGCGCATCGCCGGCCGCCTGCTGGCCGGCGTCGAGGGCGAGGCCTTCGACTACGACGCGGGCACGATCGTCGCAGAGCGTCTCGCGCCGGGTCAATCGGTCGTCGTCGAGTATCACGTCGTCATCGAAGCACCGCTGCCGGACGGCACGCGCATCCGCGCGGTCGGCACGGTCGGTTCGCGCGAATGCGCCGAGTTCGACCTCGCCTCGGCCGAGATCGTCGTGCAGTCGCCGGTCGACTTCGACAACGACGAATGCACGCTCCGGCTCTTCTGCGACGACGTCGTCACGCCGGGCATGCGCATTCCGATCGCGCTGCGCGCGACCAACGCCGGCACGGGCGACGCCGACCACGTCGCGATCGCGTTCGATCTGCCGCAGGGCTTGATCTTCGCGCCCGGCTCCGCGCACGTCGACGGCCAGCCGGTCGGCGACGATGCGGTCGCCGCGACCACCTTCAGCATCGGGTCGCTCGCGGCCGGTCGCACGGTCGAAGTCGGCTTCGCCGCGACCACCGCCGTTCCCGAAAGCGACGACGATGCGTTGCCGGTCTCCGCGACCTTGCGCTGGAAGGGCGGCTCGCGCACGTTCGCGCGTACTCTGCACGTCCGAGTCGCGCCGCGCTTCAATCGCGCGCGCAACTACATCGAAGCCGATCGCGGTATCGCGCATGCGCGCGAAGACGTGCGCTTCACCGTTCACGTGTACAACGACGGCACCGCAGCCGAACGGAACGTACGCCTGCGCGTCATTCCAGGCGCCTATCTCGAGAACGTGCGCATCTCCGAATCGCCCGACGAGCCGATGTCCTACGCCGGCCCGCTCGATCTCGGCATCATCCATCCGCACGTCGAACGCACCTTCACCGCGCTCGCCCAAATCGCGTCGCCCGTGCCGGATCGCTCGCAGCTCGCGCTCGGCGCAGTGCTCGAACACGAAGGCGGTTCGATCGACGTCGGCACCGCAAACGTGATCGTCCGCTCGCGTCCGCAGATCGCGCGCGAGAGCGTCGCGTGGGAACTCGCCAGTGGTGAAGCGCTCCGTCCGCAGAAGTCGATCGATCTGATCGTGCGCTTCGTCAACGAAGGCTCCGACGTGCTGCGCGACGCGCGCCTGGCGCTGCAACTCCCGCCGGATCTCGCGATCGAACGAGCCGTCGAGGCTCGCCGCGAACGCGACGGCTTGGCGTTCGGCGACGTGCCCGCGCACGCGACCCACGAAGCCCGCATCACGCTGCGCCTGCTCCACCCGGTCAAGCCGGTCGCGCGCCTGACGCTCGAAGGCTGGCTCCACGGCAAGAGCATCAGCCCGGTCCAGATGACGCCGCTCGACGTACCGACTTACGCCGAATCGAAGTTCGATGCGGCTGCCATCCACGTTGCGCCGACCGAGTCGGTGAACGCCGGCGATCGCGTGCTCTACGAGATGGCCTTGCGCAACGACGGCGACGGCCCGGCCGAACGCCTGATGGTGCGCGTCGTCCCGACCAACCTCGCGGTCTACGTGCCGGGCAGCACGACCTTGAACGGCATGGCCGTTGCAGACGATGCGGGCGCCTCGCAGCTCTGGTCGCAGCGCGGGCTCGCGCTCGCCGACGTGACGCCGGGCATCGACCTGCACGTGCGTTGGGAGATGATCGTGATGTCGCCGCTCGCGGCCGGCACGCCGATCGACGCGCGTGCGGTGCTGGAGTGGGACGAAGGCCACACGCTTGCGATCGCCGCCCCGACCCTCAAAGTGCTGGCGCAACCCTCGATGGGCGAGACCTCGGCCGGAACCCCGATCTCGATCGCGCGAACCTTCCCGAGTTCGTTGCCCGTCTACGATGCGGCACCGCCGGTCGAAGAGGCGCAGACCGAACTGCCGCCGTTGCGGACGACCACCCCGAACTCGCTCTCCGACGTGATCGCGCGCGCGCAGGCCTCGCTCGACGTACAGGCTGCGCCGACCGCGGTCGAACCGGTCGCGCAAGGGCCGGTCGCGTTCCTCGACCTCTCGCACGACGCCCTCGCGCAGCGGCTCGCGATTTTGGACAAGGCGGATGCGGGCGGATTGATCCGGCATCTGTTCGCCGTGCGCGCGTTGACGCTCGCGGGGGATGCGTTTAGCGGGCCGCTGGATAAGTTCTTCGTCCGGCTGCGCATGCCGCGTTTGACGGTGACCGCTAAGGATCTGGAAGATCGCGAGAGTCGCGAAGCCCTTCACGATCTGCTCGACGCGACGATCGAACATCCGCCGGTTGCGGACGCGGCGCCCGTCGGCGACACCGTGCGCCTGCAAGGACCGCTCGATCTCGACGCGTTACGTGCATTGCGGACCGCGCTCGAAACCTCGGCGCTCGGCGACGTGACGCCGTGGTTGATCGGCGCGCGCCTGATGGGCACGACGATCGTCCGCGAGGGTTCGCATTCGGAGCTGCTCGGCGCGTATCGGGACGAGTTGACCGGCGTCTTCGCACGTCTCTCCGAGCTGCCGATGGCGGAGTTCCATCGCGTGCTGACCTCGAGCGTCAATCGTCCGCTCGACGAAGCGCTCGCAGCCGCGGTCGACGCGCTCCGCGCCGCCTCGCACCTCGTTGTCGAGTAGCGGGACCTGGTCGTTCGTCTTCGTGGTCGCGCTGGTCGCGGGGGCGGCGCTCTTCGGCGTCGGCACGGCGCTCGTGCGATCGAGCCAGCCGCGCAAGATCACCTGGACGCGCGCGATTCTCGGCGACGACATACCGGTCGGCGATGACGAGCGTCGCGACATGCTCGAACGCTTGAAGTTGATCGACGCCCCCTGGGCGCGGGAAGCCTTGGCATTAGCCGAAAAGGAAGAGCGCTCGTCACGATGACTCGCCTGAACGACCTCGATGAACTCGAGGCCGAGACCGTCTACATCCTGCGCGAAGCCAAGCGCTGCGTCGATCCCCTCTCGATGCTCTGGTCGATCGGCAAGGATAGCACCGCGATCCTATGGCTCGCGCGCAAGGCGTTCTTCGGCGTCGTGCCGTTCCCGGTCGTCCAACTCGATACCGAGATGGAGTTGCCGGAAGTCTACGAGTTTCGCGATCGGATCGCGGCCGAATGGGATCTGGATCTGCGCGTGCGGATGTGTCCGCCGGAGTCCTCGGTCGATCAGTCGTTGCCGCCCGCCTCGCGCGCGGCCGCGCGTAAGACCGAGGGGCTCAAGCGCCTGCTCGAAGAGGATGGCTATCGCGGCGTGATCGTCGGCATCCGGCGCGACGAGCAAGCGACCCGCGCGAAGGAACGGATTTTCAGTCCGCGTTCGTCCGAGGGCGATTGGGACGTGCGCCGTCAGCCCGCAGAGTTCTGGGGCCACTATACGACCGAGGTTCCGGACGGCGTCCACTTGCGTATCCATCCGCTGTTGCATTGGACCGAGGTCGATATCTGGCGCTACCACGAGCGCGAGAACATCCCGTTCTGCTCGCTCTATCTCGCGCGCGACGGTAAGCGCTACCGTTCGCTCGGCGAGAAGAATATCACGGTCCCGATCGTCAGCGACGCGGCCACCCTGCCGGAGATCATCGCGGAGCTTGAAGCGACGCGCGAGCCGGAGCGTGCCGGCCGACTGATGGACTCGGAACAGGAAGACTCGTTCGAACGCCTGCGCACCTCGGGGTATATGTGATGGTCCGACCGTTGCGGATCGTCTTCGCAGGGCACGTCGACCACGGCAAGTCCACGATGATCGGCCGGCTCCTACACGAAACCGGCAGTCTCCCCGATGGGAAGGCAGCCGAACTCGAGGCGATTAGCCGCAAACGCGGTGTGCCTCTCGAGTGGTCGTTCGTGCTCGATGCGTTGCAGGCCGAACGGGATCAGGCGATCACGATCGATACCACGCGCGTCTGGTTCCGCTGGAACGACCGGCGCTACGCGATCATCGACGCGCCCGGTCATCGCGAACTCGTCAAGAATATGCTCGGCGGTGCGGCGGAGGCAGATGCCGCCGTCCTGGTCGTCGATGCGGTCGAAGGCATCAGCGAACAGACGCGCCGTCACGCGCGGCTCATCGGATTGCTCGGTATCGAGCAGGTCGTCGTCGCCGTCAACAAGCTCGACGCGGTCGGCTTCGATCGCGAGATCTTCGCGGGACTCGAAAGCGAAGCGCGCGCGCTCCTCGAGAGCGCGGGCATCGCGGTCGCGAAAGCGATCCCGGTCTCGGCGCGCGACGGCGACAATTTGGTCGCCGCATCGCCGCGCACTCCGTGGTACGCGGGCTCAACGCTGATCGGTGCGCTCGAGGCTCTCGAATCGAAAGGCGACGATACCGACGGACCGCTGCGGATGCGCGTGCAGGACGTCTATCGTTCGGGCGACGCGCGCATCGCGGTCGGGCGGATCGACTCGGGCACCGTGAAGGTCGGCGATGCGATCGTCGCGACCCCGCTCGGTTCGGCGGCGTGCGTGCGTAGCATCGAACGGTGGAACCTTCCCGCAAGCGGAACCGCGCGCGCGGGCGAATCGATCGGACTCACCTTCGATCTGCCGATCTTCATCGATCGTGGCGACGTCATCGGTCACACCGACGACGCGCCGATCTCGGCCTCGCGCTTCCGCGCCGTCTGTTTCTGGCTGGACGCCCGGCCGCCCGTCGTCGGCGAATCGTTCCGCGTGCAGTGCGGTCCGAGCGTCGCGCGCGTCACCCTGCGCGCCATCCACGACGCGGTCGATAGTTCGAGCCTGGCACCGCTCTCGGCCGATGCGGTCGAGCAATATGCAACCGTCTCGCTCGAACTGGAGACGCGCACGCCGATTCCGCTCGACGGACGCGCTCACGGCATGCGGCCGTCACGCATCGTGGTCTTGCGCGGCTCGGAGGTCGTTGCCGGCGGCGTCGTCGACACGATCGATTCATCGGTGACGCTCTTCGCCACGGCGCATCTCGTCACGCGCCCGGAACGTGAAACGCGCAACGGGCATCGCGGTGCCGTGATCTGGCTGACCGGCCTCTCCGGCTCCGGCAAGTCGACGCTCGCGATGGCGCTCGAACGCCGCCTCTTCGACACCGGCTCGACCGTCTTCGTCCTCGACGGCGACAACGTGCGTGGCGGCCTCAACCGCGATCTCGACTTTTCTCCGGTCGACCGCGCGGAGAACATCCGGCGGGTCGCGGAGGTCGCGGCCTTGCTTGCCGAGAGCGGGGCGATCGCGATCACCGCATTTATCTCGCCGATGGCGAGCGACCGCGCGATCGCACGCCAGGCGGCCGGAGCAGGCTTTCATCTAATTCACATCCTGGCCGACCTCGCGACCTGCGAGGCGCGCGATCCCAAGGGTCTTTACAAGCGCGCGCGCTCGGGAGAGATCGAATCGTTTACCGGGATCTCCGCGCCGTACGAAGGCCCGACGGATGCGGACCTCGTGGTCGACACGTCGCATGCCGGCATCGATGTCTCCACCGAGCAGCTGCTCGCGTACGTTATCGGGGTGACGCGGCTATAAGCCGAACGACCTAAGTTGGAGGGGTTTACGTGCGAATGCCGCCAATACGGGCCGTGAGATTATGAAAACCGTATTGCTTGCAGGCGGCTTGGGTACCCGGCTGTCCGAAGAGACGGCATCGCGCCCAAAACCCATGGTCGAAGTCGGCGGCAAGCCCTTGCTTTGGCACCTCATGAAACTCTACGCGTCCGCCGGATTTGAGGAATTCGTCATCGCCTGCGGTTACAAACAGGAAGTCATCAAGGACTATTTCCGGTCGCTCTACGCGACCGTGAACGACCTGACGATCGACTTTTCGACGGGCAATATCGATTTCCACGTCCAGCATGCCCTGAACTGGATGGTTCAAGTCGTCGACACCGGCCAAGAGACGATGACCGGCGGGCGCGTCAAGCGTCTGCAGGAACACATCGGTGGCGAGACGTTCATGTGCACCTACGGTGACGGTCTCGCTTCGATCGATATCGCCGAACTCGTGGCGTTTCATCGCAAGGCGGGGCGCTTGGCGACCGTGACGGCGGTTCGCCCACCGGCGCGCTTCGGCGTTCTCGAAATTGAAGGTGACCGCGTGGTCAGCTTCAGCGAGAAGCCGCAGACCAGCGAAGGCTGGATCAACGGCGGATTCTTCGTCTTCGAATCCGCGATCTTCGACCGCATTGAGGGCGACAAAACGATCCTGGAGCACGAACCGCTGGTCTCGCTTGCCGCCGACAAGCAGTTGTCGGTGTACAAGCACGACGGCTTCTGGCAGCCGATGGACACGCTGCGCGACAAGCGCTATCTCGAGGAGCTGTGGGCAAGTGGATCGCCGTCGTGGGTGCGCACCTGATGGCGTTCGACTGGACGGGTCGTCGCGCACTCGTCACGGGTGCGACCGGAATCGTGGGCTCGTGGCTGTGTGAAGAGTTGGCCCATCGTGGCGCGTTCGTCGTTGCTCTCGTGCTGGACGACGATCCGCAATCGCGTTTCTATACCGACGGGATCTCGCGGAGCTGCACGATCGTGCGAGGCGATCTCGCGGACTTCGCCACCTGCATGCGCGCGATCAACGTGCACGACGTCGAATACGTGTTCCACCTCGGAGCGCAGACCATCGTCGGCGCCGCCTTGCGCGATCCGCTCGAGTGTTTCGAGAGCAATATCCGCGGTACGTACAATCTGCTAGAGGCGGTCCGTCGCCTCGACCCGCTGGTGAAGGCGGTAGTGGTTGCGTCGAGCGACAAGGCCTACGGCGATTCCGACGTGCTCCCGTACACGGAAGACATGCCTCTACGTGGCAGTCATCCGTACGACGTGTCGAAGAGCTGTACGGACCTGCTCGCGCATACCTACGCACATACCTATGGCACGAACGTGACGGTCGCACGATGCGGGAATATCTACGGCGGTGGCGACCTGAACTGGAGCCGCATCGTACCCGGAGCCATCCGGAGCCTGCTCGGCGGCACCCGCCTGACCCTCCGAAGCGATGGCAAGATGGTGCGCGATTACATCTACGTACGCGACGTGGTCGCCGCGTACATCGCGCTCGCCGAAGCCGGCCCGGAGATCTCGGGGGAGGCCTTCAATTTCAGCCCCGAGAGCGAATACACGGTTCTCGACATCGTAGCTGCCGTGGAATCCGTTGCCGAGGCCAAGCTCGACCTCGATATCCAAAATACGGCCACGATGGAGATCCGCAAGCAAACGCTCGATTCATCCAAAGCCAAACGGATGCTCTCCTGGAAATGCGAGTGGACTCTCGAAGACGGTTTGCGAGATACTCTCGGTTGGTACAAACGGCATCTCGCCCAGAAATGAGTCATCCCCGCCATGTTCGTTGAAAAGTCTCAATCGCCCGAAGCCCTGAAGATCCGCGAAGAAATTCTCGAGAAGACGCGCGCGTATTTCGCGGCGGCCTACGAGCATCGTCCCTTCGATGGAGAGAGCGACGGCGTGCCGGTCTCCGGCCGGACGTTCGACGAAAAAGAGATCGTCAAGCTCGTCGATAGCTCGTTGGACTTTTGGCTTACGGCCGGACGGTATGCTGCCGAGTTCGAGAAGCGTTTTGCGAAATGGTTCGGGCTACGCGAATGCATCCTCGTCAACTCCGGATCGAGTGCGAACCTGGTGGCGATGGCGGCCCTGACGTCGCCGGTCTGGGGCGACCGCGCGCTCAAGCCGGGCGACGAAGTCATCACGGCTGCGGCCGGCTTCCCCACGACGGTCAACCCGATCGTCCAGATGGGCGCGATCCCGGTCTTCATCGACAGCGAACTGGATACGTACAATGCGGACTTGAGCCAACTCGAGGCTGCGCTCTCTCCCAAGACGCGCGGAGTCATTCTCGCACACACCCTGGGCAATCCGTACAACCCCGAGCGCGTGCTCGAATTCTGTCGCGCGAACAACCTGTGGATGATCGAGGATACGTGCGACGCCGTCGGAGCGCAGTACGACGGAAAGCAGGTCGGCACGTTCGGCGATCTCGCGACGGTCAGTTTCTATCCCGCGCATCATCTTACGATGGGCGAAGGCGGTGCCGTGCTGATGCGTTCGCCGAAGATGCGCGTCGCTTCCGAGTCGTTCCGCGATTGGGGTCGCGACTGCTGGTGTCTCCCCGGCAAGGACAATACGTGCGGCAAGCGCTTCGACTGGGAACTTGGACAGCTGCCGTACGGTTACGCCCATAAGTATACGTACAGCCACATCGGTTACAACCTGAAAGTCACCGACATGCAGGCGGCCGTCGGCGTCGCGCAACTCGACAAGGTCGAAAAGTTCATCGTACAACGCAAGGCAAACGCGGCCACGCTGACGCAGGCGCTTGCCGACGTGCCGTGGCTCTCGCTCCCGAAGGAGATCGAAAAGGGCACGTGCTCGTGGTTCGGCTATCCGATCCGACTGCACCCCGACGCTCCGATCACGCGCGACGACCTCACGAAGGAACTCAACGATCGTCGCATCGGCACGCGGCTGGTCTTCGCCGGTAACCTGACGCGCCAGCCCGCTTACGCGAACGTGAAGTATCGACAGATCGGCGACCTTCACAACGCCGACATCATCATGAACGACGTCTTCTGGGTCGGTACCTATCCCGCTCTCGGGGCCGATGAAATGAATCACATCGCGCGGTCGATCAAGGACATCGCGAGTGCGCGTGCTCCCGCGCTCGCACCCTAGACTCGTCGGATACGTCGCCTTTGCGGCGTCCTTACTGGTCGCCTATCTGGTTTGCGGCCATGGAATTCCACAACTCCGCCAGGACTGGACGTTCTCGCCGCTCGGCGACGCGCTGGCTTCGTCGATCGGCAATCTCTACGAACCCTGGCTGCAGATGGGCATCGGTGAACCGCAAGCCTATCCGACCATCTATCTGATCGGGTTTTTGCTGCGGCCCCTCGCTGCGGTTCCACCGACGCTCTTCGTTTGGCTCCTCGTTTCCGGTATCGCGTTCCTCGTGGCGAGCGGCGGAGCCGCAATCGGTCGATCCTTGGCCGGCCCCGGTTCGATGGCTAGGATCGCTTGCGCGCTCTTCGCGCTCTTCAATCCCTGGGTCTACACCGAGTTTGTCGCCGGTCACCCTTGGATGATCTTGGCGTATGGACTTCTGCTCTGGCTGATATCGGAAGTGCTCGCGCCGCAACCTCGACGCGCGCGTCTGGTCGTTCTGTGCGCGTTGCTGGTCTGCCAGATCGAATTCTTCGTACTCGCCCTAATTCCGATCGCGATCTGGCTGGTACGGACCAAACGCCTCGTCCCATTGGCGGCGATCGCGATCGCGGCCCTGCCGATCGCGTTTGGCATCGCCGCGCACTACGACGATATTCGGGGCACGCCCTACCTCTTGGAATGGCAGCGATCGCAATCGTTGGACATCCTCTCGGCGCTCACCTTACGCGGCTACTTCACGCATTACGCGCAGGGCTTCGCATCGATTGCCTTCGTTTTATGGGCCTTTGCCGCCGCCTCGGCCGCCGCCGCCGTTCTGGCGCTTCGAGGGCGGCATCCGGCGGGGCTCGTGCTGGTGTTGGGGTTCGGTGCCGTCGCGTTCGCTACCGGAACCAAATGGATTCTCGAACCGGCCTACGCGTACGTCGTATTGCACGTTCCGGAGAGCGGCGTGCTCCGCGAATTGTACGATGTTATCGGACTAGCCGCGATCGCCTACACGGTCGGCATCGCGTCGTTGGCGTCGGCTCGCCGTTGGGTCGGGATCGGAGCGCTCGTCGCTGCCTGCCTTTTGATCATTCCGTGGCTGACGGCTCCCCCGTTCGGCTGGTTCGCCCCGGCCGACACGGTGCGCGCGGAGCGCTTTCCCGGAACGAGCGACGAACGCATAGCGCTCTTTCCTGCGGTTCAACCGCTGCAACCACGGCGCGGTGTCGGCTCCGGGTACGATCCGGATATGTTCGTGCAATCGGCGCGCGCGATTCCGGTGAACGTCTTTTTCCCCCGCTATCCGCAGTCTGCGGCATTGGCACTGGCGAGAACCGGCGACTTCTCCCAACTCGATGCCTTGGGCGTTCGCTACGTGGTTTCGCGGCCGTGGCTCGTGCAAAATGAAGACGCGCTACGGCAACAAGTGCTCGCGCTGCGTTCGCACGGCGCCGCGCCGTCGAGCGCGTTGCCGCGCTCGCAAGTCCGAACCGATTCGTATCCGTTGCTGGGCCTGCTTTCGGGTTTTCCGGACATCGCAACGGTCGGCGCCTCTGCCGCCGCGAACAGCATATTTTTCGGCGATGCTCCGGCATCGGGCGACCGTTCGCGCACCTGGTTCGAAGCGATCCCGGCTTCGCGGGTAGGAACGAAAGTCGCCGACGACTGGATCGACGCGCGGCTCGCTATTCTCGCGCACCCCGCAACGGCGACGCGTTTCGGCGGAGCCTTTACGACCAGCGCAGTACCGCTCGATTTGCCGGTCGCACCGTACGTTCTCGCCTGGACGAGCGGCCGTATCCTCGATCGCGAAGGACGGGTGGTCGCTTCATCGACGCCCGGACTGCAGTGGTGGCCGCTGGAGCGCGGCGCCACGAGCGTCCGCTGTATCGGGCAATGCGCGGTCGTGGGTGTCGGCAACCCGCCGAAGGCGCCGACGGAGACAAGCCGTCGGCGGCCCGATCCCGTGTTCTTCCGCGCCGTAACGCCGTGGTTGCTACAGGCGACGCTACCCGCGCACGGTGCGTCGACGCTGCGATGGACTTCGCGGTACGAACGATCGTGGACGTTGTTCGGCGTCGACCGAGCGTCGCACGTTCGTTTGGACGAGGTTCTCAACGGCTGGATGCTTCCGGCCGGCCCGTCGACGACGGTCTCCATCGTGAACCTATCGGCAGCCGTGCAGATGTTGTTGGAGATAGTGGCGTTCGTCGCGATCGGCGTGCTTATCGTTCTCGAATACGTGCGCGACATGCGTCGCGAGCAGGCCTAAATGAGGTCGTATGCAAAAATGAGGCTCGTGCCGCATCACCGGACCGACCGACGTGCGTGAAGAGCCGCCTCCGGACGGCTCGTTCTTGAGGAGTCTGCTTTCGCACCCCGCAACGGCCGTTGTCGTTGCGGTGCTGTTGGCCATGACCTGGTTTGCGGCGATTCCGACGTCGCATTTCGCCGACGGTGATGGCTCTCTCGTCCACGCGTCGGCGATCGCGGGCTACGATCACGTGAGCGTCGCGCACGCCTATGCGGAGCTGGCCGCGCGGTACGAGGCGCACAATCCCGGCTGGTTCCCGCTCGCACCGCTTCCGCTGGCCGCCTGGCTCATCGACACGGTCGTATCCCCGGTGAAATTCCTCCAATATCTGCTCGTGGTCCTCACGTTCGGGCTTTTTGCAGAGGTGGCTCGACGTCTGTTCGACTCGACCGAAGCCTCGATCGTCGCCGTCGTTTTGGCGCTTTGCGCGTGGCAGTTCCGGATGCCGCACGATCCCGTCGCGGGAACGTCGCTCCTGGTGCCTTGGCTTGCGGATCTCGTGCTCTTGAGTTTCGCGGGCTGGTTGGGCTTTCGCGACACGGGCAAACCCGGATGGCTGATCGCCGCTTTCGCCGCTCTCGCACTGGCGTTGCTAAGCGGTCCGGTCGCTTGGGGTTTGGGCGCGCTACTGGTCGTGATGGCGTTTGCTTCGCGGCGAAGTCCGGCGGCTTCGGTCGGATTCCTCGTGCTACTGCTCGCGGCCATCGTGATCTCTTCCAAGCAGGGTCTGCCGATCGGGCCTTGGCGGCACGCCGGTGGCTACGCTCAGAACGTGATCGCGCAGCTTTTTGCGGCTTTACCGACGAGCTTCCGCGCGTTCGGCTATCTCCCGATCGGACACGTCCC
>JBBRTL010000039.1:0-15943 GCA_038244445.1 Vulcanimicrobiales bacterium
CTCGCGACCATCGCGATGGGCGCGATGACGGGCTACGCGGTCGCCCGCCAGATCGGTACTCGTGCGGGCGTCTTCGCCGCGACCATTCTTTCGTCGTGTCTGATGCAGGCGGTGGTCGGACGGCTTGCGATCATGGACGCGCTCCTCGACCTCTCGGTAGCACTTTCGATCTTCTGGTGGTTCCGTGCCCTGCAGACCGGCCGCGATCGGTATTGGATCTTCGGTTGGATCGCGGCCGGACTCGGGTTCCTCGTCAAAGGCCCGGTCGCACCGGTCTGCGCGCTGCTCGTAATCGTGCCGTACGCGATCTGGAACGCACGTGCGGAGACGACGCGTCTGCCGAGCGCGCGCGCGTGGATCGTGTCGATCCTGGCCTTCGTGGTGATCGTGGTCCCCTGGTTCGTCGCACTCGGCGTACACGACGGCGTGGGTGCGGTCCGGATCCAGATACTCAAGTACACGATCGGGCGCTATACGGGCGTCATCGAGAATCAATCCGGCCCGTTCTGGTACTATCTGCCGGTCACGATCATCGGCTTCTTCCCGTGGATCGCGTTTCTCCCGGTCGCGATCGCATGGGGAATCGCGCGCCTGCGCAATGGCACGTCTCCCGAGATGGGGCGCCTGCTCCGGCTTGCGATCGTCTGGATCGTCGCCCCGCTGATCTTCTTCAGCTTTGCGAAGACGAAGCTCCCGAACTACATCGCGCTCGAGTTCCCGGCGCTCGCGTTGCTGACCGGCATGTGGTTCGACGATCTCGCGCGCTCGGGTGGCCGTCGCCTGGCCGCGATCGTCTCGGCCGCCACGGTGCCCGTCTTCATCGGCCTAATGGCGCTAGCGATCTCGCTTTTCGTGCGCGACAACAAGCTCGCGGGGGACGTGAACGCGTTGCTGCCGGATCTGGTCGTGATGGGCCTCTCGGTCGCGATCGGCGCGCTCGTCGCGCTCGTCTGCGTCTGCAGCAGGCGGCTGGTCGAGTACGCTCCCTACGCGCTTGGGGTCGCGATGCTCGTGATGGTCGACGTGCTCGCGCTCGTCGCGCTCCCGCACGCCGAAGCATTCAAGCCCGTGCCAAAGCTCGCGCAGACGATTCAGGAGCAACGTCGCGCCGGCGACGTCATCGCGATCCAGAGCGTTGCGGGCGGAAACGCGCTGGTATTCTACACGCTACCGACGGTGCAAGTCCTCGCTGCGCCGGATGCCCCGGCAAACGACCAGGGCGAGTCGGCCCGCAGCATCATCTGCGCCGCGCCGCGAGCGTTCGTGATCGCGCCGACGAAGCGTCCGGCCTTCGATCCGACCTACGGACGCGACCGCCGCATCATCGCGACCGCGGGCAAAGCGGTGCTGTTCCTCTACGACGGTCCGCGCTGCACCTAGCGTAACCAGGCGGCGAGCGGAGCGAAACAACGAGCGGCAAACGTCCGAAAAGGCGCTCGCGAAGTTCGAGCATGCGATCGAGCATGTTTGCCCTCGTGGGCAAAAGAAGGGCCGGCATTTCTGCCGGCACCTTGCTTCCGTTTGCCTGGACGTTGGCGGTTATTTCAGCGTACGGATGTACGTGACGACGGCATCGATCTCGGCGGGTTTGAGGGTGCCTTTCCAGGCGGGCATCATGCCGTCGTAGCTCTGGCCTTTGACCATGATCTTGCCGTGCAGGCCGTCGGTCACGATTCCGGTGAGCTTTTTGATGTCGCCTTGGACGACCGGGTTGCCGGCCAGCGGCGGGAACGTGCCCGGCATGCCTTGGCCGGTCGCGCCGTGGCATGACGAACAGTTGGTCGAGAAGATCTTGGCTCCGTCGATGGCAGCCGGCGCTGCGGCCGCACCTGCGGCAGGCGCAGCGGCCGGAGCGGCGGCTGTGATGGTGGTCGCGTCGACAGGCTTGTACGGAGATGCGGCTTCCTTGGCTTGGATGCCGGCTTGGCTCCAGAACGTCAGGCCGAGGATGATCGCCATCGAGACGGTCAGCATCCAGAGGATCGGTTTGCGCGATCCGAACGTACGCGTCGTGCTGCGATCGATCCACGGGAGCAACACGAGAATCGTGGTCGCGATACCGGGGATGATGATCGCGCCGACGATCTCGAACTGACCCGGCACGAGGTTGAGCAGACCGAAGAGGTCGAGGAAGTACCACGCCGGATACGGTACGAACTGCGACTGCGTCGGGTCGGCCTTCGCGTCCAAGAACGGCGGCGCGATGAACGAGAGCCCGATGATGATCGCGAAGATCAGGAACGACACGAACGTATCCATGAACACTTGATCCGGCCAGAAGCGTCCCGGCTTGAGCGGGCGCGGATCTTCGACCGGCGGCCCGGCCGGGCCATTGTGGCGGAAGATCGCGAGATGCGCTGCGACCAAGGCGACCAGCGCCGCCGGCATCAGCCAAACGTGCAGGCCGAAGAAGCGATTGATGGTGAGCGTTCCGAGGGTCGTGCCGTCCTGCGCGAACGTCTGGATGAACGTTCCGACGACGGGCACCGTCAGGGTCAGGTTGATGGCGACCTGGGACGCGAAGTAGGCGTTCATATCCCACGGCAACAGGTAGCCGGTCAGTCCGAGAACCATCGTGACGAGCAGCAAAAGTACGCCGACGATCCACTGGATCTCGCGCGGCGATTTATACGCACCCCAGACGACGACTTGCAACAGGTGCAAGAAGACCAGGGCGATCATCGCCGACGAACCCCAGTAGTGCATCGAAAGCACGAAATGCTGGAACGGGTTCTGATAGATGGCCTGCGTCGATTCCCAGGCCGTGCTCGCCGACGGTGCGTAGAAGAACGTCAGGAAAATGCCGGTCGCGATCTGCAGTATCATCGCGAACAACGTCGCGGAGCCGAAGACGTACCAGTAGCTCGCGCCACCGGGGATGTCCTCGCGTAAGAAGTCCTTCGCCATCGTGACGAAGCCGGTGCGCTGATCGATCCAGTTGAGCATCTTTGCCGCTGTTCTCCGTTAGCTCATGTACGAAACGACGATGCGATCGGGAACGGTCGGCGCGTAGCGGATCCAGGTGATCTGCGCCTTGCCGTTCTGTTCGCGAAGCGGGAGCGGATCGAGTCCGCGGTCCGCCGGCCCGGCGGTGTGCTCGCCGATCGCCGTGAACTGCGAACCGTGGCACGGGCAGAGAAACTTGCCGGCCGAGTCGTCATAGTTGAAGCGGCAGCCCAGATGCGGGCAGATCGGGCTGAAGATCGCGAAGCCCATGTTGACCGCCGGGTAGGGGACCTCGCCGCCCTTGACCTGGTAGACGTCCGGGCGCTTGGCCTTGAACTTCTCGAGGTCGACCTTGACGCCCCAGACGGACTCGGGCGACGAGGCCTCGGGCAGGTATGCATCTTTGCCCGTCAGGACGAAGTCGATCTTGACCGGCTTGTCGGTGGATGCCTGAAGCTCTTTCCAGCCGGCCGCGTCGAGCGCGGTCCAGGTGCCGCCGCCGGTGCCCGTCTTGGGCAAGAGCGAGCCGACGATCGGAATCGCGAGGCCCAGGCCGATGATGCCGCCCAGGGTCAGGGTGGCGTTGGCCATGAACGTACGGCGGGTGATCTCTTCGGGCGTACCCGGGTCGTCATACGCGGACGGGCCGCGGTGGTCGTTCGACAAAGCTGTAGTCTCCGGCAATCGCAACGGGCGCAAGGGACACTAGGCCCTTGTTCCTAGGCGGTGTTCTTTGCGATTCTACGCGGCCCTTCGAGGCGCCGCCGCTACAAAAGAGGGCGGCCCGGCGGCCGCCGGCCTAGAGCTTGCCGAAGTACGAGGAGATATCGAAGAAGAACGAACGCTTGGCGCCGCCGACGGTGCACTGGGCGTCGAGGCGGTCGTAGTCGCGGCCGTTCTGATTGAGCAGTGCTTGCCCGGTCGAATGCCAATGGCCGCTCCCGCCGCAATGACTGAGCGCGAGGTAGACGTATTCGAAGCGAACCCCGACGCCTTCGGTCGGGGCGACGATGACGATCGCATCGGCGGGTGATAATCCACCATGCAACGTGGCTTTCGGGGCCACGGGTAGGGCCCTTAGCGTCGCTTCCGGTAGCTCGGCGCTCATGTAGTCAATAACCCCACCGGTCGCGCCGATCCTATAGAGCAACCCATCCGGTCCGCTTAACGGTTGAGCTCCGGATGGAATCGACGATGCCGGTCCACCGTACCAGGTGCCGAGAGCCGTCGCCGCAGGCGTCGCTCCGACCGCCGCGGGCGCCTCCCGGCCGGCCGGCGGCAACACGGTAACGCTCATCACGTTACCGTCGACGAGCATGACGTCTTCCATGGCACTGCCGTCGCGGGCGAGATAGATGTAGGTCACTAGGCCTACCATGTCGCCCTTGTCGGCGACGCCGGCGGGCTCGCCCAACTGGGCGACGAGTGCGGTCGCGCTCTCGCCGAGAGTCACTCCCGCAAACGTAGCGTTCGCAGGTGGCGCCGGTGCGGCGGTCGCGACTGCGGCGAGGACGATCGCGGCGATATTCATCATCCGCTCTTTTCAACGAGAGCGCATGCGCCTGCGTGACTAGCGCTGATACGCGTGCAGGCCCGCGTGGATCCAGATGTTGACGCCGAGGTAGGTGAAGATGACGATGAAGAAGCTGCCGAACACGATCCAGGCACTGCCGAGGCCTTTCCACGAGCCGCGCGTGTGCAAGTGCATGTAGATCGCGTAAGCGATCCAGGACGACATCGCGGCGGTCTCTTTCGGGTCCCACTGCCAGTACGCGCCCCAGGCTTCGTGCGCCCACATCGCGCCGGTGATGATGCCGAGCGTCAAGAGCGGAAGCCCGATGGCGACGGCTCGGTACGTGAGCACGTCGAGTTGCGGAAGCGACGGCATCGACGCGAGCCAGCCGCCGGTCGCGCCGGCGGCCGCCTGACCTCCGGCGGTTGCGAGTGCGGCGGTCTTGGCGAGCGCGCGCTCGACGTAGTAGCGCACCAGGTACAGACCCGAGAGGACGAACGAGACGAGAAAGGCCCCGTACGATGACACGACCAGCGGTACGTGGATCTTCGCCCAATACGATTGCAGCGACGGAACGGCCGGCATGGTGCCTTCGTTCCAGGTCGTCGCGTAGGCGAGGAAGAGCGCCGCGATCGCGACCACGAACCCGCCCGCGAACCAGAGATCGTATTTGATCGCGAAGATGATGAAGATCAGCACGCCGACCGCGGCGAAGAGCGAGAGCGAGCCGTAGAGATTGAGCAGCGGCCAGACGCCGGTCATCTCGTAGCGCGCGACCAGCTGCGCGAACTGGGCGACGCAACCCAACACGACCAGCGGTACGCCGACCGACCGCAAGGCGGGTTGGCGCGTGAAGAAGTAACCGACCAATGCAAGCGCGGCGATCGTATACGCACCGAGTGCGATGATCAGAAGGAGTTTGTCGGGGGTCATCGGCTGGTTCATAATGCGCCTTCCAGGTTCGTCTTCAGGTCGGAGAACTGTTTCTCGTAGATATCATAGCCCTTGACGGTCGTCGCCGCGATGCCTACGGTCGCCATTCCGTCGTCCGCCTCGTCGACCTTGATGTAGAGGCGGGCGGGCAGGAAATGGAAGGCGATCACGAGCCCGGCCAGCAGCACGAACGCCCCGATGCCGACGATCACGGCGCCCGGGTCGTAACGATATTGCAGGCCGGTGTAGAGCACGTACTGGTGCGGAACGACCTTCCAGCCGCCGCCGAGATCGATCCAGGTCTGCAGCGGCACGAGCGCCGCGCCGATCTCGGAGCCTTGGTTGAAGACGTTGAGCACGACCGCCGGATCGTTGACGCGCGGATCCGGACCGGGCTGGCCGGTCACCCGATCGACGGTCGGCACGAAGCGCGCGTACTGCACGCTCTTGGGCGTTCCGGGGATGTCGAGGGCTTCGCCATCCATCAGCGTGCGGCCCGAGAGGTTGGCCACGCGCACGCCGTTGTGGAGCACGTCGAAGCGCATCGCAAACCCGTAGGACGCCTGATAGTAGAGCGTACCGTCGATATCGATCGGTTGATTGACGCGGATCGTCTCGGCCTTCGCCTTGCCGTCGTTGCCGGTGACGGTCACGTGCGAGACGTAGTCGATCGGCTGGTAGACCATCCCGCTCTTGGTCGAGATCGGTTGGATCTTGTATGCGAAACTGTCCAGCCGGATCAGCGCGTGCGTGCGCGGGATCTCCATCGTCTGCCCGGTCACGATCGCGGTCTCGCCGGCGAAGCCGCGCGCCCAGTAGATCGTCGCGCCTGCCGCGATGATGACGAATCCGAGATGCGCGATCAGTACGCCGCGTCGCGCCCAGTTGAACTTATCCGCGAAGATCCACTCGGTGCCGTCGAAGGTGCGCTCGCGCACCTGCCAGCCCCGCGAACGGAAGAACGCATCCACCTTGGCGCGCACGTCGGCGACCGTACCGGCGACCTTGACTTGCATGTTCAGCGGGATCTTGTCGATTTTGACCGGGCGCAGAGGCGGGAGCCGAGCGGGGATCACGCGCTTGAACGTGCAGACGGTGAGCGAGAGTAGGATAAGACCGATGATCCCGACGTACCAAAAACTGTGGTAGATGTTGTCGAAGCCCAAACGCACGATCGCGCGTGCGACCGGCGCGGCGTAGTTCTGGAAGTAAGCGCTCGCGTCGAGGCCCTGTTCGACGATCACGCCGATCAGCGTGAAGATGCCCCAGACCACGAACAGGCAGACCGCGAAGAGCACGTTGCCGAAGGTGCGGACGAAATCTTCGTAGAGGTCGCGGACGGCTACTCGGGCTTCCATGTCTTCTCCAGGATCGCGATGATCCAGATCGAGGCTTCGTAGAGCACGTACATCGGGATCGCGAGCAACGCCATCGTCATCGGATTACCGTCGGGTGCGGCGATGCCGCCGAGCACGAAGAACCCGAAGATCGCGTGCCGTCGATAAGTGATCAACATCTTCCGGTTGACGATCCCGATCCGCGCGAGCGCGACCATCACCACCGGCAGTTGGAAGATCAACGCGAAGAGCGCGAGCAGGATCATCACGAAGTTGAGCGTGTCTGCCACACCGAAGGTCGCGATCGCGACTTCGTTGGTGATGCCGATCAGCGCCGCGACCACGCGTGGGATCACGATGAAGTGCGCGAACGCGAGGCCCGCAAGGGCGAGCAACAACGACGGTAGCATGAACAGATAGACCATCCGGCGCGTCTTGGGGTGGAACGCCGGGACGACGAACATCCAGAGCTGATAGAGCAGGATCGGCAGGCCGATCACGATGCCGCCGATGATCGAGAACTTGAACTCGGTGAAGATCACGTCGGCCGGGCCGAACGCGTGGAGCTGGATCCCGTGGAAGTAGGCCGCGACCATCCATTTGATCACGTACTGTGACGGCCAGAACAACAGGACCGCGATCGCGACCACGGTTCCGATCGAGATCAACAGGCGCGTACGAAGCTCGCGGAGATGCTCGGTGAACGGCATCTCTTTCTGGTCCCACCCCTCGGGCATGGTTAGGTGGACGGCGTGCCTTCGTCGCTTGGCGGCGGCACGGCTTGTCCGAAGGACTGACCGGCTTCGACATTATCCATGGGATCGGCGGCGGCGCTCTGGGCGCGCCTACGTGCGTCTTCGCGCGCCTTCTCGGCGGCGACGTCGGCGTCGGCTTGGCCCTGGATGAACTCTTTTTTCGCCTGGCCGGCGCTGCGGGCGAGCTTCGGCAGCTTGTCGGCGCCGAACAGCAGGGCGGCCAGAGCCACGATGCCGATGATGATCGGGGCGTCGATGAAGGCAAGGGTCGGGTGGAATAGCATGAGGTGTTGTCGTCTCCTAGTCGGCCACGAGCGCGTCGGCCAGCCGTTCGAGTTCGGTTTTCGCCTTCGATGCTCCCATCGGGGCGAGGGCGGCTTTGGCCCGGGCCGCAAAATCGGCGATCTGTCGCCGGGTCAGGTCGAGCCCCCCGACGCGGGCGATCTCGGCCACGATGGCGGGCACGTCGGCGTCGTTGCCCTCGCCCTCATAGTACTTCTCGACCCGGGCCCGCAGGTCGGCATCGCCCGTGCCGAGGGCCAGAATTAACGGAATCGTCATCTTGCGCTCGTGGAGATCGTTGCCGACCGGCTTCCCGATGGCGTCCGCCTCGGCGGTTACGTCGAGCAGATCGTCCTTCATCTGGAACGCCGTGCCGTAGAGATCGCCGAACGAACGGAGCGCTGCGATCTGCTCGGGCGAGGCACCGGCCGCGATCGCGCCGCACTCGGCCGAGGCGGCGAACAGACTCGCGGTCTTCTTACGGGCGACCTCGATATAGGTCTCGAGCGGCAGATCGAGGACGCCGAGCGAGCGGAGCTGGAGCACCTCTCCGTCGCAGATCGCGGCCAGGGTCGCGCTCAAGATGTGCGGGATGGGCGCGGCGTAAGCAGCGGTGACGTTCTTGAAGATCCAGGCGAAGAGATAGTCGCCGGCGAGTACGCTCACGCGATTACCGTAGTCGATCGCGGTCGCGTTGACGCCGCGCCGGGTGCTGGCGTTGTCGACCACGTCGTCGTGGATCAAGGTCGCGACGTGGATCAGCTCCATATACGCCGCGAGATGCAAGTGCTCGTCCGAATCGTCGCCGCAAGCGCTCGCCGCGAGCAGCGTCATGCGCGGGCGCAGGCGTTTGCCGCCGGCCGCGAGCATCCGTTTCACGGCCTCGGTGATCAGCGCGTTATCGGTCGAGAACGTAGAACGGAAGAAGTTCTCGACGCGCGCGTAAAGATCGGCGTCGTCGCGCACGGCTTCCATCAGACGGCCGTCCCGTAGTGAATCGCGATCGCGCCGCCCATCAGCCGCGCGAATCCCACGTCCGCAAAGCCGGCGCTTGCGAAGCGCTCGCGCAACGCCTCGGCGTTCGGATGATGGGTGAGCGATTGCGGCAGATAGGCGTAGGCCGCCTTCGAGCCGCCCACGATGCCGCCGATCAGCGGGACCATCTTATAGAAGTACAGGTCGAAGCAGCGCTTCCAGATCGCGTTCGGGGCTTTGCTCACGTCGAGGTTCACGAACCGCGCGCCGGGCTTGAGGACGCGACGGATCTCGCGCAGGACCGCGTCGATGTCGACCACGTTGCGTAGCGAGAAGCCCATGGTCGCGCCGTCGAACGACTCGTCGGCGAACGGGAGCGACATCACGTCGCCTTCGATGAAGGTGGTTTCGCCGCGCGCTTCTTTGGGCGCGCGAGCGCGAGCGCCGTCGAGCATCGGCGCGCAGAAATCGATGCCGGTCACGTGAAGACTCGGATCGGTGCGCAAGAGGTGGAAGACCACGTCGCCGGTGCCGCAGCACAGGTCTAGGATGGTGCCGCCCTTGGGGGCCGCCAGCAGCGCGATCGCGCGCCGGCGCCAGCGTTCGTCCATGCCCGCGGTCATCACGCGGTTGGTCGCGTCGTAGCGCGGCGCGATCCGCGCGAACATCTCGCGGACGAAGGCGCCTTTATCGCTCTGCGGCGGACGGTCGGGTGTGGAAGTGGCCATAAGCGTGGGCGACTCTGCTTCTCCCCGAGGCACGGCGGGCCTCTAGTCAGGTAGGGGGCTTGTCGCGGGCGACGTTTGTCGGGATAGGGCCTCGGGATGCTCTCGCTCGCTTCGACCGCCGACGTGCTCGCCGCGCTCGCCTCCGCGCGCTCGATCCGGTTCTCGGCCTATCTGCTCCATCCGGGCCGCGTGTTCGCCGCACTCGACGCGGCCGCGCGCCGGGGTGCGCAGGTGGTCGTGCGGGTCGAGGCGTCGCCGTACCGTGCCGGCGCGCTCGGACGGCTGAACGCGCGAATGGTCGCCCGGCTCGCGCGCGACGGTGCCGACGCGCGCGTCGGCGACGCGGTCCACACCAAGGCGTTGACCGCAGACGGCGTCACCTTTCTCGACGATTGCAACTGGCTCGATCGTGGCGGCGATACGATCCTCCGAGACGACGTCGCGAACGACCCTGCGGTCGCGACGACCAAGGGCGACGCGCTCGCGCTCGAAATGCAGTTGCTCGCGCGTGCGAGGGCTGGCGAGGCGATCGACGTCGAGACCGAGTCGTTCGGCAACGGCCCGATCTCCGGCGCGCTCGAACGCGCGGCCCGTGCGGGCGCAAACGTCCGGTTGTTGGTCAACGCGCGCGATCTCGCGAAGAACCCGCGGGAAGCACTTGCGATTGCGGCGCTGGAGCGCGCGGGAGTCGAGGTACGCTCGACCGATGCGACGGAGAAGTTCGCGATTGTGGGCGACGACGTCTGGGTCGGAAGTGCCAACGCCACGTATGGCGCGCTGGATCAGAGCGACTGGGGAACGCTCGTGCAGGCTCCACGAGGGCGCTGCCACGACGCATTCGAAGCTCGGTGGAATGCGTCTAAAGGTCGAAAAGGGCGCGCGACGTAGCGTCGGTGCTCGCGAGTACGTCGTCGAGCGGCAGGCCGAGCGTCTGCGCGATCTTGGCCGCCGTAGCGGCGACGAATGCGGGCTCGTTGCGCTTGCCGCGGTGAGGGATCGGCGCGAGATATGGGCAGTCCGTCTCGATGATCAGCGGTGCGAGTCCGACCGCGCGCACGGCTTCGCGCAAGCCTTCGGCGGTCTTGAACGTGAGCACGCCGCCGATACCGAGTCTGAGCCCGAACTCGTCGACGTAGATCTTCGCTTGCGCCGTATCGCCGGTGAAGCAGTGGATCACTCCGCGCATGCCCGGCGCGAACTCCTCGCGCAGGATCGCGTGGAAGTCCCCGAATGCATCGCGATGATGGAAGATCAGCGGGAGATCGCGCTCGCGAGCGAGTCGGATCTGCGCGCGTAGGACGCGCGCTTGCGCGTCGCGCGGGCTGTGGTCGTAGTAGTAGTCGAGTCCGGTCTCGCCGATCGCGACCACGCTCGGGTCGGCGAGCAGCGGAGCGAACGCCGTGGCGATGTCTTCGGGTGCGTCCTTCGCTTCGTGCGGATGGATGCCGACCGAGGCGCGCAGTCCGTACTCGCGCGCGCACGCGATCGCGCGCTCGCTGTCCGCGAGGTCGCAACCGACGGTGAGTATTCCGGCAACCCCGGCAGCGCGCGCGCGCGCGACCGTCTCGGCGCGATCCTCGTCGAAGGCTTTGTCGTGGACGTGGGCGTGGCTGTCGATCATGCGGTCAGTTCGACGACCTTGTTACATCCGCTTCGCTTGGCGGCGTAGAGCGCACGATCGGCGCGTGCGAGCGCACTTTCGAGCGACTCGCCGACCTCGAGCGTCGCGACGCCGACCGAGCACGTGACCGGCGCTCCGTCTCCGTGGTAGAGTCCGCAGCCCTCGATGCCTGCGCGGAGCCGCTCGCCGACGGCGAGCGCCATCTCGCTCGTCGCGCGCGGCATCACGACCAGGAACTCTTCGCCACCGAAGCGCCCGGCGCGATCGCCGTCGCGGACGTTGCGCGCGACGATCTCGCCGACCGTGCGCAGACAGCGGTCACCGGCCAGATGGCCGAGCCGATCGTTGATCGCCTTGAAGTGGTCGATGTCGAGCAAGAGCAACGCACCCGGCTCGGCCGGATCGCCTTCGAGCGTCGCGCGCACGTAGTCCAGGATGGTCGAGCGGTTCGCCAACTGCGTGAGTCCGTCGATCTCTGCGGCTTCCTGCGCGCGTTGGATGTTGCCCAGATCGCGCAGGAGCGGCGCGAGTTCGCGGGCCGTCTTCACGAGTTTCTCGGGGTTGCCGATCCGGCCGTCGCGGGCATACCGTAAGGCGCAGATCGCGCCGATCAAATGGCCGCTCTCATCGTAGGCGCCCGCCGCGATGACCGAACGCGCGCCGTCCTCGCTCGCGAGCCAGCCGCCGCGCCGGTCGGTCAGGCGACGGACCGCGGCGGCCCGCAGGCCGTCGAACTCCGCATCGCGCGGCGGACCGATGCTGGTGACCACGCGCCATTCGGCGTCGCGGCCGATCGCGGCCAGCACCTGCACCGTTTCGCGGGCGGAACCTCCGAGCGAAGCGGCGACGACCGAGTTGATCTGCGGGATCGGATCGCGCTGCACCAGCATCGCGGTGATCGCATCGCGGGTCATGCGCAGGCGGGCGTTCTCGCTGCGCGCGAGATAGAGCGAGCGCGCGATCACCGCTAGGGTCGGCATCGGAAGCCACGCGAGCAGACCGTAGAGCGGGCCGGCGCGGAGCATGAACTCGCAACACGCATACGCCCAAATGGCTTGAATCGCGAGCAGGCCCCACAGATGCCGGTCGCGCAGGTAGCGGCGCCAGAGCCGTTCGAGCGGCTGTTTCTCGCGCCAAGCGGTCGTCGGAAGATGCCAGAGATAGATGAATGCGAGCAGCCCGAGCATCATGATCGCGATGAAGCTGAAGACGGCTTGCGGCGTGTAGTCGAAGGCGCCGGCCGGGATGTGCGCGCGGAATGCGTCGCCGAAAAGGAAGAAGATCGCGCGCGATCCGCCGCCGAAGGCGAGCGCGAGCCAGTCCGCGCGTCGCCGGAGCAGGCGCGAGAGCGGGAACCCGATCAGGGTCGCGATCGCGGCAGCCGCGCCGCCCGCGACGATGAAGAGCGAGAGCGTGATCGGCAGGTCGAGCGAGACGGAGTCTTCGGTCGTCTGACGCTTGCCTCGCAGGCCGCGCAGGGGCACGCTGTAGCGCACGGCGATCGCGACCAGGACGATCGCGACGGCGACCAGGATGCGCACGTCCATGCGCGCGAGCGAAGGATCGTGAGGAACGCGCAGGGCGACTGCGAGCGCTGCGACGACGAACGTGAGAGCGTTGAACGCGCGGATCACGTTGCGCGGCCGGAGCTGAACGCTCACGTCGGAGCAAGCTCGATTCGCGGGAAGAGCGCGTCGGCCGGATGCGTCTGTGTGCCGGCGGCGAGTCCGCCCCAGACCAGCGTCTGTTCCCAATCCGCGTCGATCGCACCGGCGGCGCCGAGCTGGCGCCAGATCTCGCGCGCGCGTTCCGGCATGACCGGCGCGAGCAGAACGGCGAGCCAGCGTAGACCTTCGCAAAGATCGTAGAGCAGCGAATCCAGCTCGGCATGTCGCTCTTCTTTATAGAGCGTCCACGGTTTGCGGTCATCGATCGCGCGGTTGAGCGCGGTCACGAGTTCCCAGACCGATTCGAGCGCGCCGCGGAAGTCGAGCGCGAAGATCTTCCCGGAGACCGTCGCCGGCAGCCCGGCGAAGCCCGCCGCGAGGGTCGAGTCGGGATCGCGTGCGGGTACGACGCCCTCGCGGTACTTCGCGAGCATCGCGAGCGAGCGGCGCATCAGGTTGCCGAGATCGTTGCCGAGATCGTTGTTGTGGCGCTGGGCGATCTTCTCTTCGCTGTACGAGAAATCGCTGCCGAACGGCGCCTCGCGGAGCAAGAAATAGCGAAGCGAATCGGCGCCGAACTTCTCCGCAAGTGCGATCGGATCGACCGCGTTGCCGAGCGACTTGCCGATCTTCTGCCCGTCGAGCGTGATCCAGCCGTGGGCGAAGACTTGTTGCGGTGCTTCTTCGCCGATCGCCCACAGGACCGCGGGCCAGATGATCGTGTGGAAGCGCGCGATCTCCTTGCCGACCAGTTGGACCGTCGCCGGCCAGAACTTCTTGAAGAGCGCGTCCTCGTCGGACCAGCCGAGCGCGGTGATGTAGTTGAGGAGCGCGTCGAACCAGACGTAGATCACGCCGCCGCCGTCCGGGATCGGAATGCCCCAGTCGAACTTGGTGCGCGAGATCGAGAAGTCGTCGAGACCCTCTTCGAGCAACGCCATCATCTCGTTGTAGACGGAACGCGGCCTGACGAAATCGGGGTTTTCGCGGAAGTAGGCGACCAGCCGGTCGCGATATTTCGAGAGACGGAAGAACCAGTCGTCTTCGGAGAGCCATTCGACCGCGCGTCCGCAAGTCGGGCACTTGCCGTCGACCAGTTTGGACTCGAGCCAAAACGTCTCGTCCTGGACGCAGTACCAGCCTTCGTACTTCCCGAGATAGACGTCGCCGCTCTCGCGCAGACGTTCGAAGATCCTCTGGACGACGCGTTCGTGACGCGGCTCGGTGGTGCGGATAAAATCGTCGTACTCGACGTGGTAGAGCGCGAACAGCGCCTTCCAGCGCGGGACGAGTTCGTCGCACCATTCCTGCGGGGTTTTGCCGGCGGCCCGGGCGGCATCGGCGACCTTCTGGCCGTGCTCGTCGGTGCCGGTCAGGAAGTGTGCGTCGCCGCGCGTGCGCGCGGTCCGGGCGAGCACGTCCGCAACCACGGTGGTGTACGCGTGGCCGATGTGCGGATTGCCGCTGATGTAATAGATCGGGGTGGTGACGTAAAAAGGACGGTCGCTCATAGGGATGCCCCGTCTTTACCTCTTAGGGTTGGCGCTCTCCCTCTGTGCGTGCTTGCGTTCGACGGCGCGCGCGTACAGATCGCGGCGCTCGCCGAGGCCCCTTTCGGCGAGCGATCGGGCGATATCGGCGACCGGCGTCCCCTCTGCCAGAAGCCGGTCGATAGCGACGTCGACGCCCGCCGGGGCGACCGCTTGGGCCGGCTCCTGAGGCGCGACCGCAAACGAGATCTCGCCTCGGATCGGGTCGGGGAGTGCGGCGCCGACCTCGGCGGCGGTGCCGAGGATCTGCTGTTCGTGGAGTTTCGTATACTCGCGGACCAGGAAGATGCGGGCCGCCGGTGCGACCGCTTCGACGTCGCGCAGGGTCGCCGCGATCCGTTGCGGCGATTCGTACCAGAGCGTGGTCGCGCCGCTCCCGAACGCGGTCCGGAAGGCGTCACGCCGCGCACCGCTCGCGCGTGGTGGGAATCCCTCGAAGACGAACCTCCGCAGATCGAAGCCCGAGAGCACCGCAACGCCGAGCGCCGCGCTCGCCCCGGGAAGCACCTCGACCGCGACGCCTTCGCGTCGCGCCGCCGCGACCAGCTCGTTCCGCGGATCCGAGATGCCGGGCATGCCCGCGTCGGTGGTCAGGACCACGGTCTGCGTGCGCGCGCGTTCGAGGATTCCGGCCGTGACGCTTTCGGCGTTCTGCTCGCGGTACGACCAGATCTCTTTGCCGGGCAGGGCGAGCGCGTTCAAGAGGCGCATCGCGACGCGCGTGTCCTCCGCGACCAGCAGGTCGCAGTCGCGTAGCGCGTCGAGACCGCGTAACGTCATGTCGCGCAGGTTCCCGAGCGGCGTCGCGACGAGGATCAGTGGCATTACGTGCGGAGCACGTGCCAGACTTGCTTGAGACTCGGCGCGCGGCCGTAGAGCAGCATCCCCACGCGGTAGAGCTTGCCGGCCATCTGTGCGATCGCCCAGAGCGCGACCACGTTGATCGCGACGCACGCGACGATCTGCCAGATCGGGACGTCGCTGACCGCGATGCGCGCAAACATCACGAACGGCGCAAGGATCGGGACGAACGAGGTGGCGACCACCCAGGGCGCGTTCGGCATACCGAGGGCGGCCATCGCGATGAAGAGCGCGCCGACGACCGGGATCACCAACGGCATCGAGATGCTGCCGATGTCTTCGGTGCGATTGATCAGCGAGCCGAGCCCGGCGAACATCGTCGAGAGTTGTAAGAGCCCGAGGATGAACAGGATGAAAAACGAGATCGCCTCGACCGGCGTCACGGCGCCCGTCAGGATTCCGCTCAGATCGAATCCGTGCGATGACGACGCGGCCGCCGGCCCGGCGGCCGCCGAGGCGCTCGCGTCGCTGACGCCGAGCAACACGCCGACGCCGATCCAGATCGCCATCTGCAGGAGCGCGAGCGTGGTCGCGACGGCGATCTTGCCGTAGAGCAGCGGAACGGGCGAGATCGTCGCGATCAGGAGTTCCGCGATCCGGCTGGTCTTCTCTTCGGCGACCGCGCTCATCACGAGTTGGCTGTTGATGATGATCAGCATGTAGAGGAAGAACAGCATCGTAAACGCCACCGCCTGTGCGGCATCCGCCGCGTTCGCGTCTGCGAAGTGCGAACCGACCGCCTTGACCTCGACCGGGACCTTGGGCGCCAGGGCTC
>JBBRTL010000040.1:0-15775 GCA_038244445.1 Vulcanimicrobiales bacterium
CCATCTCGCGGATGATGATCTGATGGTAGAGATAGAGATTGTACGAGATCGCCGCCAGGAACGTGAGGACCGGGTTGGCGAGAATTGCTTTCCACCAGTTCGCACCGGCGAGCGAGCCGAGCGCGATCACGGCAAAGGCCAGCCCGAACAGGCCGCGCCGGTTGATCTGCCAGACGCTCGACCACTGATCCTCGTGCCGGTAGTCGAACATGCTCTGCAGCAGCACGACGAGCAGGACGAATCCGGCGATCCCCGCGATCGTTCCGACGGCGCGCGAGCGCGCGCTGTCGGCCTTGCCGCCGTAGCGCGTCCAGAGATATGCCGAGAGCATCCCGAACCCGAAGATGTCGAGATAGCCGGGCAGATTCTCTTCCCATTGCCCGAAGACGCCGTTGTAGCAGCAATGCGCGAGACCCTGACGCCAAAGCAGTGCGGTCACGACCATCCCGCCGAACGTCCACCAAGGCGCGCGTTTGAAGCACCACCAGATCAGCGGGAAGAGCGCGTAGAACTCGACTTCGACCGCGAGCGTCCAGAGCACGCCGTTGATGCCGCCGTAGGTCTGCGGCCACCAGGTATGGATGAAGAGCAGGTGCGTCCCGACGTCCTTGAGCACGTCGTTCCCGGTCATCGAGACCTGGGCCGCGTAGCCGATCGCGTATGCGATGACGATCGAGAGCAGGTAGCTCGGGACGATCTTGAAGAAGCGCCGCGACGCGAACCCGCGCCAGGTCGGCTGAGTTCCGGACCCCCAGGCAGCCCGCGCAAACGGGTAGACGATCACGAAGCCGCTCAGGAAGAAGAAGAGATGGACGCCGATAAAGCCGGTCTCGGGGACGAACTCCAGCCACGGCCAGGGCGCGCTTAAGAAGGTCGTCTCCCAGACGTGATACCAGAGGACCAGGAGGACGGCGATCCCGCGCAGGCCGTCCAAGACGCCGAGGCGCTTCATGTGGCCGTTCTAGTGCGCAGGGGGCGGGTCGGAAGCCTGCTCGCCTCCCACGGGGGGCCTAGAAACGGCGTTGACGCGGGTGGGGCGCCCTGGTATACTGCGCAGGTTCGGGCGGACCCATCGCGGTTCGGCCGTCTTTGCTTGTGAATACGACTGCGGGCGATTTCGCTCGCTTTTTTGGGGAACTGAGTGCCGACGATTAACCAGCTGGTCCGTAAGGGCCGCGTGAAGAGCGAAAAGAAGGTCAAGACCCCGGCGTTCCGCGTCATTTTGACCGGACCCAAGCCGGGCCATCCGGATCTTCCGTCGCGTACGTTCGAGGTTGCGGGCAATCCGCAGCGTCGTGGCGTCTGCACCCAAGTCAAAACCGTCACCCCGAAGAAGCCGAACTCGGCGCTCCGTAAGGTCGCGCGCGTGCGCTTGACCAACGGCGAAGAAGTCACTGCCTACATCCCCGGCATCGGCCACAACCTGCAGGAGCACTCGGTCGTGCTCGTGCGCGGCGGCCGCGTCAAGGATCTCCCGGGCGTCCGCTATCACATCGTGCGTGGCACGCTGGATACCGCCGGCGCCGCCAACCGCAAACAAGGCCGTTCCAAATACGGCGCCAAGCGCACTGCTAAGAAGTAAGAGAGCAACAGTCTAGATGCCACGCAAAGGTCCGGCTCCGAAACGGCAGATTCTGCCCGACGGCAAGTACAACTCGAAAGTCCTCGCCCGCTTCATCAATAAGGTGATGCTCTCGGGGAAGAAGTCCGTTGCCGAAAAGGTGATGTACAGCGCCCTCGATCTCGTCGCCGAGAAGACCGGCCGGGATCCGATGGACGTCTTCTCGCAGGCACTTTCGAACGCCATGCCGCTCGTCGAAGTCCGTCCGCGCCGCGTCGGTGGTGCCACCTATCAGGTCCCGATGGAAGTCCGCCCGGACCGCCGTCAGGCCATGGGCATGCGTTGGCTGATCGGCTATGCGCGCACCCGCGCCGGCAAGTCGATGACCGAAAAACTCGCCTACGAACTGATCGATGCCTCGAACAACACCGGCGCCACGATCAAGAAGCGCGAAGACACGCACAAGATGGCCGAAGCGAACAAAGCTTTCGCGCATTACCGCTGGTAATCGGAGATGGCTACCAGAGACTACGCGCTGCAGAACACGCGCAACATCGGCATTGCCGCGCACATCGATGCGGGCAAGACCACCTGTACCGAACGCATCCTGTTCTACACCGGCCGCGTCCATAAGATCGGCGAAGTCCACGACGGCGCCGCCACGATGGACTGGATGGTCCAGGAACAGGAACGCGGCATCACCATCACGTCCGCCGCGACCGCGACGACGTGGCGCGACACCCGCATCAACATCATCGATACGCCTGGCCACGTGGACTTCACGGTCGAAGTCGAACGTTCGCTCCGCGTGCTCGACGGATTGGTCGCGCTCTTCGACTCGGTCGCCGCCGTGCAACCGCAGTCCGAAACCGTCTGGCGCCAGGCCAACAAGTACAAAGTCCCGCGCATCATCTTCGTCAACAAGATGGACCGCATGGGCGCCGACTTCTTCAACGTCGTGGACAAGGTCCGCGAGCGCCTCGGCGCGCGCGCCGTCCCGGTCCAGGTCCCGATCGGAGCCGAAGACAATTTCAAAGGCGTCGTCGATCTGTTCACCATGCGCAAGGTCATCTACACGGACGACCTCGGCTCGACGATCGAACACGGCACCGCCGAGACCGAAGTCGAAGGCGAGTTGCTCGAACTCGCGCTGAAGTGGCGTCAGGAACTGATCGAAGCGATCGCCGAACAAGACGACGAACTGCTCGAGATGTTCTTCGACGGCAAAGAACTGCCGCTCGACCGCATGAAGACGGCGCTCCGCAAGGCGACCATCGCCGGCACGGTGCTCCCGATGCTGTGCGGTTCGGCCTTCAAGAACAAGGGCATCCAGCCGCTTCTCGATGCGGTCGTGGACTATCTGCCTTCGCCGATCGAAGCCAAGACGATCACCGGTATCGATCCGAAGACGGATCTGCCGATCACGCGTAAGGCCGACGACGACGAACCGTTCAGCGCGCTCGCGTTCAAGATCGCGACCGATCCGTACGGTAACTTGACCTACTTCCGGGTCTACTCGGGCATCCTGAACAAGGGCTCGTACGTCTACAACGCGCGCTCGGGCAAGAAAGAACGTATCGGACGTATCTTGCGCATGCACGCCAACCATCGCGAAGATATCGATTCCATCGGCGCGGGCGACATCGCTGCGGCCGTCGGTCTGACCGACACCCGCACCGGCGACACGCTCTGCGACGAGAAGATCCCGATCATCCTCGAGAACATCGTGTTCCCGGAACCGGTCATCTCTCAGGCCATCGAACCGAAGTCGAAAGCGGATCAGGACCAACTGGGCAAGGGCCTCGCGCGTCTCGCGCAGGAAGATCCCACGTTCCGGATGCGCACCGACGAAGAGACGCAGCAGACGATCATCGCCGGCATGGGCGAACTGCATCTCGAGATCATTCTCGACCGCCTGCGTCGCGAGTTCAAGGTCGAAGCCAACGTCGGCAAACCGCAGGTCGCCTACAAAGAAGCGATCACGAAGGAAGTCACCAAGCAAGGCAAGTTCGTCCGTCAGTCGGGCGGTAAGGGACAGTACGGCGACGTAACGCTGCGCGTCTCTCCGCAAGAGCCGGGCAAGGGCTTCACCTTCGAGTGGAAGATCGTCGGCGGTTCGGTTCCGAAAGAATACGCCAAGGCCGTCCAGGAAGGCATCCGCGAATCCGCGCTCTCGGGCGTGCTGGCGGGCTTCCCGGTCCTCGACTTCAAAGTCGAAGCGATCGACGGTTCGTACCACGACGTCGACTCATCCGAAATGGCGTTCAAGATCGCCGCTTCGATGGGTTGGAAGGAAGCGAACCGGGCAGCCGGTCCGATCCTGCTCGAGCCGATCATGAAGGTCGAAGTGACCACGCCCAAGGACTACATGGGCGCGATCACGGGCGATCTCAACCGCCGCCGCGGTATGATCCAAGCGACCGAGGAAGCGCCGGGCGGCGCGCAGGTCATCCTTGCGAACGTCCCGCTTTCAGAGATGTTCGGTTACGCGACCGACATGCGTTCTGCGACGCAAGGCCGCGCGACCTACACGATGGAGTTCTCGCACTACGAGAAGGCGCCGAAGTCCGTCGAAGAAGAGATCGTAGCAAAATCCGGCAAGAAGCCGGCCAACGTATAACGACCCCACACCGAAAAAGGAACAACGTAAAGTATCATGGCGAAGGCTAAATTCGAACGCACCAAGCCGCACGTCAACATCGGCACGACGGGTCACGTTGACCACGGCAAGACGACGCTGACGGCTGCGATCACCAACTGCCTCGCGACCGAAGGGCTCGCGACGCGCAAAGATGTCAACGATATCGACAACGCGCCCGAAGAAAAAGAGCGCGGTATTACGATCGCCATCTCGCACCAGGAGTACGAGACGGCGACGCGCCACTACGCACACGTCGATTGCCCCGGGCACGCCGACTACATCAAGAACATGATCACGGGAGCCGCCCAGATGGACGGCGCGATCCTGGTCGTGTCCGCGACCGACGGCCCGATGCCGCAGACGCGCGAGCACATCCTGCTCATGCATCAGATCGGCGTCCCGAAGGTCGTCGTGTTCCTCAACAAGTGCGACATGGTCGACGATGAAGAACTGCTCGAACTGGTCGAGATGGAAGTCCGCGAACTGCTCACCAAGTACGAGTACCCCGGCGACGACACTCCGATCGTCCGCGGGTCGGCGCTCAAGGCGCTCCAGTCGACCGGCAAGCGCGGCGACCCGGATGCCGACGCCATCTTCAAGTTGATGGACACCGTCGACGCCTACATCCCCGAGCCGGTCCGCGCGACCGACAAGCCGTTCCTGATGCCGGTCGAAGACGTGTTCACGATCACCGGTCGCGGTACGGTCGGAACGGGCCGCGTCGAACGTGGCATCGTCAAGGTCGGCGAAGACATCGAGATCGTCGGCCTGATGGAGAACGCTCGCAAGACCGTCGTCACCGGCATCGAGATGTTCCGCAAGCTGCTCGACTCGGGCATCGCCGGCGACAACATCGGCGTGCTGCTCCGCGGTATCGATCGCAACGACATCGAGCGCGGCCAGGTTCTGGCCAAGCCCGGTTCGATCAAACCGCACAAGAAGTTCAAAGCCGAGGTCTACGTCCTCTCGAAGGACGAAGGCGGCCGTCACACGCCGTTCTTCGGCAACTACCGCCCGCAGTTCTACTTCCGCACGACGGACGTGACGGGCACCATCCAGCTGCCGGAAGGCGTCGAGATGGTCATGCCGGGCGACAACGTGACGATGGACGTCGAACTGATCACGCCGATCGCGTGTGAAGAAGGCCTCCGCTTCGCCATCCGTGAAGGCGGCCGCACCGTCGGCGCCGGCGTCGTCACTTCGATTTCGGAGTAGTCTTTTCGCCCGGGACTTCGTTGCCGGCGGCCTCGTGTGCGCGTGCACACCTCGGCCGCCGGCGCCTCGCCCCGGACGAAAATCCTTGCTCCGAAATACGAAGTAAGGGTCTCGTATCAGCTTCTAACGTTCATTGACAATCAATATAGGAATCGAAGGAAATGGCTAAACAGAAGATCCGCATCCGCCTCAAAGCGTACGACCACTCGGTGCTCGATCAGTCGGCCGAACGCATCGTCGAGACGGCGAAGCGCACCGGCGCGTTCGTCAGCGGACCCGTGCCGCTTCCGACCGAGATCAACCGCTACTGCGTGCAGCGCTCGACGAACAACGACAAGAAGTCGCGCGAGCACTTCGAGATGCGCACCCACAAGCGTCTGATCGACATCCTCCAGGCGACCCCGAAGACGATGGATGCGCTCATGCATCTCGATCTTCCGGCGGGCGTCGACATCGAACTCAAGGCCTAAGACCCGCTCGGGTCGAGAAATGAGGCTCCCTTTGCGGGGGCCTTTTTTCGTGCCCCGGCAGGTGGCGCACGAAAGGGTCGTAGCTTCAGCTTCGACACATCATCGCTATCCATCGCGAACCTAGCAACAACCTAGTCCGAGCAGCAACAGGACCCCTAATCCGGCCAAGAACAGAAAAGCGGCGCCGAAGTAGACGACACCCACGTGAACGCGGTTGCGAGATCGCAGGTCAATCCGTGAAGCGCGCGCGAGCCGATAATTTAACGCCGCGATGGCGATGCCACAGACCAGCAATGAGGTTCCGAACGGAACGTGTATGAGGACGGAAACCCAGTATCTGACATCGGTCACGACGATCGGGTCGTTCAAAATCAAAGAAGTTTCCCGAAGATAGCTCCGATCCCGATGGTCAAGGCCATGGCGAGAGCGCCCCAAAAAGTCACCCGGATCATCGGTTTGATCACGTTGGCACCGCCCGCTTTGGCACCGATCATCCCGAGCACTGCCAGGAATATCAACGAGCCGATCGCGACGACGGGAAGCAGCACGGGCATCGGTGATAGCACCAGAAGCACCAACGGTGCCGCAGCGCCGACCGAGAAGGTAGCGGCCGAGGCCAATGCTGCCTGCACCGGCCGCGCCGTCGTGGCCTCCGAAATGCCGAGCTCGTCCCTGGCATGTGCGCCCAGAGCGTCTCGTGCCATGAGCTGACGCGAGATCTCGCGCGCTAGTCCCGTTTCGACCCCGCGAGCGACATAGAGTTGCGCCAGTTCTTCGCGTTCGTGCGTCGTATCGGCGGCGAGTTCTTTGGCCTCACGGGCGAGATCGGCATGTTCGGTGTCGGCCTGGGAACTGACCGACACGTATTCGCCGGCGGCCATAGCCATCGCGCCGGCCGCTAACCCTGCAATGCCGGCGACCAAGGCCGCGCGCGAGGAGGACGCGGCGGTGGCGACTCCCATCACCAGACTGGCGGTCGAGATGATCCCGTCATTGGCGCCGAGGACCGCGGCGCGAAGCCACCCGATCCTGGCGATGAGGTGATTCTCCGGATGGTTACGTCGCATAGAGCCCGTCTTTCAAGGATCGGCATTGAGTGCAAGCAGAAGTTCGCGCTCGCGCGCCAAGGATAGCCCTGCGAGCAGCGGTAGCCGGCGGGCGCGCGCCTGGTGCCATGCAAGCGTGTCGCGCACGGTCTCCCGAAGTGGTCGATAGGTCAGGTCGGCTATCAGCGCGCGGCGGGCGGCGGTGTTGAGCATGCCCGGCAGTCCCTCTTCGGCGGGGATCCAAAGCGGCATGTCGACCCACGCGCCGACACCTCGATCGCTCAAGAACTCAGCGCTCGCCCAGCGGACGGTCGACGGCACCCGCGAGACGTCGCGACACGCGTCGAATACATCGCCGAGGGTGATCGTTCCGGGCTGCGATGTGAGGTTGTACGTGCCGGCCAGGTCGCGCTCCAGCGCGCGCGCCGTGAAGTCCGCGATGTCGCGTGCGTCGATCACCTGCGTGACGAACCGCGCCGACTCCGGGGCGAGGATCTCGCCCCCTCGTGCGAACCGCTGCGGCCAATACGTGAACCGGTCGGTCGGGTCGTACGGACCTGCGATGAGTCCCGGTCGCAACACGAGCGCGCGATGGCGGAACGTACTCACGACAACGCGCTCGCAGCCGGCTTTACCCGAGCCGTATGGCTCGGTGGTCGTCTGCAACGAATCTTCGTCGAGCGCGGGCTCGCTTGCATCGTAGACGGAGATGGTCGAGGTGAAGACGTAGCGGCCGGTCCGTCTCGCGAAGTAGCGCGCCGAGATCTCGACGTCGCGCGGATGATAGCCGCAGTTGTCGATCACAGCGTCCCACGTCCGCGTCCCGGCGCGCGCTAGGTCGGTGCGTCGATCGCCCATCGTCCGACGCGTGAAGTGCGTGACGCTATGGCCGCGCCGGTGCAACGCGTCGGTCATGTGGATACCGAGAAACGTGGTGCCACCGAGCATCAGGATGTCCATCTCGGACGCAACGTGCGATTGCAGGCGCGAACCGTCCTGCTAGAAAAGTAGCAAGGCGACATACGCGCTCTTTCTGTGGAGGCTTCGATGGAGAACCAGGGCACCTACCTCGGAACCATGATCGCGCTTGCGAGCATCGCTTTCGGCTTGCTCGCGGCCGGCGCGTGGAACACGTTCATCGGCGAACTGGTGAAGAAGTATCTGCCTCCGGGAACCGGACTGTGGGGCGACCTCGTTTATGCGGTCCTGGTCACCATTCTCGCGATCTTCGTCATGAACAACCTCGCCAAGTTGGCGGCGAAGGAGATCGACCCTAAGACCTAGGCCCCTAGCCAGGTTAAGGAAGCAGCATGGGCGGCGACGAAAGTGCCGCTCATGCCAATTCCGCTGCACGTCAAACGCTCGCGCACCTTCCGCGGTACCGCGCGGCGGATCTTTCATCTGCTCGAAGAGATGGGGACGTCCGGCGACCAGATCTGGCCGTTCGCCTCGCAGCCCTTCATGCGCTCACCCGGCCCGCTGACCCCGGAGAAGACCGAGGAGTGGCACATCGGCATCCACGCCCGGCTGGCCGAGATCGTGCCCGAAGATCGCATCGTCTGGCGCTTCATCAACGAAGGAGTCGACGGGACCCATGGCTTCTACCTGACCCACGAAGGGAAGGAAGTCACACTCGAACATCGCGTCGACGCGACCCTGAGCGACACCGAAGGACGCTTGCTTTGGCGACGGATCGAAGATCAGCACGAGCGTTCGATCGACGCGTTGTACGATAAACTCGCGCGCGTCCTGAAGCGATGAAGCAGCGCCGGCTCGGGACCGGCGGCCCGCTCGTCTCGGCGATCGGCCTGGGCTGCATGGGGATGTCGGAGTTCTACGGCGTCGGCGACGACGTCGAATCGATCGCCGTCATCCATCGCGCGCTCGACGCCGGCGCGAACCTGCTCGACACAGCCGACATCTACGGCGTGGGCAAAAACGAACAGCTGGTCGGAAAGGCGATTATCGGCAAACGCGACGCCGTCTTCCTTGCGACCAAGTTCGGCATCGTGCGGGAGAGCGGATCGCTTGCGGTCAGCGGCCGACCCGAGTACGTGCGCGCGGCCTGCGACGCATCCTTGAAACGATTGAACGTCGATCACATCGACCTGTACTATCAACATCGCGTCGACACCGAGACCCCGATCGAGGAGACGGCCGGTGCGATGTCCGAGTTGGTCGTCGCCGGCAAGGTCCGCTTTCTCGGACTCTCCGAGGCAAGCGCCGAGAATATCCGGCGCGCGCACGCTGTCCATTCGATCGCAGCGGTGCAGAACGAGTGGTCGCTCTGGTCTCGCGATCTCGAGGCGAACGGCCAACTCGCGACCACCCGCGAACTCGGCATCGCGACCGTCGCCTACAGCCCGCTCGGACGTGGTTTCCTGACCGGCACGATCCGCGATCCGAAGGACTTCGCTCCCGACGACTATCGCGCGCACTCACCCCGTTTCTCCGGCGAAAACTTCGCCAAGAATCTGCAACTCGTCGAGCGCGTCGAAGCGCTCGCGCGCGTGAAAGGTTGCCGCCCCGGGCAACTCGCGCTCGCGTGGTTACTCGCGCAAGGCCCGGACGTCGTCCCGATCCCCGGTACGAAGCGCCGCGCGCTGCTCGACCAGAACATCGCGGCTGCAGATGTCGAACTATCGCCCGTCGAGATCGTCGAACTCGACCTGATCTTTCCACCCGATGCCGCTTCGGGCGCGCGTTACTCCGATATGAGTTTTGTCAACCGATGAGTACGACCGGCAAGGCCGCCGCGCCGGACCCGCTCGACTTCCTCGGGCTCGACGCTCTGCTCTCGAACGAAGAGCGCTTGATCCGCGATACCGTGCGCGGCTTCGTGCGCGATCGCGTCTTGCCCAACATCGCCGACTGGTTCGAAGAGGGCATCATGCCGCGCGAACTCGGCCGCGAACTCGGCAAGCTCGGCTTGCTCGGGATGCATCTCGACGGCTACGAGTGCCCGGGTGCGAGCGCCGTCGCCTACGGCATCGCGTGCGCCGAACTCGAGGCCGGCGATGCCGGCGTGCGTAGCTTCGCCTCGGTGCAAGGTTCGCTTGCGATGTACGCGATCTATCGCTGGGGAAGCGAAGAGCAGAAGCGCGCTTGGCTCCCGCAGATGGCGCGCGGCGAGAAGATCGGCTGTTTCGGATTGACCGAGCCCGACCACGGTAGCAACCCGGCCGGCATGCGCACGAACGCACGTCGCGACGGTGGCGACTGGATCCTCAACGGCACGAAGATGTGGATCACGAACGGCGGCATCGCCGACGTCGCGATCGTCTGGGCGCAGGTCGACGGCGAGATCCGCGGTTTCATCGTGCCGACGGATACCAAGGGCTTCGCCGCGCACGGACTCGAGAAGAAGCTCTCGCTGCGCGCTTCGGTGACGAGCGAACTGGTATTGCAGGACGTACGCCTATCGGCGGACGCGATCTTGCCGGAAGCGACCGGTCTGCGCGGACCGCTCGCGTGCTTGAACGAAGCACGCTTCGGCATCATCTGGGGCGCGACCGGCTCCGCCCGCGCGTGTTACGAATCGGCATTGCAGTACTCCAAGACGCGCATCCAATTCGACAAACCGATCGGCGCGTTCCAGATCACCCAGCAGAAACTGGTGAACATGCTGCTCGAACTGAACAAGGCCTCATTGCTCGCGCTTCACCTCGGACGGATGAAAGATGCGGGCACGCTTCATTCGAGTCAGGTCAGCTTCGGCAAGCTCAACAACGTGCGCGAAGCGCTCGCGATCGCCCGCGAAGCCCGCACGATCCTGGGCGCCAACGGCGTGACGCTCGAGTACCCGGTCATCCGCCACATGAACAATCTCGAATCGGTGCTGACCTACGAAGGCACGAGCGAGATCCATACGTTGATCCTCGGCCAGCAGATCACCGGCCTGGCAGCATTCTCCTAGCGCCTTCTCGTAGGCGCGGCCTTTCGTAGAGCCTGTTCGTCACCCGCTATTCCGGGTACTCAGTGATGGATGACGACGCGGTATCCGGTACCGTCCTTCTCGATCCTGGCGGCGTACTCGCCGTCCTTGGAGATATCGGTGAGTACCGCGAACGCGTCGCCAATCGTCCGCCCCGTGCAGTTCCTCCTGTCGAGGATTTCGGCGCGCACCCGTACCTCGGGACCGGCGGGCAAGGAAAACGACCAAAACGTACCGGGTTCGATGAAACGGTGCGATCTGTTATTGAGGGTGACTGCCGCACAGTGTCCGCTCGCGTTGTGAACTCTGATCACGGCATTGGCGACGGCCGGAATGGCGACGGTCGCGACCAGGCAGATCGAGGCGGCGAGAGAGAGGGCGAGCTGCGATATGGTTTTCAAAGGCTTTCCGATCCGCGGCGCGATGCCGGCTGACGAAAGTACGGTTATCCGAGAAGATACGCTTCGACTAGAACTCCGTCATCCAGTTTGCCGGAGCCCCTATCGATAGATGACGACGTGATATCCCTTGGCGGTCTTCTCGACCTTGGCGACGTAGCGGCCGTCTTTGACGATACCGTTGCGAACCGCGAAGACGTCGGCGATCGTCCGCCCGGAACACGTCGGACTGTTGAGGATTTCGGCGCGCACCCGTACGTCGGGATCGGCCGGTAGGAAGAACGGCCACCAGATGCCGGGCTCGACGAACTTGCGCCCTTGGCCGTTGATCGTCACCTCGCTCCAAGGCGACGGACTCCAGGCCGTATAGACGGTGACGACCGCGCAATGACCGCTCGCGTTGTGGACGCTGATCGCGGCCTGGGCGCGGGCTGGAAGGCCGGCGGTCGCGACGAGGCAGATCGAGGCGGCGAGGGCGAGGGCGAGCTTCGATACGATTCTCACCGGTGGCAACTATGCCGGCGGAGCTGGCTAGGCCTTCAGGCGGTAGAGGACGTGCGGGCGGAGGCGGTGGCCTTCGGGGAGGCCCGGATGCTCGAAATCGTCGGACGGGTCGCGGGTCATGCCGATCTTTTCCATCACCCGCATCGAATTGCGATTCATCGTCGCGGTGAGCGCGACGATCTCGGCGAGCCCAAGCGACTCGAAGCCGAAGACCAGGGCGGCCCGGGCGGCTTCCGGGGCTAGGCCTTTGCCCCAATGGGCGTGGGCGATGCGCCAGCCGATCTCGACGGCAGGGGTGAAATGCGCTTCGTGGTCCACCGCATCGAGGCCGGTGAAGCCTATGAAGTCACCGGTTTCGCGGAGTTCGAGGGCCCACAGACCCCAGCCGCGACCCTCGATGCGGTTTTTGATCCGCTGGGCACCGGCATCGCTCTCCGCTCGGGTCCGGGTCGCGTCGAAGTGCTCCATCACTCGCGGGTCGGCGTTTATGGCCGCGTAAGGCGCGAAGTCGGCCTCCGTCCAGGGGCGGAGGATGAGCCGTTCGGTGCTCAGGGTGATCGGGGTGGGCATGGAAGGTGAGGTTGGCCGGGACTGGTGGTGGTCCCTCGACTCCGGTCGCTGCGCTCCCTACGCTCGGGATGACATGCAAGGAAAGCTTGCTCCGCTCTTGATCCGGCGGCTTCGCACCTTAGGCCGGCCGCTTTGATCGTGCTCAGCCACGAGGGCGAGGTGGGGGATAAGTCGCTTGACTCGGGTGGGGGGTCCTGGTAGACTGCCTGAGTTGTGGTCCTGGCCGGACCGCGCTTCGTTGCGCGTGCCGGTCGAAGAATATAGGCAGTACGCCTGGGGCCGTGGACATTTACTTACTCACACACTTCAACAACTGAATAGGACGAGGATAATGAAGAACATCCTTGGCCGCAAGGTTGGGATGACGAGCGTGTTCACCGCCGACGGACGTTACGTCCCGGTCACGGTGATCGAAGCCGGTCCCTGCACGGTGGTCGAGCGTCGTACCAAAGAGAAGCACGGATACGAATCCGTCGCTCTCGGATTTGGCACGATCAAGAAAGCTCGCGTCACCCGTGCCCTTGCCGGACATTTCAAGAAGAACAACGTCGAGCCCACGAAGGTCGTCCGCGAGTTCCGCAACGACATCGACGGCGTCGAGGTCGGTCAGACGATCACCGTTGCCGAGTTCGCCGAAGGCGACCGCGTCGACGTCGTCGGTATCTCCAAAGGTAAAGGCTTCGCCGGCGGTATCAAACGTCACAACTTCAGCGGCGGCGGCGCGAGCCACGGCTCGATGATCCACCGTCAGCCGGGTTCGAACGGCGATACCAATGCCGGCCGCGTCGTCAAAGGCAGCCGCCGTCCGGGTCACATGGGCGTCGATCGCGTCACCCATCAGAACCTCGAGATCGTGCGCGCCGATGCGGAGCGTAACGTCCTGCTCGTCCGCGGTCCCGTTCCGGGAGCCAAGAACGCGCTGGTCGTGATCAGCAAGAGCGTCAAGAGCCCCGCCGCTGCGGAGGTCAAAGCCTAATGCCGAACGTCATCGACCTGAACGGCAAGATCGTTCGCGACGTGCAGACGCCGTCGATCTTCGAGAAAGACTATAGCGACAAGCTCCACACGATCTATCGTGCGGTTCACCGCGAACTGGCCAACCCGCGCGCCGGCACCGCTTCGACCCTACGCCGCGACGAAGTTCGCGGCGGCGGTCGCAAGCCGTGGAAGCAGAAGGGCACCGGCCGGGCCCGTCAAGGCTCCATCCGTTCGCCGCAATGGCGCAAGGGTGGCGTCGTGTTCGGTCCCAAGCCGCGCTCGTACGTGGAGTCGCTCAACAAGAAAGAACGCCGCGCGGCCTTCATCGCCGCCCTGTCGGACCGATTCAAGACCGGCGCGATCTCGGTCCTGGACGTCGAGAACTTTTCGATCGTCAAGACCGCCGAGTTCGCCGCCCTGATATTCGGATCGACGAAGGAAGCCAAGAAGGGCCCGAGCACGCTGCTCGTGTGCGGTAAGGGCGAGAGCGCGTTCGAAAAGATCGAACTCGTCAGCCGCAACCTCAAAGCCGTCGCCGTGACCCACACGGGCGCGCTCGACGTCAAAGACGTGCTGCGTTACAACCGCCTCGTCTTCACCGCCGCCGCGTACGAGTCGCTCTCGGCCGCCTACGCAGAGGAGAGCAAGTAATGGACGCACGCGACATCATCATCTCGCCGCGCATTACCGAAAAGGCGATGGGCAACGCCCTCGTCCAGCAGTACACGTTCACGGTCCATAAGAACGCGACCAAGACGCAGATCCGCCACGCCATCGAAGAGATCTTCAAGGTCGACGTGATCAAGATCAACACCGTCAACGTCGCCGGAAAGACGCGCAGTTCTGCGCGCCGTGGCCAACGGTCGTCGGGCAAGACGTCCGACTTCAAAAAAGCTATCGTCACCCTCAAGCCGGGTCAAAAAATCGAACTCGGCGGCGTCAACTATTTCGAGCAATAAGATGCCTGTTAAAAAGTATCGCCCGACTAGCGCGGGCCGCCGCTTCATCACGACGATGGATTTCTCCGACCTCTCGAAGGTCGATCCGCACAAGCCGCTTACCGAAGTGCGTCAGAAGCACTCGGGTCGCAACAACAACGGACACATCACGGTCCGTCATAAGGGCGGCGGCACGCGCAAGATCTATCGCATCATCGACTTCAAGCGCTCTAAGGATGCGATCCCGGCCAAGGTGGCGACGATCGAATACGATCCGAACCGCTCGGCCCGCATCGCGCTGCTCCATTACAAAGATGGCGAGAAGCGTTACATCCTGGCGCCCGTCGACCTCAAGGTCGGCGACGTCATCGAGTCCGGCCCCGCCGCGGACATCAAGACCGGCAACTGCTTGCCGATCAAGAACATCCCGGTCGGTACGGTCATCCACAACATCGAGCTTCGCCCCGGCGAAGGCGGCAAGCTCGTCCGTTCGGCCGGCGTCTCGGCGCAGCTGATGGCCAAGGAAGACGAGTACTCGCAGGTTCGCATGCCGTCGGGCGAAGTGCGCAAGATCCACATCTTGTGCCGCGCGACCATCGGACAGCTCGGCAACGTCGAGCACGAGAACCAGGTGATCGGCAAAGCCGGCCGCATGCGCCACATGGGCAAGCGCCCGAGCGTTCGCGGTATCGCGATGAACCCGGTCGACCATCCGCACGGTGGTGGTGAAGCGCGTTCGACCTCGGGTCGTCCGCCCACGACGCCTTGGGGTCAGATGACCATGGGCAAGAAGACGCGCCGCAACAAGCGTACGGCCAACATGATCGTTCGGAAACGGAAGGCGTAGTTCGATGGGTCGCAGTTTAAAGAAGGGTCCTTTCGTCGCCGAGTCGTTGGTGAAGCAGGTCGACAAGATGAACGACACGCGCGAGAAGCGCGTGATCAAGACGTGGAGCCGCGCTTCGACGATCGTCCCGACGATGGTGGGTCACACCATCGGCGTGCACAACGGCAAGACGCACATCCCCGTCTACGTTACCGAGAACATGGTCGGGCACAAGCTCGGCGAGTTCTCTCCGACGCGCCACTTCAAGGGGCACGGCGGCGATAAGGCCGGTGTTAAATAATGTCAGTTGATACCACGACCGCCGCGCAGAAGACGACGGCCGCCGCGCATCTCAAGTTCGCCCGCATGGGCCCGCGCAAACTGCGCCGGGTCGCCGATGCGAGCCGCGGCAAGAGCGGGCGCGAAGCGTTGGTCCTCCTCAAGTTCGCGGGCGTCTATGCTTCCGAGCCGATGGAGAAGCTGGTCAAGAGCGCGGTCGCCAACGCCGGCAACAACCACGACATGAACACCGACGATCTGTACATCGTACGCATCACGGTCGACGGCGGCCCGGGCGGTCGCTTCACCAAGCGTCTGGATCCGCGCGCCCAAGGCCGCGCCTACTTCAAGCGCAAGCGCATGTCGCACGTCACCGTGCTCGTGGGCGAACAGCCCGTCGCCAAGGTGCCGCGTC
>JBBRTL010000041.1:0-15639 GCA_038244445.1 Vulcanimicrobiales bacterium
CGAACGCTACCTAGCCGGATAGACCTGGGCGAGAACGCCATAACGGACGGCGTATCCGTCAATAGTCCAGCTCGCGGAGAAGAAGGACGCAAGGTAGGCGATGAGGCGTCTCAATGACGGAGCGTAGTTAGGCTCAGCCCCGACGGCCGACACTCCGCAGTTGCCGCGAAGGCGCGCCGACGATAGGCTTCTACTAGGTGATCGTGAGAGCGGCCAGGCGCCGGCAACCTAACTCCAAACCGTCGTTCCAACCGTGCCCAAAGGGTTTCGACGTGACCGAATCCCGAATGGGATCGCAACGCCTTCACGTACCGTGCCGTGTTCCAGTCATATGTAGTGTTTTCGTTCCAAACAGCGAGCAGTGTGTATCGACGGCCGGCTTCGCGAGATGCGTGGCAAGTCGAAGAGCCGCCTGGCCTTGTGGTTACACCGAGAATAAGCGCCTCACGCCACAGTCGAACGATATTTGTTGCGACGAGTGACTCTAGGTCGGTCGCACCTTCTGCACACGGGAGATCGATCGGTACGCGAGTTGCAAGCGCGAAACGCGTACTCGTCGAGGCGCGCTCCGCGGCGAGCAACTGCCGGATAACAGGAGGTTCTCCGATCAGCGAGCACGCGGCGTTCGTCGGAGAATGGCGCACGCCTAATAGGCAAGCCAAGACAATCCCCATACCCAATGATATCTGTCGCGTCGGCCGTCCCCTTTAGATATCGCGTATAGTAAGTTTTTCTATGAACAGCCGCTCGTGGCGCCGCAGGAGTCGCACTTCTCGCACGAGCCGTTGCGGACCATGGTCATCTGCCCGCACTCACCGCACGAGTTGCCGGTGTAGCCCTTCGCCTTTGCGGCGCTGACGATCGCGGCCTTTTCGCCGACGCTTGCCGATCCGGTACGCGCGGGTGCGGCGGCCGGAGCGGTTGCGACGGCAGCGGTTGCCTGCGGTTGTGACGGCGCTTGCGCGGCCGAAGCGGTGCGGCCCGGGTGCAAGTGTTCGCTGACCGGATGCAGACGCTCGTTCACACCGACCGGGCGGACGCGGACTTCGCCTTCCTCCTCGGCGACGTACTCGGGGACCGCGACGTCGGGACCCATCGCGTCCATCTCCATCGAGGGCTGGACGTGGGCGAGTTCGTAACGGCCGAGATACGAGACGGCCAGTTCGCGGAAGATATAGTCGAGGATCGAGGTCGCCATCTTAATGTGATCGTGACCCTGGACCGGTCCGTTCGGTTCGAAGCGCGTGAACGTGAAGGCTTCCACGAACTCTTCGAGCGGTACGCCATGCTGCAAGCCGAGCGAGATCGCGATCGCGAAGTTGTTCATCAACGAGCGGAACGCGGCGCCTTCCTTGTGCATGTCGATGAAGATCTCGCCGAGTTGACCGCCTTCGTATTCGCCCGTGCGCAGGTAGACCTTGTGTCCGCCGATGATCGACTTCTGGGTGTAGCCGCTGCGACGTTCCGGCATCCGGTTGCGCTTGGCGATGTAGCGGTAGACGATCTTCTCCGCGACCTGGAGCGGCTGCAGGTACGGCTGGGTGGTGGTGATGATGTCGTCGTCACCGGTATCGCCGCCGAGATCGTAGCTCGCGGCCAACGGTTGCGAGAGCTTGGAACCGTCGCGATAGAGCGCGACGGCCTTGACCATCCGCTCCCAGGCGTAGCGATAGGCTTCCTTGACGTCGGCGATCGAGGCCGTCTGCGGGAAGTTGATCGTCTTGGAGATGGCGCCGCTGATGAACGGCTGAGCGGCCGCCATCATGTCGACGTGGGCGAGCGGACGGATGTAGCGAGAACCGTACTTGCCGCAGGGCGTCGCACAGTCAAAGACCGGCAGATGCTCGTCGTTCAAGTACGGCGCGCCTTCGAGGGTCATGCGGCCGCAGATGAACGCCGAGGCCTCCTCGATCTGCTGGGTGCTGAAGCCGAGGCCGTCGCGCAGGATCGAGTAGTTCCAGTCGTTGAGGTCGGCCTCAGCCAAGCCGAGCACGCCCGTGCAGAACTCGTCGCCGAGCACGAACTTGTTGAAGACGAATGGCAGCTCGAATGCGGCCAGCAGCGAGCCTTCGATCTTGGCGAGGACCTCGTCGGTGAAGCCCTTCGCTTTGAGGGTCGCGCGGTTGATGTGCGGCGCGCCGTCGAGCGTGCCGGTACCGGTCGCATACGTCTCGATCGCGGCGATCTCTTCGTTAGTGTAACCGAGGCTCCGAAGCGCCGGTTCGACCGACTGGTTGACGATCTTGAAGTAGCCGCCGCCCGCGAGCTTCTTGAACTTCACGAGCGCGAAGTCGGGCTCGATGCCGGTGGTGTCGCAGTCCATCACCAGGCCGATCGTGCCGGTCGGCGCGATGACGGTGACCTGGGCGTTGCGGTAGCCGGCGACTTCGCCGATCGCGAGGGCGTCGTCCCAGGCCTTGCGCGCCAGGGCCCAGGCGTTCTCCGTGAAGAGCGTCGGCTCGTGGGTGACCGGCGCGATCGAGAGGCCTTCGTAGTCGGCCGTCTTGGCCTGATACGATGCGCGACGATGGTTGCGGATGACGCGTAGCATGTGCCCGGCGTTCTCGGTGTACCGCGGGAACGCCCCGAGTTGCTGTGCGAGTTCGGCCGATGTGCGGTACGCGATGCCGGTCATCAGCGACGTGATCGCGCCGCACCAACCGAACGCCTCTTCGCCGTCGTACGGCAGGCCCATACGCATCAGCAACGTGCCGAGGTTGGCGTACCCGAGGCCGAGCGTGCGGAAGTCGTAGGACTTCTGCGCGATCACCTGCGACGGGAACTGCGCCATCAGCACGCTGATCTCGAGCGTGAACGTCCAGATACGGCAGGCTTCGGCGAAGCGCGCGGCATCGAACTGTCCCTGTTCGTTCTCGAACGTGACCAGATTCAACGACGCAAGATTGCACGCAGTGTCGTCGAGGAACATATATTCGGAGCAAGGGTTACTTGCGTTGATGCGCCCGTCGGCGGGGCAGGTGTGCCACTCGTTGATGGTCGTGTCGTACTGCAGGCCGGGGTCCGCGCACTGCCAGGCAGCGACGGCGATCTTTTCCCATAGGTCGTCGGCCGAGACCGAGCGGTGAACGCCGCCGGTGGTACGCTTGATCAGATCGAAGTTCTCGCGCGCATCGAGCGCGCGGAAGAACTCGTTGTTGACGCGGACCGAGTTGTTCGAGTTCTGGCCCGAGACGGTGCCGTAGGCATCGCCGTCCCAGTTCACGTCGTACGTCTCGATCTCGAGGCTGCTGTAGCCTTGCTTGGCGAAGTCGAGCGCGTACTGGATGTTGCCTTGCGGAATGCCGGCGCTGATCGCGTTGCGCAGCGCGGCTTTGAGGCCCGGGTTCAGCGCCGGATCGAGACGCGCGTCGGCCGGAAGATCGGCCGCGTTCGCCGCGTTCATGATGGCGCTCAGATGCTTCTGCGCCGAGATCGAACCGGCGACCAAGTCGGAGACTTTCTGCTCTTCTTTGACCTTCCAGGTGATGAACTGCTCGACGTCCGGATGATCGATGTCGAGCACGACCATTTTGGCCGCGCGCCGCGTTGTGCCACCCGACTTGATGGCTCCGGCCGCACGGTCGCCGACGCGCAAGAACGACATCAAACCGCTCGACGTGCCGCCGCCGGAAAGCTTCTCGCCGCCGCCGCGGATCTGCGAGAAGTTCGAACCGGTGCCCGATCCGAATTTGAAGATACGCGCTTCACGAACCCACAGGTCCATGATGCCGCCCTCGTTCACCAGATCGTCGCTGACGCTTTGGATAAAGCACGCGTGGGGAGCTGGATGCTCGTAGGCGCTGGTCGAGCGGGTGAGATCCTTGCTGACGGGGTCGATGAAGTAGTGGCCTTGGGCCGGGCCACTGATGCCGTACGCCCAATGCAGGCCGGTGTTGAACCACTGGGGCGAGTTGGGTGCGCCGATCTGGCGTGCGAGCATCCCCGCCATCTCGTCGTAATAGGTGCGGGCGTCTTCCTCGGTGTTGAAGTAGCCGTACTTATAGCCCCAATACGTCCAGCAGCCGGCCAGGCGATTGAAGACCTCGCGTGCGTCGCGCTCCGCCCCGAAGGTCGCGTCGTCGGCCGCTTCGCTGCGCCAGAGCCACTCCGGAATGCCCTCTTCCTCGACCTTGACGAGCTTGTCAGGCACGCCCGCCTTGCGGCAATACTTCTGCGCGAGGACGTCGACCGCGACCTGACTCCAGGCTTTGGGGACCATCATGTCCTTGGCTTCGAAGATCACCGAACCGTCCGGGTTGACGATCTTCGAGGTACGTGGCTCGAAAGCAACGCCGTGGTAGGGCTCGCCGGAAACGGAATACGAACGGCGGAATTTCATCGGACTGAGAGCTCCTCGGAACGCAGCAGCAGCAGGAAAGAACGATCTTCGAAAGCCTCGAATCGAACACCTGTTCGACGTCGATGCGCAAGGACCAGTAGGGCCTCTGATTGTGCCACACTCGTCCGATTACCACAAGATATTGGGGTCGCGCATCCGGATTCCTTGTGATTCACCTGAGGATAAGCGACAAAAATCTGAGGATGAAGGCTGCATGAGGCAAGCGTCGAGGAGCGCCCTGTGGATAGACCCGAGGATAGTGCGAACAACTGCCCAACAGGAGCCCCAGATGTTCGGCCCCGATCGCTTCGCTCCACGCCTCAAGGATGTCTCGCTCGACGGGCTGGAGGCGGCCGGTATCCGCGGCCTGATCGTGGACCTCGATAACACTTTATTGGGCTTCCGGGAGACGGAGCTTGCGAGCGAGCACCTGGCCTGGGTCGCGGCCGCCCACGACCGCGGCATGCGGATCGTGATGCTCTCCAACAACTTCGGCGAGCGGGTCCGGTTGGTAGGCGAGCAGATCGGCATCCTCGGGTGCATCCCGAACGCGCTCAAGCCGTTGCCGTTCGGCTTTCTGCGGGCCAAGAAGCTGCTCGGCTTGCCCCGGCGTAGCATCGCGGTCGTCGGCGATCAGCTCTTCACCGACGTCCTCGGCGGGAAGCTGTGCGGCCACTACACGATTCTGACCGAGCCGATCGAAGCCAAAGATTTCGCGCTTACCAAGGTCTTCCGGTTTTTCGAGCGGCTGATGCTACCCGCGCGGAGAACGCCGTGAGGCTCGCGTTGATCGGCGACCCGGTCTCGCACAGCCGCAGCCCGCGCCTTCATCGCGGGTTCTTGGAAGAGGCCGGCATCGACGGCGACTACGTCTCGATCCGGGTGCCGCGCAACAACGCGATCGACGTCCTGCGGCGCATGCGCATGGACGGCTACACGGGCTGCAACGTCACCTATCCGCTCAAAGAAGAAGCCTTGCGCGCGTGCGACCTGATCGACGAAGAAGCGCAACGTATCGGCGCCGTCAACACGATCCTCTTCGGTATGCAGATCCGGGGCGCGAACACCGACGGCATCGGCGCACGTAGCGCGCTCGAGACCGCGCTCGACGAACCGGTCGCGCTCAAACGCGTCGGCGTGCTCGGAACCGGCGCGACGGCGCGTGCGATCCTCTCGACGTTGCAGGGCGCGGATGCGTACGCGTACGTGTGGGGCCGCGATGAAGCGAAGATCGCGGATCTCTGCGCGCGCTTCGAATGCGAGGCATGGCCGGTCGAGAATCCACCCGAGATCACGGTCAACACGCTTCCGCCGGACGTGCATCTGCCGCTCGATCTGATCGCGCAACTGCAGACCACGGACTTCGTGATGGATGCCAACTACGGCGAGCGCGCGACCCTCGCGCATCAGCTCCGTCGCGAAGTCATCCCCGGCGACGCGATGCTCGAGGCCCAAGCCCGGGCCTCATTCGATTACTGGCTCGCACATGTGGAGAAGGTCGGCAACTAAAAAAGACACCTTACGTGTCATGCCGAGCGCCGGAGTCGAAGTACGGAGAGGGGGAGATTCGAACTCCCGAGACGCTTTCACGTCTGCTCGCTTTCCAAGCGAGTGCATTCGACCACTCTGCCACCTCTCCAAGACGTGCAACGGCCCCCGGGCCGATTGGCTTTTCGGGGGCCGATTCCTTGAACCGCTAGCGGTTGCTAGTGGTCGTGACCGTCGTGACCGTCGTGGCCGTCGTGGCCGTCGTGGCCGCCATGATGGTCGTGGTCGTCTCCGTTATGGACGCCGCAATCCTTGTGATTGCCGTTGTCGTGCTCGTGACGATCGCCGTGATGCTCGTCGCCGTGGTTGCTGCTGCTATCGTGCCGATCGCCGTCGTGACCGTCACCGTGATGCCCGTCGTGGCCATCACCGTCGTGCCCGTCCTTGTCGCAAGATCCGCCGCCTTGGCTCGGCGACGAGGTCGGGGCAGGGGTCGGCTTCGGCGTTGCCGTCGGCCCGGGCGTGGGTGTGCTCACGGTCGCGATCGCGACGTAGAACGTGTAGTTCGTCCCAAGCAGGTAGTTGACGCCGGCGCTCGAGGCCGGGAAGACCAGGTTGATACCGTCGCTACCGGCATAGCCGGTCACCGGAATCGCGGTCGTGCCGTTATCGGCATACGCGACGATCAGGCAGGTGGTCGGCGTGAGCACCGGAGCCGGCGTCGGCGGCGGAGTCGCTGACGCGACGGCCGCGTTGCGCTTGTCGCCCGCCGCCGGCGTGGCGCGGCTGACCTGGACCATGCAGCTCATCGGAATGGTGAACTGCTGGCTGGTCAGGACGCCGGTGTTGAACGGATGAAGAACGGTCGCCGTAGTTACCGGGGTTGTGAGGAAGTCGATCACCCCGCCGGCCGAGTAGAACGTCAGCGGGATGATGTTCGTGTAGGTGGTGATCGTCGCAGGTCCGTTGGCTACGGCCGTACGGGCTCCGTCGCTCGGTACCGCGAACCCGCTCGCAGGGGCAGCCGCGGCCCCTCCGGCGCCCGGCACGATCGGGGTCGAACCGCCGCCGCCACAGGCGACAACGGAACCGAGCAAAGTCAGCCCGGCAATAAGCGTTAGAGCCTGGCGGGTCAGCGGACGTGCCACAAAACGATCCTTCCAAATTTCACGAGGAAAACTCGCGTCAATCCGTGACGCTCCGTTCACGTTTCTGGCAGGGAAAGGCCGTGCCTTTATCCGAGCGTCAAGGAATCGCGAAGAAGATATTAAGAAGGCCCGCCTAGGAGGCGGCCTGGGCGCTGGTTCCCTCGAGCATCACCTCAAGCTCGGCAGCCGGGAGGGCCCGAGCGTACAAAAAACCCTGGGCGTACTCGCAGCCGCAATCTCGCAAGAAGTCGGCCTGGGCTTTTGTCTCTACGCCTTCGGCGTGGACGGCCATGCCCAGGGAGTGAGCCATCGCGATGATCGCCGAGACGATCGCCAGGTCGTTCTCGTCGCTCGGGATATCCCGCACGAACGACTTGTCGATCTTGAGTTTATCGATCGGGAGCTTCTTGAGGTAGGAGAGCGAGGAATAGCCGGTCCCGAAATCTTCGAGCGCTATCTTGATGCCGAGCTTCTTGAGCTGGCGCATGATCCCGATCGACTCTTCCGCGTCGTGCATCGCGACCGTCTCGGTGATCTCGAACTCGAGATGTGCGGCGGAGAAGCGCGCGAAGCGTAGCGCGTCCTCGATCGACTTGGCGAGATTGTGGTGGGCGAACTGCCGCCCCGAGAGATTGACGGCGAGCTTGAGGTGCGGGCCGAAACGCTCGTGCCAGCGGCGCATCTGTTGGGCCGCACCGCGTAAGACGAAGTCACCGAGATTGATGATGAAGCCCGAGGCCTCGGCCTGCGAGATGAACGTCTCGGGCGAAGCGTATGCGGGGTCGCGGGCCTCCCAACGCAGCAGGGCTTCGACGCCGACGATCTCATCGGTCGCGAGCGAGACGACAGGCTGATAGAAAATACGGAACTCGTCGTTCGAGAGCGCGTTGGAGAGCCGTTGGTGGATCGGTAGTCGATAGCTCACACCGCGAGAATGCTTCCCGTCGCTCACCGCACGTCCCTGGCAACGGAAGGCAGCTTTCTAGAGGTCGGCACCGCCGAGGGTGCGATCGAACGCCTCGCCATCGACGGACACGCCGAACAGCAAGCTGCTGCGAATTATTCCGTAAGGCCGCCGAGACGGCTGAAATAGGCGATCCGGGCGGCCTCTTCGGCGAGGTCGGTCAGGATGAAGGCGCGTTCGAGGTCGGCCGCGACCGTCGAGACGCCGTGCCGTTCCATCACGACGGTGTCGAAGCCGCGCGAGAACTCGACCGCGCAAAGATTCGCGAGTTCGTGCGTCCCGGGGTCGCGATAGGCGGTCCAGGCGACCGGACCGAGCGTCTCGCGCGCGCCGACCGTATCGCGCGGGAAGATCGAACCGACCTTCGACCAGACGACGCAGAACGTCGGGTGCGTGTGGACGACGCAGCGCGCGTCAGGGCGCACGTCGTATGCCGCGACGTGGAGCGGAAGTTCGCTGGTCGGACGCTGTTGCGGGTTGCGCGGCGTACCGCGTGCGTCGACGCGCACGAGTTCGTGCTCGGCGAGGTCGCGCAACGAGACGCCGGAGGGCGTCACCAGCAGATCGCCGTCGTCGAGTTTGACGGAGACGTTGCCGCTCGACCCGGTGACCAGGCGGCGATTCCAGAGCAATCGGCCGTAGCGCACGATCTCGGCGCGCGCGCGTGCATCCGCGCTCACGTTCTTACACGCCGGCGGGGTGCCAGATCGTCTTGACTTCGCAGTACTGGGCGATCTCGTCGAGGCTCTGCGCGGAGGCGGCGAACCATTCATCCGAACTGCGCTTGGCCCAGGCGCGTACGCGCTTCACGTTGTCGGCCGCGCCGCGGGTGAGCGCGATCGTCTGCTCGGGGTCGTCGTTCTCGAAGCCGATCGCGTTGACGTCCATGTGCTTGGCCATGATCGGGCCAAGTTCGGCGCGGCGACCGGTCAGGATATTGATCACACCGGCCGGGATGTCGCTGGTCGCGAGGGCCTCGGCGAAGATTACGGCGGTGCGCGGATCCGTCTCGGAGGCGACCGCGACGACGGCGTTGCCGGCGACCAGCGCCGGGACGATCACCGAGACCAGGCCGAGCAGGCCGGGTTTGTCGGGCGCCATCACGCCGACCACGCCGGTCGCTTCGACCGTCGAGAAGTTGAAGTGGGGGCCGGCGACCGGGTTGCGGGTCGAGAGCAGGGCCGAGTACTTGTCGCACCAGCCGGCATACCAGACGATCCGGTCGATGGCCGCATCGATCTCGTCCTTGGGGAACTCCTCGCGGCGGGCTTCCATCATCTCGGCCAGGCGATAGAGGATCAGTCCACGGAGCGCGGGCGCGGTCTTGGACCACTTGCTCTGGGCACCGCGAGCGGCGACGACGGCATCTCGGACGTCTTTACGCGACGCGCGGGCGATATTGGCCCCGAAGGCCTTCCCGTCCCAGAGCGGGTCGCTGCGACCGGATTCCGAGCGCACGAACGCGCCGCCGATGAAGAGTTTGTACATCTTGCGGACGTCGAGCCGCACATCCTCATGTTTTGCCACTCGGCACGTTACGACGGGAGCGGGCGGAAGGCCTCGCGATTGTGGGTAGAGTACGGCGGGAAGACCTACTTTTGACCGTGAGGAGTGACCGTGCCAGCACCTAAAGCGAAGCCGTTTTTGTCGGATGTCAAGGAACTGCGCCGCCGAGCGCGCGCCAACATCGAGAAGGGCGCCGTGACCTCGAGCTACGGAGCCGACGCGAAGGTCGTCTGCGACGTGTTGAACCAAGCGCTCGCGACGGAGATCGTTTGCGTGCTCCGCTACAAGCGGCATTTCTATACGGCGAAGGGCATGAACAAGGACGCCGTTGCCGCCGAGTTCCTCCAGCATGCAAACGAGGAACAGGGACACGCCGACCAGATCGCCGAGCGCATCACGCAACTCGGGTACGATCCGGACTTCAACCCCGAAGGTCTCGCGACGCGCAGCCATTCGCAGTACGTGGTCGGTAAGGACCTGGCCGACATGGTCAAGGAAAATCTGGTCGCCGAACGGATCGCGATCGAATCGTACACCGAGATCATCCGCTTCCTCGGAGAAAAAGATCCGACGTCGCGCCGCATGATGGAGGGCATCCTCGCGGTGGAAGAAGAGCATGCCAACGACATGCTCGACCTTCTCGACCAGTACGCGAAGTAGCGCCCGATTCGCGAACTGATCCTGGTGCGCCATGGGCGCACCGAATGGAACGCAACGCGGCGCTTCCAAGGCCAGAGCGATATCCCGCTTTCCATCGAGGGCCGCGCGCAGGCCGCCGCGACTGCGGCGGCGCTCGCGTCCGACCCGATCGACGGGATCGTGTCGAGCGATCTCTCGCGCGCCCTCGAGACGGCTCGAGCGATCGCCGCACGTCACGGGCTGGAGGTCGTTCCGGACGCGCGCCTGCGCGAGTTCAAGTTCGGCGAATGGGAGGGCCTGACGTGGGACGAGATCGTCGGGCGCTATCCGGTCGCCGCGGACATCGCGTTCTCGTCGGTGCGTGCCTACGCGCCAAGCGGCGGAGAACGGTTCGAAGCCGTCCGGGCGCGCGTCGGTGACGTGCTCGACGAGATCGCGGGGCGTCAGGGGCGGATCGTGCTCGTGACGCACGCCGGCGCGCTGCACGCGCTACTGGACATCCTGGTCGCGGATCAGATCGACCCGCAGACGGTGCGTCTGACGCCCGCATCCATCACTCGGATCGCGATGGATGCGGGAAAGCCACGACTGACGAGCTTGGACGACGTTCGGCATCTCGATTGAATCGGGAGCCGACGATCCTCATGCGCCTATCGCGCGGTCATTGGCCCTGAGCGAGTGAGTAGCCGCGCTCTCCGTCGAACGTGTAGAGACCCTCGGTCTTGACGACGTCGAAGCCGGATCGGCTCGCGCCGTCGAGCAGCTTTGCGACCGTCGAGCCGTCGAACGCGCCGCCGTTCGCTTCGAACCGGCACGACCAGTGATCGCTCCAGAACGTATCCGGGTTGCCGTCCGGCCAGACCTTGGTGCCGCGATTGGCGATCACGACCAGCTTCGCGCCGGCGACGCCGAGCGCGTTCAGTCCGGCTGCGATCTCGTCGGGCTTGCCGTTCGGCTTGTCGATGTAGAGATCGACCCCGACGCGTACTTTCTTGGACGGCGCAGCGTCAGCGCGGATCGAAAGATCCAGTTTCGCATCCTTGGCGTACTCGGCCGGAGCGAGATGTTGCGGTTTCTGGCACATGCGCGCGATGATCGCGTCCGCGAACTCCTTGGTGCCGACCTTCTCTTTGCTGGTGCCTTCTTTGTAGATGTCGTAGGTGTGGATGCCGTCTTCGATTGTGCGTAGCCAGGCGTTGTGCGCCTTCTCGGCGATATCGCCTTGGCCGATGTGCGAGAGCATCAGGAGCGCGCCGTGGAAGAGCCCCGAGGGATTGGCGAGGTTCTGTCCGGCGCGACGCGGCGCAGAGCCGTGGATCGCTTCGAACATCGAGCAATGGTCGCCGATGTTCGCCGACCCGGCCAGACCGACCGAGCCCGTGATTTGGGCGGCGACGTCGGAGAGCACGTCGCCGTAGAGATTCGGCATCACCAAGACGTCGAAGACCTCGGGCGTATCGGCCATCTTAGCCGCGCCGATGTCGACGATCCAATGCTCGGCTTCGATGTCGGGATACTCTCTGGATATCTCGTCGAAGACCTTATGGAACAGGCCGTCCGTGATCTTCATGATGTTGTCTTTGGTGAAGCACGTGACTTTCTTGCGTTTGTTCGCGCGCGCGTATTCGAACGCGTAGCGGACGATCCGCTCGCTACCCGGGCGCGAGATCAGCTTGAGACACTGCGTTACCTGTTCGGTCTGGCGATGCTCGATGCCACCGTAGACGTCTTCCTCGTTCTCGCGGACGATCACCAGGTCCATCTTCGGATGCTTGGTCGCCACGTATGGGAAGAGCGACGCGCACGGGCGGACGTTGGCGTACATGCCGAGCGTCTTGCGGACGGTCACGTTGAGCGATTTGAAGCCGCCGCCTTGGGGCGTCGTGATCGGCGCTTTCAGGAAGACCTTGGTGCGACGCAACGACTCCCAGGAGCTGGGCTCGATCCCGTTCGAGAGGCCGCGGTTGTAGACGGACTCGCCGATCGCGATCTCTTCGATGTCGAGGGCGGCACCCGCCGCAATGATGATGCGTAGCGTCGCATCCATGATCTCGGGACCGATGCCGTCGCCGTGGGCGACCGTAATCGGAACCTTTTTCGCCGTAGCGATCTCGGTCAAAGCCTTGCTCCTTGGGATGAGTTTTGGAAGCCCGTTAGATTAGCCGTCCGCCGCCTCAGATACTCCATTGATAGGCATTCCAGGCCGCGTTGATACCGTTCGGTGCATAGCCTTTGAAGGCCGGGGTCAGGACGTGGCGCTCGCCTTGGTTGTAGATGAAGGCTCCCGGGGCGTCGCGCAGCAGGAGGGCCTCGATCTTAGCGTATGCCTTCGCGCGTACGCCGTGGTCGAAGGTCGAGAGCGCCTGGGCTTGGAGTGCGTCCATCTCCGCCGAGCGATAGCGCGAGACGTTGTTGCCGGCCGGCGGGATCTGGGTGGAGAGCCAGGCCGACGAGTTGTCCGGATCGCCGCCCGCGATCCAGGCATACATCGCCAGGTCGAAGTTGCCGGCGTTGTAGATGCCGCCGTCCTGTGCCGCCGCGTACAGGTTGGCGAACGCATAACTCTTGGGCGCCAGCTCGACACCGACGCGCTTGAGCATCTGCTGGGTCTGCAAGACGATATTCGTCGACGTCGGACTGCCCTGCCCGTATGCGATCTGCAGAGAAAGCCGCTTGCCGTTCTTCATTCGGATGCCGTCGGGCCCGGGCATCCAGCCGGCCGCGGTGAGGAGCGCGGCGGCGGCCGTGGGATCGAACGGCACGGGCTTGAGCGTCGGATCGTAGGCCCAATAGAACGGACCGAGATCCGCCGATGCCAGGACTCCCGCCCCGTAGGTGTCCTTCGTCGCGATCGTCGGACGGTCGATCGCCAGCACGAGCGCGCGACGCACGCGCACGTCGGTCAACGGCGCGCGGCCGGTGTTGAAGAGGATGGCCGTATACGACGGCGACGGCGCGAGCAGGTGGACGAAGTTCGGATCGTTCTCGAAATGGTGCCAGTTCGTCCCGGTCAGTTCGTAGGCGAGATCGATGTCGTGGCTGCGCAACTGCGCCTCGGTGGTATTCGCGTCCGGGATCAGCATGATCACGATCTGCTTGAGTTTCGGCGCGCCCAAGAAGTAGTCCGGATTCGCGGTCAGGACGATGCGGTCTCCACGCAGCCAGCGTCCGAACTTGAACGGTCCGGTTCCAATCGGGGCGGCATTGAACGCGATCTGGTTGAGGTTCGGGTATTTCGCCAAAAGGTGCTCGGGGATGATGAAGAGCGGCGAATCACTCTCGCCGAAGAGCGCTTCGATCGCCGGCGGGAACAGCATCTTCATATGGAAGACGACGGTGTACGGATCCGGCGTATCGACCGAGGCGACGAGATCGTACCCGCGACGAGCCACGACGTTGTTCTTCGGATTCATGACGGCGCGCCACGAGAAGGCGACGTCCTTGCTGGTGAAGGCGATGCCGTCGTGCCACTTGACGTTGTGGCGCAGGTGATAGGTGATGGTCTTGCCGTCCTTGGCGATATCGCCGTTCGCGAGCGTCGGCACGCGCTCGGCCAGGTCGGGAACTTCCCGGTTCTTGTCGTCGAGCGTGACCAACTGCGAGTAGATGAAGCCGTCGACGAAGACCTCCGGAACGTTTTGCGTGAGGATGCCGTTCAGGTTGGTCGGCGGGATCGGCAGGCCGATCCGCAGCGTTCCGCCGGTCTCGCCGTTCGAATCCTGCTTGGAACATGAAACGGCGCCGAAGATCAGCGCCGGAACGAGCAACGCGAAGAGGATGCGCCTCATACGACGCACCGGAACTTCGCGTACATGTAGGGATAGTCGGAGTAGAACCAGTTGCGGAACGAGCGTCGTATCAGATCCCGGCTCGTCACCGGCGAGGCACCTTTCATTACGTAATGTTTCCCGTCGAAGAAGTCGGTCGAGTACTGTGGATAGCTCGCCATCGGCGAGAAGCCCGAGAGCGGGCCGAACGGCGTCGACGTCCATTCCCACCCGTTGCCGATCAGATCCCAGACGCCCCAGGCGCTCACGCCGGCCGGATGCGCGTCGACCGGTTCGGGATCGTAGCGTTCGAAATCGAAGTTTCCGTGTCGCGCCATGGGCGCATCCGATCCCCACGGATATGCGCGTTCGTCACCCTCGGGCGTGCCGAATGCGGCCCGGTGATACTCGGCTTCGCTCGGCAATCGCATACCGGCAAAGCGCGCGTACGCCTCGGCCTGATCGCGGGTCACGTAGACCGGCCACGAGAGCGGGAGCGGGATCTCGTCGAAGACGCCGTGCAAGAGCAACCCACCGTCGCGTTCGATCCAGAACGCGGGCAACGGTCCGCCGGCCGCGCGGAAGCCGAGCCAGTCACCGTTGGTGACCGGATAGCGTTGGATATCGAACGCCGAGACGCGCTCGATCGTGTGACCGAACTCGTTGTCCCAGCCGAACGGGATCTCGTCGGGGTCGGCTCCGAGGGTGGCGAGCCCGGCCCCAATACGGACCATCTCGTTGGCCGGCGGCGGGGTGTCGACGTGGGTCTGCGCGACGCGGCCCTTCTTCGCGGCTTCGAGTTGATGGATGATGTAGACGAGGGTCTCGTGATGCATCGGTTCGTGTTCGAGGACCGTATGGACCGCTTGACCGCGCACCAGACGCGGCACGGTCGGGTCGATCAGACGCGCGTGCGCGATCGCATCGTAGACGCGCTCGTCGCAGGCGGCGCCGAACGCTTCGACCTCGGCCCGGGTCGGCCAATCGGAACGGCCGAGGTGCGCCGCCGCGTCGAACGTCGACGGATCGATCCCGCGTTCGAACAGCTTCTCCAAGCGGCGATCGATGGATTCTTGTTGCAACGCGCGTTCGTTCAAGGTGAGGAAGCTGAACGCGGGCAGATGCCCGGCGTAGAAGACGAACGGATGACGGAGCGGGATCGGGCGATCTTCAAACGCGTCCGGTGCGACCAACGAGAAAAGCTGGGCCGAGCGCTCGCGGTTACGGCGGTAGCGGGCGGCGAGGTGCTCGCGATCGAGGGCCGGCGACGGCGAAACGAGCGTATCCATAGGGTGGTCCCTTACCCCGCAGAGGCCGCGGCTCCTCGCCGTTCGCGCAACAGTCGTTCCAGTTTTCCGGCCGGGAGCGCCGGCGCGACCACGTGGCCCTGCACGAGGTCGCAGTCGTGCAGGCGCAGGAAGGCGACTTGGGCCTCGGTTTCGACGCCCTCCGCCACGACTTCGAGGCCGAGGCTGTGGGCCATCGCGAGGACGGCCCGGACGATCGTCTCGTCGCTCGGCTGCACGCCGATACCGGAGACGAACGAGCGATCGATCTTGAGCACGTCGATATCGAAGCGCCGAAGGTAGCCGAGCGACGAATAGCCGGTCCCGAAATCATCCACTGCGAAGCGGATGCCGTCGCTCTTCAGATCGCGTACGATGGCGACCGTCGAGTCGGCGTCCGACATGGCGGCCGTTTCGGTGATTTCAAGTTCGAGCGAGAGCGGGTCCAGGCCGGCGTCGGTGATGCTTTGGATCACGCGCGCGCGCAGGTCGCGCTGGTGGA